>JAVBLE010000034.1:0-44650 GCA_031553685.1 Paludibacteraceae bacterium | reverse complement strand
GCCCGCTCCTTCACAAATGCTTTCGCACGAAGAAACGATAATCGGTTCTTCGCCGATATACCAAATCCGCTTGCTGCCGGATAGTTCGTTAAACAGTTTTGCTGTCCTGCCCGAAGTACTGGCTGTGGTCGCATTCATGGTGAAAGCGTCTGCATCAGAACCTGAATTCAGCGCTTCAGCCAAGTCGATACGGCTACCATCCCAAGTGCTCAATAAATCAAGCACGATTAATGTCGAACCGCCGCTTCTCTTGGCTGTTCCCGACATAGAAAGATAACCTTTTGTGCCAGAAGCATTGGTGTTGGCAGTTATCGAAGAGTAAAGCCTCGAACCGCTTTCGCCTAGATAATTACCGGTAAGGGTGAACTGGTTCTTCTGTTGCCCTGCTGTGCCTGCGCCTAAGTGTAGTTCGCCTGTGCTTCTGTTGGTAAGGCTGCCGTTGGCTAAGGTTGGGTGGGTGCCGATGGTTGCTTTGCCATAGTTGTAACCTTGCGAAGAGGCAGGTGTATTAAGCCAAATTATAAAGCTTAATACAATAAATAATTTTCGGATAAAGTTCATAGTTCCGGTTTTTAGGATTATTTATTGATTTGCTTTTTCAACTCGTCAATTTGCGCTTGCTGTGCTTTGATGGCTTCGATCAACAGCGGTACAAGTGCGTCATAATTCACTCCTTTATAGCCTTCGGCATCGGTGGTTACCACTTCGGGAACTATCTTTTCTACCTCTTGGGCAATCACTCCATATTGTGTGCCAGCAAGAAATCCTTTGTCTTTCCACTTTTCAGTATCAAATTTGTAGGTTTTGCCTTGCAGTTGCAGTACTTTTTGCAGTGGGTTTTGGATGGTTTGGATATTGGTTTTGTAGCGGGCGTCGGAGATGTTTGTCCAACTCGTTCCGCCGGCTGTACCTGCTACTTGGAGCTTATAGGTGGTGGGGGTAGAGGTTCCTATTCCTACATTGCCGTTTTCATGTAGATATACTGAGGCTGTAGATGAGTTGATAGATAATGAAGAGGCATTTGTTGTGCCTGTACCTCTATAATTTGCCATTATTGATGCAATACCTTCTGCCATACCTCCATTTATCTGCGCTCCGAAATTTATGCCTCCAATTAAATCTCCATTGGTTAAATTAGCTGGAGTTGTTTTTGAACCATTAGCACGGCGCATCCTAATTAATGGTGCATCTGCTATTCCGTCAAAGACAATATCATCATTACTTCCATCACCCATAATATGAAGTCCTGCATTTAAATTAGGAGTAGTAGTGCCATATGCAATGCGTCCATTAATCAAAGTTGCGAATGTTACCCATACCCCATTTTGATACGCATAAAATGCTTTGTCCGCTAAATTGTACACCACCATGCCTTCTTTCTCAAGATTAGTTTTGTTGGTTCCCGAGATTGTAGACAAATTAACCTGCGGAATCATCAGCCCCAGGTTTTTAGCCGATACCTGGCTCAAATCCAACACAGAACCTGCTACAGGAGCAGCACTTGTTCCCACAGTCATTTGTGCATTTACACTTTGTAAAAGCACGGCTGCCAACAAGGACAGCGAAAGAAAAATCTTTTTCATGTTATAAAAAGTTTTTGTTTGCCTCAAGTTCCCGTTGGCAGATTTGTAGAATTGAAAAGCGTGGAACTATGGCTTATTCAATTTCGAGGTATTAGAGGACCTTATAAGTAAATAAGTATAGCCCACGCCGTATAAACGATGTGAGCGTTGCCTACTTATTCTTACTTATTCTGAAAGTCTCTAATTTTCGAAATTAAGAATAAAAGCGAACGCTTTTTGTTTTTAATAAAATTGGTCCGACCGTTGTCGGTTTGTTATGAATACAAAAGTAATTTTTTTTTGTTATTTAACAAAAAAATAAAAGATTTCGTACTTTTGTATTTGATAAATATATAATAAAAATCATGATACAAACAGTACGAGGCGTTACGCCCGAAATCCCGAATGATTGTTTTATAGCCGAAAATGCCACTGTTGTAGGCGATGTGATAATGGGCGAAGGTTGCAGCGTGTGGTTTAATGCGGTGGTGCGCGGCGATGTAAATTCAATTCGCATAGGCAATCACACCAATATACAGGATGGTGCGGTGCTACACACGCTGTTTCAAAAATCGGTTTGCGAGATTGGTAATTATGTAACCATCGGACACAATGCCGTTGTACATGGTGCGCGGGTGAACGATTATGCGCTTATCGGGATTAATTCCACTGTACTCGATCATGCCGTAGTGGGCGAAGGGGCTATTGTAGCGGCAGGTGCTTTGGTGCTAGGCGGTACAGTGATTGAGCCTTACACGATTTGGGCGGGTGTTCCGGCAAAGTTTGTGAAGAAGGCGTCGCCCGAACAAACCAAAGAGATTAATCAAGGAATAGCTCACAACTATGCAATGTATGCAAGTTGGTATGTAGAATAATATCTCGTAATACATTTTTTCACACAGAGGATATTGTTATTTAACAACAGAAAGTGATTTTGATAAAAATGAATTATCTTAGTACATGACAAAAATTAAGAGAACAATACAAAATCAAAAAAAATATCGTCATGTCGAGCTTGTCGAGACATCGCAAAAGACTGATTAATGCTGCTTTTGCGATGTCTCCACGACACTCCTCGTGCCTCGTCGTTTTGGTCGACATGACGATACTTTTATTAGTTTAAACATTAAAAATTATTTTGTCATGTACTAAAATGAATTATTACAAAAGGTTCAATCGAGAATGCACGGAGGAACACCGAGTTTGAAAAATCAAAGATTTTTCGTCTCTGTGGCTCCCTGTGCATTCTCGATGTATGCATGTTCAAAAAATAATAAAAATCAACAGCATATGATACCTACCCAAAATCTCTTTTTCTCTGTGTCAAAAATCAAATAATAATAAAATATATGATAAAAATAGGTGATAGAGTTCGGTTTTTAAATGCCGTGGGAGGTGGTGTAGTGCGCGGCTTTCAAGGGAAAGACATTGTGTTGGTAGAGGAGGACGACGGGTTTGAAACGCCTGTGCTGATACGCGAATGTGTGGTGATTGAGAGTGTGAACAGCGAAACAAATTTGCCCGAAAAGCAACGCCAAACGCCTACTGCGCAAGCTCCTATTATAATCCGTGAAGAGCCCGAACCCGAATATCAGTACAAGGACGAAACGCCCGAAGGTGAAAAGTTGACTATCTTTTTAGCGTTTGTGCCTGACAATATAAAGCAGCTTCAAACAACTAATTACACAGCTTTTTTAATCAACGATAGCAATTACTTTTTGCATTATACGGTTTCTACTTCTGTTGCGAATGGACAGAAACCCCGTGCACAAGGTACTATCGAACCGAATACAAAGGTGGAGTTGTGCGAAGTGAATAAGGAAAAACTGAACGATTGGGAGAAAATCCGGGTGCAGTGTATTGCTTTTAAAACAAAGACATACACATTCAAGCCGATTATTGATATGGACTTGCGGATCAGTCTGGTGCGGTTTTACAAGTTGCATAGCTTTACCGAAAACGATTATTTCCATGAGCAAGCTATGTTGCTTACTGTGATGAAAAATGATAATCCGTATTATGAGATTAATTTGACACAAGAGCAAGCTAACGAATTGTTGCGAAACAAGAGTGATGCTCCGAAATCTTTTCCCAAACAAAAGAAACCGCAACCTCAAAGCGATATTTTGGAAATAGATTTGCATATCAACGCTTTGCTTGATAGCACTTCGGGTATGAGTAACAATGATATGTTGGAATACCAGATGGGAGTGGTGAAAAAAGTTTTAAAAGAAAACAAAGATCAAAAAGGAAAGAAAATTGTTTTTATTCATGGTAAAGGCGATGGCGTGCTTCGCAATAAAATTCTGCAACACTTTAAACTGAATCATCCCAATTATTATGTACAAGATGCATCGTTTCGCGAGTATGGCTTTGGGGCTACGATGGTAACGGTGAAATAATTATTTTCAGAATTATCCCTTTTACTATTCTTGTCATTGCGGCACTGAATCAAGTTCAGCAGACCCGCAATCGCATAATAACCATTAATTGCTTTATGGGCGATACCGCGTCAAGCGCGGTATGACGAATCCTTTTTTTACAATAGAAAAAGGATAATTCCAATTATTTTTATATTCAAAAAAAGATGCCTTCAACGGATTTTTAAGTTCGTTTGAAGGCATCTACTTTTATCGAAATTGTGGTTTATTTGTTTTCGTACACAACTGTTTCGCCGTTTATTTTCACATTGTCAAAAGTGATGTTTTTTACACCGGTCATTTTATAAGGTGCTTTGCTCACTCCGTTGAATATACAATTGTTAAACGAGATATCCATTACTTGCTCCGGTACATTGGGGATGCCGTCAATCAGCACGCCATACTCGCTGCTTTGGCTGGTTATATTTTCAAAAGTGAAATTTCGCGCAATCGGCATGTAATCACCTTTGGTTACTTTTTCGTATTTCATCTCGGCGCCAAAAATTGCTTTTTCGCATTTGCCAACTGTAATGTTACGAATGTAGAAGTTTTCTAACAGTCCGCCACGAACCGGATTTGATTTTATGCGGATTACGCGTTCAAGATTTGGACTGTCCATGTTGCAATCTTCGACCCACACATTGCGTACATTGCCCGAAATTTCGCTGCCAAGCACTACGCCGCCATGCCCATCTTTCATCTCGCAACCACGAACAATAATATTTTCGGAAGGTTTATTGCGGGTGCGTCCATCGCTGTTTTTGCCCGATTTGATGGCAATACAATCATCGCCGGTGTCGAACGAACATTTTTCAATCAACACATTTTTGCAAGATTCAGGATCGCAACCGTCATTATTCGGTCCATGACTTTTCACGGTTACGCCGCGCACAATCACATTTTCGCACATAAACGGGTGCAAACACCAGAATGGAGAATTGGTTAAAGTAAAGCCTTCCAACAGGACATTTTCGCAATTTTGAGGTTCAACAAATGTTGGGCGCAAACGGTCTTCGTAACTCATTACGCGTTTTTCCATCGGCACACCGTCTTCTTCCATTTTAGCTAAGCGATTACGCCCGCCATTTTCTTTTGTCCCGTTCCATTCCTGGCTTATCATGCCTTGCTTCCAGCCATGTTCGGGTTTGCCTTTCCAAGGCCACCAATTAAAGTCGGTAGCTTGTCCGTCCAAAATCCCTTTGCCGGTAATCGCAATGTTTTTTTCGCCAACAGCATAAATCAACGGGCGGTAGTTGATACAGTCCCATCCTTCCCAGACGGTGCGAACCATGGGTTCATAGTCTTTCGGATCGGTCGAGAATTTCAACACAGCTCCGTCCTCCAGATGCAGGTTTACATTGCTTTTCAAGGTGATCGGTCCGGTGTAAAAAATGCCTTTGGGAACAATGACCATACCGCCGCCTTTAGCAGCACAGGCATTGATTGCATCGTTAATAGCAGTGCTTTTGTAATTTTCAACACCCGCTTTTGCCCCAAAATCTGTAATTTTAAGTTTTGCATCACCGAACTTTGGTTCTTTGATGTTTTCCAATACTTTGTCCATTTCTTTCCAAGCATTAGATGTGTTTGTCCCTTTTTGGGCAAATAAGCTGCATGAAGCTAACAAAGCTGCCAGCAAAATTGTTTTTCTCATAGATTTATGTTTATTAGTTTATGATTTTATTTTTTTATGGGTAGCAAATATAGTGCAAATAATTATGAATAAAAAAAATGTCACATAACTGTCTATAAATCAAATTACATTTTCTTTTTATCAGAATATGATCGAAAGAAAATTTTCTTATATTTTGCAATTAACAAAATATCATCTATCTTTGCACCCTCAATTCGGCCCCGTAGCTCAACTGAATAGAGTATCTGACTACGGATCAGAAGGTTCCAGGTTTGAATCCTGGCGGGGTCACACTACAAGACACATCAGCATTTTTGCTGGTGTGTCTTTTTAAATTCCTTTCTATTTGCTTGTCATTCTGTATGATAAGAGAGAACACTTCGTTGAGTTCTAAGGTTTGAAATTTTTTTTCATGAAACATCATTTTTCCATTAAAAGTCAAACCTAATATATCATTTTTAAGATTAATATCTGCATCAACAAAGTATTTATCCAAGTTGTAAAGCAATGATAACCCATAATTTAACTTATCATTAAAGTTGGTATCAATGGCTAATACAGTTTGTTTTTTCTCATTTAAATCTACTAAGTTTTTTTCTAACCTCTCATGTATAGTGTGGTATTGTGCATCTTCAATTTTACCATCAAGCCACTTATTTTCCAAAGTTTCTACTTTCACTTGGCAAGCATTTATTTCTGTTTGAATCTTATTTGCCTTTTCTACAAAAGAACCTTTTCTTTCATTTGAAATATCTTTCAATATTTCTCCATATAGTTTCAATATGGACGGTTTGGGCTTAAACTGCCCTAATAAACTTTCAAAAGCATCATGTACTACAGTTGTATTAATATGTGCCTTATGTCCTGGCTTCTTACAATAATAATAACAATATTCCCCACCATGTCCCTTTATAGGACTTCCTGTTAGAAGATTACCACAAGAGGGGCAAACCAAATACCCCCTTAAATATAAATCCTCTCTTATTTTACTATATTTGGCAGTTGTTTTGTTCATTCTTCTTCCTGAAATCACATCTTGAACTTTATAAAATAATGGTTCATCTATAATCCCTTTATGTAATCCATCAACATAATAAACAGTTTTATCTTCTGCTATTTTAATTTTTCCTATATATACTTTGTTCTTAAGCATAGCATAAAAGGCAGACCGCCCTTTGGGATAACCTATCTCTTTCATTACTACCTTTGCGCTAATATTGCCTTTGGCTATCAGTTCAAAAGCTCTTAATACTTTGGGAGCATCATTATTTGCTTTTAGGGTAGCATTGTCAAAAATATCTCTATCCCTATCATAACCAAAAGGGGCAGAACCCATCCTGCAACCTTCTTTTCGAGCCTTCAACATGCCATCTTTAACCCTTTTAGATAACTTCTTTACTTCTACTTCTCCATTAGTTAAAAAGATATTCAGTTGATATAAACTTTCTGGTATACTAAAATCAATGTATTGTTCAATACAATTAACTTCAACATCATATTTCTTAAATTTTTTAAGGTTGATTAATGCTTCCAATACATCTCTTGCAAACCTATCCCAAACTGTACAAAGAAACATATCTACATTGTTCTTGTTTTTTTTAATGTAGTCCATTGCTCTAATATAGTCAGGGCGATCAAAATCTTGACCAGAACACTCATCCTCATAATGCCCTATAATATTGTAATCTTTATATTTACAATATTTCTGTAGTCTTTCTAATTGTGAAGCCAGACTATAACCATGTTCACCTTGTTCTTCAGTTGATACTCTTGTATATATTATTACATTTTTCATGTTGTGTAATTTTCTATTTTATAATTTTCTTCTATTTGAAACTGATATTTGGCAAATTGATATAATAAATCTCTGATAGCTTTAATTTGGTCATCAGTATATGTTATACTTTTATCTTTTGTTTCTTTTAAAATCTCTTTACATCTGCTTAAACTTAACACTTAACTATAAATTTACAATGGTGCAAGCACCTTATATTTTAGGGATATAGCCCCCTATGGCTCTTGTTTTTGGCTTTCTCACTTAGAATCAGCAACCACGATTATTACAAACATATATTTCTTAAAATTAAAAACAAAAATTATTTTTAATAAAACATAAAAATAGTTAATATGAAAGATATTGAAAATAAAATAAGTGTTTGATTTTCAATATTAATCCACTTAAAAAATATTTGATTTTTCCCAAAAAAAATTTGGAATCTTTTAAAATATAGAACTGTTATACTCAGAAATCACATTTTAGTAAAAATGATTTTGAGGTACGGGGATTCCGTGATTGCCGAGAGGGGGTGGGATAGGTGGGGTTGAAATTATATTACATCTTTTCCAACTCAGATATAATTTTTTTTAAGTCTTCAACACCATTAACTTTAATAACTTTTCCTTCCACTTCCAAAAAACCTGTGACTGTTTTTGGTGGTGCTGGCAACAAATCATTTACAGATACACCCAAAGCCTCAGCAATTTCACTCATCTTGTTTAATGTTGGATTACCATTAATACTAACTGATAGATTAACCCTGTTAATGCCTAATTTATTAGCAAGTTGCTGCAGTGTAATACCTTTCTGCTTGCATATTTCTTTTACCCTAAGTTCCATGTTATTTATGTTTTAAATTAATATCCAAAATTACAAATAATATATTATTGCATTACATTTTTGATGAAAAAATATATTATTACATTAAAATAATCAATAAAATATTTTGACATGTAATATTATTGCGCTACATTTGCATTGTAATTAAAACAGTAAATCATTACAAGCAATTGGTATTATGAAACAGTCAGTAGTTATATATGCAAGGGTGTCATCAAATAATGGAACACAAGACTACCAAAGACAAATAAATGATTTAACAGCCTATGCGAATGCTAATAATATGGTAGTTGAGGCTGTTTTTGCTGAAAAAATAAGTGGTGCAAAAAAGAATACAGATAGAGTTGAATTGATAAAAATGATTGATTATGTTAATTCAAAAGCCATAAATAAGGTTTTGGTTACTGAGTTGAGCAGACTTGGTAGAGATACATTAGAAGTTTTAAAAACAATGGAAATTCTTAACCAAAATAAAATATCTTTACATATTCAAAATTATAATATTGACACTTTAACCTCTGAAAAAGAAGTTAATCCTATGAGCCAATTTCTTATTACTATCTTGGCAGAAGTGGCAAGAATGGAAAGAAAAACCATTAGAGAAAGGGTGGCAAGTGGATATGAAAATTTTAGAAATAATGGTGGTAAAGTTGGAAGAAAAACAGGTTACACCAAATCTGATGAAGCCATGAAAGAACAATATTTGGAAGAAATCAAGTTATTAAAGAAAAATATAAGTTTAAGAAATGTATCCAAAATTACAGGTACATCCATAAACACACTTCAAAAAATTAAAAAGCTGATTTAATCAAAAACAGCTAACCCCATTGAGTGTTTGTATCAAAAAAATATTTCTATCTTTGTAATGTCAAATGGTGACATTTGGCATTTTATTAGAAGTGTTTTAGTTTTTTACCAAACTTGAAAAACGACCAATTTAAAAAGTGGAAGGTAAAAACAGATACAAACACTCTCCTTTGTGTATGTACTATTTGTATATATATCATGGGTGGGGTTGGCTGTTTTGTTTATTCCACAAAGGGTACTTGGTCGTTCCTTCAAGTTGTAAGCAATTAACCAATACCCACCTTCTTTATTTAATAACAAATAAACTTATTATTAAATCTTTTTCATTTGGGGTATTGATGGAAAAACAAATCAATTTTTATTATGAAAAAGAATTTTTTACTGAGTGGTTGGTTGCTTTTAGCAACTGTGTTAATGTTAGGTGTATCATCTTGTAGTGATGATAATGATCCAAGTAGTGGTAGTAGTGGAGATAATACTGAACAGTTATTAATTGGCAAGTGGAGACCTGTTAAGGTTTTAGGTGAAGATGTAGATAAATGTCTTACTCCTAATATGAAAGATGATATATTGGAATTTAAAGCAGATAAAACTGTTACTTATAATGAGAATGGCACATATTACTGTGTATATGGTCTTTGTAATGAAGAAGAACATACTGAGGGTACTTGGTCTTTACGCAATGCACCTGTTGGAGGTACAGGCTGGATAGTAAACCTACCTCAACAAGTATATTATTTTGTACAAGATTTTTTCATTATGGAAATAACTTCTACAAAACTAATCTTAAATAATGGGTTTGAATATGAATTTGAAAGAATTAATTAAATCTACCATTTGGTAATTATCAATAAAATCTTTTAGATTAGATTATTACAAATAAGAATGTATCAATTAGTCATTTTACTGATTAAATTGATACATTTTTATTTTATGACAGAAATATTGTTCTTTCAATTACCTAACCATTTTCTTGTGGAAAAATTAAATTAAATAAATGGGAATTATACCCCAGATTTTCCTCAAAATATTATATACTTTGAAAGTATTTGTAACAATTGTAACATATATTTGAAGTTTAGAAAATAAATATACTTTCTGTACGGAAATAAGAAGCCCCGACAAAATGAATTGCCGGGGCGTTGGATTGTGTTACAAAAAGCTGTATCTTTGTTATGTCTTTTAAAATTATGTGATTATGAATACTGTAACAGTTAGAGTTGATATAACCAAGTCGGCCGGTAGAAAGTTGGTGCGTGAGTTGGAAACAAAGAAAGTAGCTAAAGTAGAATATCCTTTACCTGCAGAAATAAGTGGAACCAATGTTGTTACCATGGATGAATTATTCCAAGAAGCTGAGGACTACATGAATAATTATTACGGTACGAACTTAAAGATATGAAATATAAAGTAGTACCATCGGAAGCGGCAAAGGCTGATTTTCGGGATTTGTATAATCATATTGTTTTTGAATATAAAGCGCCTATTACTGCGTTTAAGTATATGCGTGGATTACGAAAAACAATTAAATCACTAGAAGACTTTCCCACCATGCACGCGGTAAGAACTAACCAATCTTTACAACAATACGGCTTAAATGTGCGCCGCGTGAATTATAAGAAAATGGCTATTATTTATACCATACACGACGATACCGTTTTTATTCATCGAATAGTAGCCGGTAGTATGATTACCGGATTATAAAAAGAAAACGCCCAGCTAAAAAGTGGGCGTTTGTTGTTTATAGGAAATACTATCATATTCTTCCTGTAATTTTAAAACTTGGTTTTCATACCAGTTTTGTTTCTCTTGTATCTTTTTCCAATAGGGATGATCTTCTATTGGAAAAATCTCATTCCAATTTTTTATCGCATAAGATAATTTATTTCTAAATTCAGTCCTTTTCCTTTTAGCTGCTAGTAATAAACCGTGAACCTTTTTTCTATATTCTTCTTCAGGTAGAATATAGTCGTATGGCCCATGTGTTAATTGAATAAACGCTTTCGGATATTTTACTCTAAGTAATGCTTCTCGATAAAGAAAATACCATTTCCATTTTTGAAAAAAAACAATAGACATATTATTTTTATAGTAATATGTTTTTCCTAAAGCTTGGTAACCTTTTTCAGAAAAAACTATTTTTACAAATAATCGTTTCTCTTTTTCGTGTGTCTCAAAGTACATATTAATTACAATTTCTTTTTAAAAATAATCCAATCCACGCCATTGCTGCGCCCTTCGGTTCCGGAGGCTTTGGATACCGGTTTTAATGTATCGCTGTTTTCGGTGTATTTGCGGATCCAACCGGTAAATGTTTTTTGTTTAAACTTACCGGGGTTACTTGCAATTTTTGGGCTTTTTGAAGGTGTTATGTAAACCAAACTGTAAACCAAGGAATTGACATGAGTGTTACCGTTAACTTTAACTTTTTACATCATTTTACAAATGATAATAGAAAAATACTGATTCTTAATTTTTAGTTCGTCATTAATTTTGTATTTTTGCACGCTAAAAATTTATCGAAAACTCACACTTACTACTTTCAAATTGAAATATGGGAAGAGCATTTGAATACCGCAAGGCAACCAAGATGAAACGCTGGGGGAACATGGCACGCGTGTTTACCAAATTAGGAAAACAAATAACCATTGCTGTAAAAGAAGGCAGTTCCGATCCGGAGGTTAATCCTCGTTTGCGGGTGTTGATACAACAGTCGAAAAAAGAAAATATGCCCAAAGAGAATGTAGAACGGGCAATCAAAAAAGCGACTTCGAAAGACGAAGCCGATTACAAAGAAATGAATTATGAGGGCTATGGTCCTTTTGGTATTGCCGTCTTTGTAGAAACAGCAACGGATAATACTACCCGCACGGTTGCCAATGTGCGCAGCTATTTCAATAAGTTTAACGGCTCGTTGGGCACTTCGGGAAGTTTGGAATTTATATTTACACGAAAATGTGTGTTCCATATTGCTCCCAAAGCTGGTGTTTCGTTGGAAGACCTTGAACTTGAGCTGATTGATTACGGTGTAGATGAAGTATTTGAAGATGAGAACGAAGTAATTATTTATGGTGAATTTAAATCATACTCCGAAATTCAAAAATATTTGGAAGAAAACGGATTTGAAATACACAGTGCTGAGTTTGAGCGAATTCCGAACGATACCAAAGAGGTTACTGAAGAACAACGCGAGCAAGTGATGAAACTCATCGACAAACTTGAAGACGACGAAGATGTACAAAATGTATATCACAATATGAAAGAAGAAGAGGAATAAATCAATTTACAATTAGACAATTTACATTTTACATTTTTTCAATCTGTAAATCTGTAAATCGAATAAATTTGTAAATGCTGTATAAATTGAGCTATTTAAAATAAAATTTTGCAATGAACATTACCAGAAAAGACATTGATGCTGTAAACGCGACGCTTACCATTGAGGTAAAGAAAGCCGATTACGCTGAAAAAGTAGAAACACAATTGCGCAATTATCGCAAAAAAGCAAATATACCCGGCTTCCGTCCCGGAATGGTGCCTGTAGGTTTGGTGAAAAAGATGTACGGAAAAGCTGTCGAAGCTGAAGAAATAAATAAGTTAGTTTCGGATGCGCTTTTTGGTTATATCAAAGAAAACAATATCAACGCGTTGGGCGAGCCGCTTCCAAACGAAAGCCAAGCTAAAATTGATTTCGACAATCAGGAAGATTTCGAGTTCCAATTCGACTTGGGCATTGCTCCCGAAATTGACATAAAACTTTCAGCCAAAGATAAAATCAAATATTACCAAATCGCATTGACCGACGAAATGGTAGAAAACCAAATAAAATCGTACACAGGCCGCTTCGGTTCGTATATACAAGCAGAAAGTGTTGAAGAAGCCGATGTATTGAAAGGCGAATTGCTTGAAATGAGCGGAAAGAAAGTGAACGAAGCCGGGCACAAAGTGGAAGATGCTGTCCTTTGTCCGAAATATATGAAGAATGACAAGCAAAAAGCCTTGTTTATTGGTAAAAAGATAGGTGATGTGGTTGTGTTCAATCCTAAAAAAGCATTTGAAAATGAAGCTGAAATTGCCTCGTTATTGAAAATGTCGAAAGACGAAGTGCACGCGATTGATGCTGATTTCCAAATGACTATTAGTGGTATTACCCGTTATGAGGAATCACCGGTTGATCAATCATTGTTCGACAAGGTGTTTGGCGAAGGTGAAGTGAATTCGGAAGAAGAATTTGTTGCAAAAATCAAAGAAAGCATTCAAAAAAACTTGGATGCTGATGGCGACTACAAGTTCAGCATGGATGCTCGCGAAGCAATTATTAAAAAATTGGATGGCGTAGTGTTTCCTGATACATTCCTTAAACGCTGGTTACTTGCAAGCAATGATAAAATGACGGAAGAAATCGTAGAAAGCGATTATCCGAAAATGCTCGAAGACCTTAAATGGCAATTGGCAAAAGATAAGATTGCCAATGACAGTGAGGTGAAAATAGAGTTTGAAGATGTAGAAGCATTTGCCAAAAAGATAGCACAAGCTCAATTCGCTCAATACGGCATGAACAATGTACCGGACGAAGTGTTGGCAGGTTATGCGAAGGATATGTTGAAAGACGAAAAATCAATCCGCAATATGATGGACGGCGCGTTGAACGATAAAGTAGTTGCTACAATCAAAGCTGCTGTGAAACTTGATGCAAAAGAAATCAGCATGGACGATTTCAATAAAATGTTGGAAGAAAAATAATCACAACAACCTAATTAATACAAAGAGGCTGTTTCAAAATAGAAAATTTTGAGACAGCCTCCTTCATTGATAGACATAATATTTTAGTCTTTTTCTACATATTTAGCCTGATATTCGGCTAAGAGTTTTTCTTGCACATCCATCGGAACAAGCTCATAAGCCGAGAATTTCATGCTGAATGATGAGCGCCCGCCGGTAAGCGAACTAAGCGTGGTAGAATAGCTCGATAATTCTTTTAACGGAATTTTTGCCGAGATTACTTCAAAGCCTTTTTCACTACTCATTCCCATGATGATAGCGCGACGCGTTTGCAGGTCGCTCATCACATCGCCCATTTTGTCTGAAGGCACTTGTACTTCGAGGTCGTAAACCGGCTCGAGTAGTTTAGGACCGGCATTGCGGAAGGCTTCGCTAAAGGCGTTGCGTCCAGCAAGTTTAAATGAAATTTCATTCGAATCTACCGGGTGCATCTTTCCATCGTACACTACCACACGCACATCGCGGGCGTACGAGCCGGTAAGCGGTCCTTCTTCCATCTTTTCCATAATCCCCTTGAGGATAGCCGGCATAAAGCGCGCATCAATCGAACCGCCAACAATACTGTTGATAAACACCAATTTACCGCCCCATGCAAGGTCGATGATTTGTGTGTCGCGCACAGAAACTTTAAACTCTTGCCCGTTGAATTTGTAAGTGGTTGGCACTTCTTCGCCTTCGACAAACGGCTCAATAATCAAATGCACTTCGCCAAACTGACCGGCTCCACCCGATTGTTTTTTGTGCCGATAGTCGGCGCGTGCCTTTTTGGTAATTGTTTCGCGATACGGAATTTTCGGCTCTTCGTATACAATCTGAATTTTATCAATGTGTTCGATACGCCATTTGAGCGTGCGTAAGTGAAATTCGCCTTGCCCATATACAATGGTTTGTTTTAATTCTTTGGAATATTCGACAATCCAAGTAGGGTCTTCCTCGTGCATACGCGAAAGGGCTTCGCTTAGTTTTTCCTCGTCGGCTTCGTTCACCGCCTTAATCGCACGGCGATATTTATAATTTGGATAATTTACTTCTTTAAATTTGAAGTCTGCACCTTTGCCATTGAGGGTATTTCCGGTATGCGTGTCTTTCAGTTTTACAGTAACGCCGATATCGCCGGCAACAAGTTCTTCTACCTTGATACGGTTTTGTCCCGCCACAGCATATAGTTGCGACAAGCGCTCCTTGCTTCCCCGGTTGGCGTTAGTCAAATCGTCGCCCTCGTGCACTTTGCCCGACATTACTTTGAAGTACGAAACTTCGCCGATGTGTGGCTCTACATTTGTTTTAAATATAAAAATACTGGTTGGCGTGCTGCTATCCGGAGCAACTTCTTTGTCATCAACCGTTACCGCTTTTGGCATATCCGAAACGAACGGAACGACATTGCCCAAAAATTCCATCAAACGGCGCACGCCCATATCGCGACCGCCGCAAACACAGAACAGCGGGAACATATCACGATGTATCAAGCCCTTGCGGATACCAAGCCGCAATTCGTCTTCGGTGAGGTTGCCATCAGCAAAGAATTTATCCATCAAAGCTTCATCATGTTCAGCAGCAGCTTCTACCAGCACCCCATGAAGTTCTTGTGCCTTTTGAAGCTCGGATGCCGGAATTTCGGAAATTTCGGGCACACCGCCTTCGGGTTTCCATTTGTACATTTTCATCAACAATACATCAATCACCGCATTGAAATTTGGTCCAACTTCAATTGGATATTGTATTTGAACAACTTTGCTTCCGTAGTTTTCGCGCAGTTGTTGGAGGGTATTATCGTAGTTGGCTTTTTCCAAATCCAATTTATTAATAAGAAAAATAACCGGCTTCTTCATTCTCTCGGTATAGCGAAATTGGTTTTGTGTACCCACTTCCACACCGTATTGTGCGTTGAGGAGCATCAGAGCTGTATCGGTTACTTGCAATGAAGAAATCATTCCGCCCACAAAATCGTCCGATCCCGGACAATCGATAATATTCAGTTTCTTGCCCAGCCATTCTGCATGAATTACACCGGAAAATACCGAATAGCCATACTCTTGTTCGACGGGGAAAAAATCGGAAACCGTGTTTTTTGCATCGATCGTTCCGCGTCGTTTTGTGATACCGCATTCATAGACCATCGCTTCTACAAGCGTGGTCTTACCCGAGCCTGAGCTCCCAATGAGCGAGATGTTTTTAATCTCATTAGATTGATAAATTTTCATACTATTATCTTTTTAAAATGTTTGATAAAAAAGAAAAATAAAGCGACCGCAATTTATAAAAAGCATTTCAATTTTTTACAAAAAATATGCATTTAAAAATATGTTATACAACATATTTTTACGGACAAAAATAACTTCTTCGGTTTTCTTTCTTTTATTTTGATTAAAAAAAGGTATTTTTGTAACAAAAAATTGAGGATTATGGAAGCACTAAAAAGTATTTTTCGGGTTGCTCGCCCGTTTATAAATAAATATGTGATCGCTATTATTTTATTCGCATTATTTATGCTTACCGGACAATACAGCATTATCAACCGGATTTCGCTTACTAAGAGCGTTTTAGAATTGACCAAAGAGAAAGAGCAATATGCGCTTGAGATAGAGAAGAAAAAAGCCGAGTTAAAGCAATTGAAAGCGAATAACAAAAAAAATTTAGAACATCTTGCGCGCGAAAAATATTTGATGCACGCCGATAACGAAGAAGTTTTTATTGTTGCAGAAAAAGATGAAAAAAATTGATATGTCTGACAAAGCCAAAAATTATCTTTATTTATTGTCCGGAATTATTCTTGTAATAGGTGCTGTGTCGCAAATCATGAAATATCCGTATGCATTTTATGTTTTTGTGGCAGGTGTTGCCGGATTGATTGTATTGAAAATATTAAATTTAACTTCGACAGTCGATAATTTCAGGCTTCGCCGGTTGCAACGCATACAAGGCATTGGCGCATTATTGTTATTAGGCTCTGCTTATTTAATGTATATTGGGAACAATGCTTGGGCATTAGCGTTGATTTTATCGGCAATATTTGATCTGATAATTGTATTCCGAACTCCTGACAAAAAAGAAAAGACTGAATAATTCAGTCTTTTCTTTTATTCAATAACTTCATACACCAGCCACATATCTGTGCGTTTCATCCAATTATTATAATTATATCGTTCAACCCATTGAGGGAAGGATGAATAAATCCGTTTGTTCTTTTTCTCAAATTCGGCTTGGCGGTCTTTGATCAGGAAAGCAACCAGCGAGCCTTTGGGAAGATTTTGAATATCTCCCTCCATTTTTTTGACAGTTAAGTTTCTGCGAGTATAAAATTTAATTTCGATTGCCCGATTATATGGATTTTGGTTGACATAATAAAAATTTGTCGGTTGCGGATATTTTTCATACACCGTTTTGTATAACGAAATTTGATTGTCGGCAGGTTGGAGTATTACAAATAGAATCAAGATAAAATTGGCAATAAAAAATATTTTCATACACCACTTTGTTATTTTACTTGAAATAATATCTTTTTTGATAATTTCCTGAATAACTTCAAACGCCTGGATTACAATAACCGGCAATAATCCGATAATCGGGAACAGGAAACGCAATTCTTTGTGCCCAAGCATAAAATGAACAAGGAGAAATGGGAAAATAGTCCAGGTTATGACATTTTTGGGTTTGAAAATAATGACGGCAAGTATCGAAACTATAAATAGCAAACTAAACGGAGGTACTGCTTCTAAGAAAAGATCTTTGAAATATTGCCACCAGGGAGAAACTCCAAAAGAGGAAAGATGCCCTTCCAGCAAGTTTTGCTTAAAGTAATTCCAGGTCGAGAGTGTCCATGCGCCATAAAACCACTTGTCGATCAATACTCCCAGCAATACGACAAATAGAATTCCGATCACTATAGATAAAAAGGAACTGAACTTTTCTTTTTTAATAAATAATACCCACAAAAGGAAACCGGCGATAAGAAAGCCAACCTGATACCTGAATAAGAAAGCAGCTCCAAGTACTAATCCTACGCAGAAAAAAGAAAAGAATGATTTGTTTTTTAATAAAAAGAAAAGAGAAAAGGCGATGATAAAAAATTGCCCCGACCAGTTTTCGGACGAAAACCTGACACCATTGTAAAGAGCAAACCAAAGCAAAAAAGAAAGAATCGTGAACCATTTGTTTAAAACATCATTTTTTATTTGGTTTTTATAGACATTATAAATCATCCGCATGGCACAAAAAGAAAGCAGTGCCGATAACAGGCGGGTGATGAATGCAATGGTGAACGGATTGGCTGTGCCAAACAAATCGAACAATTTGTACAAACCGACAACGATTGCCGGCTGTATTGCCGGACGCATTTGCGCATGATACTCCCAAGGCATATTGGCGGGTGAAGCCATCCCCAATTTAGCGGCTGCAAATTCAAGTATCTGGAAATGTTCGTCGAAATGATGATATCCAACAGAAAAAACGGATGCTATCAATAAAAAGAAAAAGCACAGTAAAGTAACCGGCTTTTCTTTCGGATTAAAAAACGAATTTAGATTCATTGTTTCGATTAATTTACATCCTCAAATGGGAAAATTTCATCATTTTGGACTTTCAAAAAAGAATCAATATGGCGCGAAACTTTTTCCGGATTAATTTCTGCAGCCGTTACCATGCTTCCGGTATCATAAATGTCTCCAAATTCATGATTAATTCCTGTTCCAAAAATTTTCATTGTGGACGATAATTTAAAATACGAATTAATCAATGGAGGAAATTGTACACCACGCTTGCGGACAAATGTCAAGAGTTTGTTGTAATTTTCCTGCAAGTCTGCCCCGTCAAAAATAGCCCTAATCTCGGGCGAAGGAATAGTGTTTTTATCATAAGCCACCTCTTTGCAGATCAACAGATTTTTTTCATCTCCCAAAAATTTATTTAAGAAATAGAAAATAGCTTCGCGAGATAATTCGTCGTATTGCGGATAAATAGTCATTTTACCGATGATATACTTTGTATCCGGCTCAAAGAAAGGAATTACTAACAATCCGTCCCAAAGATTATCAAATGCAAAAATACTTTTCGGATTAGATTTAGTCGATTGATAATCGGGGTGGATAAACGCACGACCCAAATCAATGGTATAAGGAAGATAATCTTTAATAAATTCGTCCGAAAAGCGGAACATGTGTTCAGTTACCAGAAGTGGCTGCCCATCTGCCTTGAATTGTGCATCTCGACCATGTATAAAACGATATCCGCCCAAAATCTCCTCTTCTTGCGGGTTCCACACAATCAATTGTTTGTATGGTTTGTCCATATAATCGAATTCGTCGGTATCAATTTCTTCGCCGCTGCCGCCACCGTCCTGCCGGAATGAAAGTTCGCGTATGCGCCCGATCTCACGCATGGTATTTGGTGCGTTATGGGCAGTAATCAGGTAAATTTGATTTCCTCCTTTGTTTGTATTACGAATAAATCGGTCGGCAGTCAGTTCTTCTATAATTAATTGGCGGTCAATCGGTTCGATTATCGGCTTCATGTTTTTTTATTCTCTGAAAATTTTAATGAGTAATAGGCGTTGCTGGGGTTTCTTCTTTTTTGTATCTGAAAAATATAGCAAATAAAACAGCGATTACTAATGCATAACCGGCAAATACAAGCCAGATAGAATGCCAGTCTTTTGTGCCATCTGCTGCTGTATAGTATGTCTGAATAAGCCATCCGCTTATGGTGCTTCCTAATATTGCACCTACCCCATTGGTCATCATCATAAATAATCCTTGCGCGCTTGAACGGATTTCAGGTTTAACAGTGGTTTCAACAAAAAGCGAACCCGAAATATTAAAGAAATCGAATGCCATACCATACACAATACAAGAAAGGACAATCATCCAAAGTCCGTCGGTAGGATTGCCGAAACCAAACAGCCCGAAACGGAGTACCCATGCTAACATGCTGATAAGCATTACATTTTTTATCCCAAACCGCTTCATAAAGAATGGAATTGCCAGAATAAACAGTGTTTCGGACATTTGCGAAATAGACATTATAATGGTCGAATATTTTACCACAAATGAATTGGCATATTCCGGTATATGTTTAAACTCGTCCAGAAACACATCGCCGTAAGCGTTCGTCAATTGCAATGCTCCACCTAAAAACATGGAGAAAACAAAAAACAAAGCCATCCGCTTTTCTTTAAATAGAGCAAAGGCATTGAGACCCAACACCTCGACTAATGATTTTTTTTCGGCTTTGGCGCCAAGCGGCGGGCATTTAGGCAATGAAAATGAATACAGACCCAATAATAATCCGGCAGCAGCAGCAATATAAAATTGGATTTCTGAGGCTTTGCTACCTGTTAAATTCACAATCCACATGGCAACAATAAATCCGATTGTCCCAAAAACCCTGATAGGTGGAAAATCTTTCACCACATCATACCCTTTATCCTTGAGTATGCAGTATGCAATCGAATTTGCCAAAGCTATGGTTGGCATATAAAAAACCATGGCAACTAAAATTCCCCAAAAGAATGTATGAGGGTTATTTATTTGCGGAATACAAAACAATGCGGCAGCACTAAGAATATGCAAAATCGCATACAGTTTTTCGGCGTTTAGCCAACGGTCGGCCACCATGCCCATCAAAGCGGGCATAAACAGAGAGGCTATTCCCATTGTGGAAAAAATGATGCCAAAATCACTTCCCGACCAGCCTTTAGTGCCAAACCAATAATTGCCGATAGTAATCAGCCACGAACCCCATACAAAAAATTGCAAGAAGTTTAAAAGGATTAATCTCAATTTCATAGTTAAGAGTATTTTAGTTCAAAGGGTTAAAATTCAAAAATCAGTAATCTTTGAGTTCTTGAATCATTGAATTTAATAAATTTCGACATCCGTCTTCCAACAAATCAATCACCAGATTGAATCCTTGCGAACCGCCATAATACGGGTCGGGTACATAATCATAATAAACTGTGCTGGTGAAATAATCCGCCATTCGCCTGATTTTTCGTTTGGCTTCGAGTGTAGGAGCCAAGCGTTCGAGTGCATCAATATTATTGTCGTCCATACCAATAATAAGGTCAAATGTATCAAAATCAGCTATTTTGAACGGTCGCGAACGATGTGTAAGCCTGTAGCCACGCGCAAAAGCTTGTTCGCGCATACGGCGATCGGGTAATTCGCCTTGATGGATGCTTAGTATTCCTGCCGAATCGACTTCAATATGACTCAATCCGTTTTCTGCAAGCAAATTGCGCATAATTTCCTCTGCCATTGGTGAGCGGCAAATATTTCCCAAACAAACAAAAAGAATTTTCACTATCGTCTTGCTGTCAATAAATTATAATCTATAAAATTTATTGGTTTACATTATGGTTTACAAATATTGATATATAATGATATACAATATGATTACAAAATTAAAATAATAATTGATACTAAGGTATATCAAAATGTATTTTAAAATTAAATTAGGATTATGGTAATAATAAAGGTAGCCTTTTGACTACCTTGAGCTTTTACCATTTCTGATTTGGGAAAATATAATTATGAAATTTCCGCTTCTATTTCAACTTTCTTGACTTGATATAATTGAACTGAATTACATTCTATCTGTTCTTCATCAAACAACACCAAATTAATTCCATTATTTTTTAGAGAACTATAAAATTGAACACCATTTGAGTTGCAAAAAAGACGAATAAACTCACAAATAAACTGAGTTGGAACATACTCTAATTCAGAATCAAATCTATGAATAGGTTTAGATAAATCTTTCCCAACAACATCTCTAAACAGCTTCCCTTTTGTGAACTCAATAATGTTTGTTGTGTTATTAAATGGACTTAGCTTTTTGGTAAAATCTGTGATTTGTAAAGATGTTTCATCCTTTATATGAAAAGTTCCAACAGATATATAATCCAAATATAAGGCTCTTGTTTCATAAAAAGTTGTTTCAATATCTTTTGATAAATAAAGATACTTGATCCCCTTTGGGTTTGCCCTTCCTTCTGATACTTGAACTGACGGGCATCCCATTTCAGTAAGTTTGTATGGTTTGGAGTCTATCCCATTATTATGAATCCTTGCTCTGTACAATGGAGTCTGTTTGTCAATGATTGAATAAACATCAAGTAATGTATCCCATCCATATTCTTCAATATCTGAAAAAAAACGCTTTTTTGATTTTAGTTCTTCTTTTGTCACAACCCAATAATCAATACACTCTCTTATTTCATCAATGTATGCAACTTTTGCATTAGCAGTATATGAATATGATAATATAGGCAAAATTGAATCAAGGAGCTTATCTATCTGATCATTAGAACAAGAAAAAAGTTCCCAATCTTTTTGAATTATATCTCGTAAAGAGATTCCATCATCATTAGGGGTATAGATTGAGAAAAGAGATGCAAAAAAGTCAGCAAGTTCTTCAAAATCAATTAGCTTAGAATCACTTAAACAACATTCACACTTACCAGCTTCAGTAGAATTGGTATTAATGAATTGTTTAACTTCCACATCATTAAAGCAATTAGCACAAAGTTTCATTCCTTTTAATCTTGTGTAAGTAGGTCATTTATTAATTCCAAATGATTTTTTATGGAAATCTTTTTTATCATTCCTAAACCTGGATATGCACCCTCATTGTAATATCCACGAAGTTCTGCACATGCAAGGTAACTCATACCTTTTTCATCAATAAATTTCACAGCCTTTTCAGCAGCTTCTCCAAATTTACCTTGAATATTTGAATTGTCATCATTTGTGTCTGAAACAAAATGCTTTACCCAAACTTGTGTGTTATTTTTTTTATAGGTTAGATGAATTGCTATTGCATAAGGAAGTCTCCCCCCATCAATAAAATCTTTTCCTATTGTGGTGTAATCAGAAAAACCAAAATAACCATCTTCAGTATAAAAGGCATGTTCCTCTGTAAAAAGTTCATCATCCTGATTAATATAATCAGAATTTCGCTTTTGAGTATTAAAATTATCTTTGAGTAATATTGCTCTTTTTCCGTGTAATTTTCTTTTCAGCGTCCTATCTTCTTTTTCAAAAAGAAAAGTTTTTACATTTTGGAGTTCACACAGTTTTATAAAATTAGGGTCTTCAATATCCTTTATAACACTAAGTATTAATAATACATTCTGAAATTTTTCTTTTTCTATAAAATCTATTAGTGATAAATAATCTGTCTTAGCATGAATAATGAAAGCAGGACAGAAATATTCACTATCCTTTATTTCAGAAGGTATATTTTCAGAAATAAAATTTGTATTACCAATAATGTCACCAACTTGTGGATTCATTATTATTGAGAATGAAAGATTGTTGGATACTAATATTCCTAAGGCTCTATTTAAACTGTTAAAAGTCTTCTTTACAGGTTCAATAATAGGGTGTACTTTTTTTGCACCTTCTTCATTTGCAAACTCCCGAACCGCTAATAATTCAAACTGTTTAGCTCTTAAATATGGATAATACATAAGTGTTAAAATTGGATTTGTTGATTTAACCTATCATTTAATATTGGATATGTATTAGAATTTAAACCTAAACTTAAACATATCTGTTTTAATTCTTTCTGACAAGAAGACAAAATAGATTTATCAACCAATCTTGTTTTTATTGTTTCTAAAAATAACTTCTGTAAAGCTGCTTGGGGAATTTCTTTTAGCAATGAATGACAATTGTCAAACATTTGAAAGCTATTTACATTAGGGATACATCCATAATGTTTTTTTATTATGGCTTTGTATTCATTTGTCCTTAAACATCGCATCAATGTATCAGGGCTAATATTACTATTCTGTTGTGGCTTTCTTATTTCTTCTAATGAAATTTGATTATTATTTTGGTATAAGGCTAAAACACCTATTTCTTCATCCGTTTGTAGATACTTTTCAACCAAAGATTCATGTGTTACAATGTAACATTCATTAAATAGTTTTTTGTAATCATCTAATTGAGAGTTTAACCTTTTAGATGAATCCAATTCTGTTTTGATTTCAAATGCCTTACTATTCCCATTAAACATTGCAATATCTGCAATAGAACTTCCCACTTTAAATTCATTGATGGCAATGGTGTTTTGCAATTTATATCTTTCAATCAACAACTCATTTATGATGAGATTTTTATAGACATATTCACACCTGTAATTCTGAGATAGGACTTTGTAAATATACTTGATATAACTAAGATAACTTTTACCAATAAATTTATGATCAAAGCGTTCTATCTTTTTATCAATAAAAGTATAGTCATTTTGATTAATGAGCTGAAGAAATGATGTTCCTGAAAAAATAGTAGAATAGCTCCTTAATTGGTCAATATTTTTATATTTTTTCATATAACCCTTTATGATTCATTACACAAAAGTAAAAAAAACAATGGACATACAAAATCATAGTATCCTTATCATTTAAAAGATTAACAATAATCTTGTCATGCAAAAATCTAAAAACTATATCAAAAATTACTCCCAAATAACTCTTTTAAAAAAATTAGGGTAGCCATTTTGACTACTCACTTATTTTTGATTATATCTTATGCAGAACAGTACCTCTTATGAATCCGTTGCACCTGAATAATCTGAAAATCACAGCCCCTACTTGTTTTAAACCCTTGTTCATTAAGTGCTTTTGTAATTTCAGCAAAACTTTTGTTATCATTTACCATCAATTGAATTAATGCAGAAGCTCTTTTATTGTTGACATTATTAATAGCTTTTTGTGAATTGGTTTTATTGCTATTTTGAATAGCTTCATGATGCTTGTTCATCAAATTTTCAGGTTTTCCAAGTTTATAACCCCTTAGTTTTTTAGCCTGTAATGACTGTTTTGTTCTTGTTGAGATTAGATTAGCTTCATATTCAGCAATAGAACTGATAATGTGTAAAACAAGTTTGTTTGCCTCAGGAAAATCACAAAACAATATTTCAACATCACTTTCTAATAACCTACTTGTAAATGCCACATTACGAGACAATCTATCTAGTTTTGCACATACTAATACAGAATTAGTTTTCCTACATTTGTCTAACGCTTCCATCAACTTAGGTCTATCATTTCTCTTACCTGTTTCAGTTTCAACAAACTCACTAATAATTACACCACCTTTGAGATGATTTTTAATAATCTCTCTTTGAGCCTCAACACCCAAGCCACTTTGTTCTTGTTTGGATGTAGATTGTCTTAAATAAGCTATATAGGTTTTCATTTTGATGGTTTATTAAGGGAACTTACAAATACTAAACGAACATTCAGCATTTGTAAGTTGGTTTTGTTTTAATCTAAAATGGCAATTAAATTTTCATATTTGAAAGACCTCCAAGCCTGTTCTTCCACATCATAGTAAGCTTGACAATTATAAATCTTTCTTGGTGTACCATAACCATTGGTATTATTCATAACCACTTTTTCAAGTAAAGTTCCATTGGCAATTCTCAATTCACCATTTTTCTTTTTAAATATAAATTTTGCACAGCCATTCATCAGTTTTATTTGTAATAACTCTATCAATGAAGAAGTACTTAATGAATCTTGTAAATTCATTCCCTTTTTTACCATTGTAACACTTCTATTTAAAATTTCTAATTGGTTGATTGTGGTTTTCATAATAAATCTATTTTTGTATTTTTAATATCAATTATCTATACAACAAAGATACATATAATATCAATTCAAAGCAAGCATAATTGATATTATATTTCAATTATATTGAAATAAATTGATGTTTAAATGATTTATTTTCTATTTTTGTAAAAAATAAAATAACATGGAACTAAAAGTCAAAGAAATTGCTAAACAAAAGGGTAAGCAATTAAAAGAGATTGCCAAAGAAATGGGTATTACCCCTGAAAGTTTAACAAGAACCATACATGGGAATCCACAACTAGATACATTGGTGAAATTGGCTAATGCTTTAAATGTGGAGGTGGTAGAATTGTTTCACAGGAAAGAAGAAAAGAATAATGTTAGTGGTTACATTGAATACAACAACAAAATAACAAAAGTCAGTAGTCTGAATGATTTAAAAGATTTTATTTCTCAAATTGAAAAATAATTTAGAAATAATCTAATTCACATATACAACCGTTGTTTCTTGCATTTAAGCCCCATTTTAGGGGCTTTTCTGTTTGTAAAAGTTGGAATTATGCTTGCCTAGAAACACAAAAAATCATCAAAATATACCCCCCTTATTTACATGTTGATTTCATAACTATACTATTTATAGAAAAAGTTATGAATGAAAAAATTAAATTAGGTGTATCAGTAAAAAACTATGAAACAAAACCTGATTTTATGAAAGTTAGGTATAAAACAAAAGAAATTGATAAAGAAGAATTTGTCTATTCTATTCAAAATGGTTATTCCTTTACTCATAGTATGGGTGTTTTTGGTGAGTATGGTTGTAAAGAAAAAACCATTGCTAATTTTGACCAAACCAATTTTGTTTGGGTTGATTTTGACCATAGTCACACCTCATTAGAAGCTGTTTGGGATCAGTTAAATTGTAAACCAAGTATTGGTTATACTACCATTAGTAATAAAATAGATGATTATAGATTTAGATTAATTTATTTGATTGATTTTTCTATAAATACTAATGAAAATTATAAATATTATTTGAATGTCGTTTTAAATTCTCTAATAAATGATTTAGATAAAGATTTTTTGAATATTATTGATAATAAATGTTTTAATGTTGCACAAACTATGTTTGGTAGTAATCAAAATTGTATTGTAAAATCATCAGATAATATTTTTAATAAAGATTTTTTTGATAACTATACAAATAATAATCATTTAAACTATTATATAAACATAAACAATTGTAGTAAAAAGTTCAATTATAGTATTAGCGCAGCTAAGGAAAAAACATATACTGTAAATGAAAATAATACTACAACAACACATCAATTAATAAATGAATTAAGAAATACAGATATAACTAATTATCAACCAATATTTTCAAATAAAAATAATGTAATATTAAATGATAATGACATTTACAGTTATGTTGGAAATCAAGATATTTATGAAATAAAATTTCTTTATTCTGTGACTGATGATAAATATAAGAAAATCCCTATTGGTAGCAGAAATAACACATTATATACAATGGGATTAATCACTAAAAACATTCAACCTGATATTACCTTAAATGATTTGGCTAAAAATCTTTATTGGATTTATACTTTTAGGACTGAGAAGGGTGAGAATTTTAGTTTGGTAGATGTGTGCAAAATAGCAGAAAGTGCTTACAATACAGATGTAAGTAACTTCACAGAATTGGGAAAAAGAAAATATATCATAAATCCTGAATATAGGTTTCTACCCAAAAAAGAAAAAATAAAGGCATTGGGAGTTGCAAGAAGAGAAAAAAGAAATGAGGATATTTTTAGTTGCTATGACCTCAATAAATCCATAGCAGAAAATGCCCAAGATTTATCCTATTCACCTAATACCATCAGAAAGGCACTAAAAGAAAATCAACTATCCACAGACAATCAAAAGAAATTTGAAAATTTTTGTATAGCCATTTGTGAGAATCCAACAGCTTCTATTAGGGATCTAATGAAACTTACAGGCTTGTCTGACAAAACAGTTCAGAAATATAAAAAGAGATTTTTTGAAATAAATTGAGTTTGATAAATTTACTCAAAATGGGTCCAAAAAATTTTTAAACACCTGATTTCTACAATGGTTATACTCATTTTTTAAGATTTTGACTTTTAAGATTTTACACGAATTCGGATACCTCCCGTCCGCAGGGTACTCTGGTACTCTCCATCAAAAAAATAACCACCAAAACTATTCTGTGATGGTGATTATTTATTATTTTTACAAGGATAATTATTGTTTTACAATCTTCTTAATGATAGTATTGTTATTTACATAAATACTAAGGAAGTAAATGCTTGGTGGAAGATGAGATATATTTAATTCTTTTCCACTTTGTTGAGATTTAACCATAATTCCATTTGAATTATATAACTCTACCCTTTTTATCAATTCATCTGTTTGGATAAATATAATATCTTTGGTTGGGTTTGGATAGATGATTACATTAGCTGATGAGGCTTTTACATTTTCAGCCCCTGTTGTTGAACTTTGAGATCTAAATATAGGTAATCCTTCATAAATGGATGAAATAGCTGACATACCCCAAATATTATCAAAATCCCAACCTAAATTCTCTTTTATCCATTGCTGAGATTGAAAAGATGAAATTACCTCATCTTTCCCATTCACATTATTTGCATCTTGACTACCTACTATTGAACCATTCAATTTTATTGTAGAAATCGTATAACAATTTTGAATTGTTAATAAAGAAGGATATCTACCTGATGTTATTCTTCCAATAGTTTCACTATTAGCAGTGTTCTTTAAAGCAGTTATATTTCCCTTGTGTACTATACAATTAAGAATTTCTGCACCAATAGTTCGTCCCACAATGCCACCCGCATTACTTTCAAAGTTAGTACTATTTGAAGCAGATTTTGTATAGACCGTACCTGTGCTATAACAATTAGTAATTTTTCCAAGAATAGAACCAGACTGCAAAGATCCACAAATACCACCAGCTGCAGCTATTGCAGAATTGTTTACATCCAAAGAACCAGTTTGAGTTGCTGAAATATTAGCTGTATTGTAGCAATTGGAAATAGTAGAGCCAGTAGCTTCTCCACAAATACCACCAGCAAAAGCTCGAGCTGTACTATTTACTACAGATACAGAACCTTCTACTCCTAAGTTCTTAATAGTGGCACGCTCTATATTTCCAAAAATGCCAGCATCTCTTCCTGTTGTATATATATTTACTCTTATAGTATGTCCTCCACCATCAAAAATGCCTGAAAAAGGCTTTTCAAAATAAGCCGTTCCAATGATGGTACTTATCTCTGTTAAGTTTTGGGTTAGTAAAAAATATTTATTAGAATATTTATTACCTCCATTTACAGCAGTGGCTAATGCTACCATGTCTGTTTTTGAGGAAATAAGGTAAGGGTCTGATAATGTACCTGTTCCTCCACTAAATGTTTGAGCAGAGATGCCATTAAAAGCAAAAGATAATATTGATATTAAAAGTAATGTTTTTTTCATAATTTGAATTGTTTAATTATTAGTATCACAACTGAAATAAATTTAATTTTTCTCATAACGAATAATGTTTTTTAAATTTTTGCTTACTCTTTTTTATAGGGTTTTTCTGCTTACTCCCTTAATTATGTTTTTACAAAATTATTTTCTTGTTATCAATAGACCTGAAACCATTTAATCCTTTTCATTCATATCATTCAAAAGTGGTTTTTATTATCAAATATGATAATGCACTTGCAAAAGTAAAAATAAATCTTTGTTATCAAAAAAGATAATAAAGAAATTATGAAAAAAGAAGAGCTGCTTATTGTTATTGGTATTAAAATCAAACAGTTAAGAGAAGACAGAAATCTTTCTTTACAAGAGTTGTGTGATTTGTGTGAGTTCGAGAAACCGAATTTAGTGAGGATTGAAAAAGGTAGGACAAACCCTACCTTATGGACATTATACAAAATATGTGAGGCTTTGCATATTGAATTGAAAGAAATTGTTGATGTGAAGTAAGATAGAGTTTTTAAAATAACATGCTAATTTACTTTAAATCATCCTCAGTTTCAATTTTATCATATTTGGGAGTTTTGAAATAAAATATACTTCTATTTGATTCTATAATTCTATTATTATCAAACTCTTTAAGGTAAGTTTCTATATTTGATATTTCTCTTCCCATATTTTGAGCTATTAAACTAATAGGCACACCATTATGATATAATTGAGAAGCATAAGTATGCCGTGCTGTGTAGAAAGTAATATCAGAAGATACACCTGCTTTTTGTGCTGCCTTTTTCAAATTGTGATTAACCAAATAAGTCATATAAGTCATTCTTCCAAACTTTGTAGAAGCATCATTTTTAGCATTATCAAAAATTCCAAAAATATAGTTATCTGGATTGTAAGTTTCTTTTGATGGAATAAATAAGCAGGCAAAAGCATTAAAATCAGCTAAGTCTACAATTATCTTGGTGGGATGTTTGGTTTTATTTCTCAACAATTCTGTCTTATAATAATATTTATAAATTTTGTTGTTATTGGCATACTCTTCATTATGTTGCTTTACATCTCTAATATACTTGTCCTCATCCAATACTGATAATAAATGTAAATCTTTCCATTTCAGATTTGCTAAATCAACCAAAGCTAACCCCTGCATGATATAGGAACATAAAAATAAACTTAAAGCAATAGCTTCACTATTTAATTGGGGGTGTAATTTGTTGTAACCTTCTTTTTTGAAATATTCATTCCAAAATTTTCTTACTTTCTCATCTTTCTCCTCCTCTATATCTTCAAGATCAATGTCAGGTTTGCAATTATGACGAAGTGCTTTTCCATCATATATTTCTATACCATCATTATAAAACATAGATTGAAAGTCATCATTAGTATAAGTGCAATAATACTTGTTTAAGAAGTAGTTTAACAACTTATCTATACCATCAACAGTTAATGCTCTCTTTTTAGTTCTCCTGTCTAATTTTTGCTCAAATCCATCAAAAGGATTATCAGAAAGATATTTGTTGGCAATAGCTAAATTAATAGTAGCCTTCAAACAACAAAAGTGCTTATAAATACTTGTTTCTTTTTTATTGGTGATTTTTAAGTAGTTTTCAAAATCCCTTAACCAAACTTTATCTATTTCAAAAAGTTCAATATCTCTGTTGGGAGAAAACCTTTTTATTAAATTATACAAAGTCTTGTAACCTGTGGAGGTGTTGTATTTACCTTTTTCATATTTGAAATATTGAACTCTTTCATCAATTAATTCCAATAATGTTTTTCTTGAAGGTAAAGGTTTGGATAATTTTTCAATTAGTGTTTTGGCAGAGTAAGGTTTGCCTGTCCTTTCATATTCCAACACCAATTCTTTGAGTTTGGATAACTCATGGTTGATGATAGAATTGATATTATAGCAGTATGGGTGTTTGCTTCTAACTTCTGATTTGTCTTTATTCCAATCTTTTGTAGAACAGGAGAGTTTTAGGCTTTTATATTCCCTTTTACCATTATATGATACTCTTAGCATAATAGGATGTTCCCCATTTGCTAATACTTTGGATGTATATAATACAGCAGAAACAGAAGCTTTCATACTTATTTTTAGTTTACATTGTGGTTTACAAAAATAATAATAAAATTGTAATTTGGTTTACATTTTTAAATTATTGATTCAATGTAAATATCAATAAATAAGTAGATTATAATCTATGAAATGATTTTTATTTGTTTCCCAAACAAACAAAAAGAATAGATGTATTCATATCTCTCTGCAAATGTAAAAAATATTCATTACAAAGCTAACCGGTATCAATAAAAAAGTCTGTTAAATAATTAAATCCAAAACCGGATACAATTATTTATGTAATTTAGCTTAGTACAAATTCAAAACATTTTTTGAGAATAAAAATATCTTGTCCAATTAAATTTTGGCAAGCCTTTTTTCGTTTACCCCTTGTTTATTTGCCAAAAGAAGTTATTTTTGCAAAACAAGCATTTTTCAAATATAAACTATGATAAAAAGTCCACTCGAAAAGGCTCGCATGAGCTACCAACCCAAGTTACCTAATGTATTAAAAGGCAGTGTAAAATTAAGTGAAGGAAAACCAACAGAATCGGTTGCCAATCAGGCTGAAATGAAAACTCTATTTCCACACACCTACGGATTGCCGATTGTTGAATTTGTGGCGGGCGAACCGAAATCGTATCCGGCGGTCAATGTCGGGGTTATTCTCTCGGGAGGGCAGGCGCCGGGTGGACACAATGTTATTTCGGGAATTTTTGACGGGTTGAAAAAAGCCAATCCGGCGAGTAAATTGTATGGTTTCCTGGGCGGTCCGTCGGGATTGATTGACCATAAGTACAAAGAATTAACAGTAGATATTATTGACAGTTACCGTAATACAGGTGGTTTTGATATGATTGGCTCGGGACGGACTAAACTGGAAAAGACCGAACAATTCGACAAAGGGGCTGAAATCTGTAAACAATTGAATATTAAAGCCATTGTTATTATTGGTGGCGACGATTCGAATACCAATGCATGCATTTTGGCAGAGTATTATAAGCAAAAAAACATCGACATTCAGGTAATCGGTTGTCCGAAGACGATTGACGGCGACCTGAAAAACGAAATGATTGAAACTTCGTTTGGCTTTGATACTGCCGCCAAAGTGTATTCGGAATTAATTGGCAATATTCAACGCGATTGCAATTCGTCGCGCAAGTATTGGCACTTTATCCGATTGATGGGGCGTTCGGCATCGCATATCACACTTGAGTGTGCACTGCAAACACAACCCAATGTGGCAATTATTTCGGAAGAAGTGGAAGCGAAAAACCAATCGCTTTCTGATGTAGTTACGCAAATTACCGATTCTATCGTCGAACGCGCTAATGCCGGTTACGAATTTGGTTCGGTACTTATTCCCGAAGGATTGTTGGAATTTATGCCAAAAATAAAAATGTTGCTTTCAGAGATGAACGACTTGTTGGCTACACCCGAGTTTCAAGCGATTGTGGGCGACGAAGCGCAACGCAATTTTATCTTGCTGAAATTATCGCACGAAAATAAGGCTACTTTCGAGTCGCTGCCATTATTTATAGCTAAACAATTGATGATGGACAGGGATGCACACGGCAATGTGCAGGTGTCGCTTATCGAAACCGAAAAGATGTTGATTGAAATGGTGGGGGAACGATTGAAACGCTTGAAAGAATGTGGTGCGTATACCGGAAAGTTCAGTGCGATGGCGCATTTCTTCGGCTATGAAGGGCGTTGTGCTTTTCCATCGAATTTTGATGCTGATTATTGTTATTCGATCGGTTACAATGCGTCGTTGCTGATTTTGGAAGGAAAAACGGCTTATATGTCGATAATCCGGAATTGCTGCAAATCGGCTGAAGAATGGATTGCCGGTGGTGTACCCGTGGTGTCGATGATGAATATGGAACGCCGCAATGGCAAGGATGTACCGGTTATCCGCAAGGCTTTGGTAGAACTGGAAGGAAAACCATTTAAGTTTTTTGTAAGTAAGCGCGAAGAATGGGCGGGTGCGAATGATACTTTTGTTTTTCAGGGTCCGATACAGTTCTTTGGTCCGAGTGAAGTGTGCGATGCGCGTACTAAAACGATGATGTTAGAATGTGATAAATAATTTACCTAATAATAACTAATTAAAATTTAAAACTATGCCAACACCAGCATCAGAATGTTTGTATTGTCAAAAACTACCTGTTTTGGACGAGTTAATGATTAAAATTTGCGATTTAGGAGTATCGCAGTTATTTTTGTTTAAAGAGCAGTCGCATCCGGGACGCTGCAATGTGGTTTACAAAGACCATGGGGTGGAATTTCACGAATTGAGCGACGAGCAACGCAATGCTTTTATGGCAGATGTGGCTAAAACTGCCGCTGCGATTGCGAAAGCTTTCAACCCGACTAAAATTAATTACGGTGCGTACGCCGATACTTTGTCGCACATGCACATGCACATTGTACCTAAATACGAAGGTGGATTTGGTTTTCCGGGTATATTTGAAATGAATCCGAAGAAAACTTACCTTTCGGATGCCGAATATGCAGCTACGATTGAAAAAATCAAAGCGAATTTGTAAAACCGGCTGCATAAAAGACAAAGGCTGTTCGAGTTTTTTCGGACAGCCTTTCATTTTTTTATTCAATAATATTTCCTCGCCGGTCTTTTTCCCTGATTTTTAATGGATTGGCAGTTATTTCAGCATATTCTTTCCGCTTTCTGAAAATATCGCATACTAAGAAAATGGCATTGCGAAGTGATTCTTCATTAGCGACATTCTGACCGGCTATCTGATATTCCACTCCTTGTATCGCTTCAGCATGGATAATGGGCAGGTTGGCTGTGTATCGTGCACCGGCTTCTCCTGTAATGGTGTTGAATTGTTTTAACCCAAAATTTTCGTTTAAAACGACAACTGCGTCAAAATGAACAAAATGATTGGTGTCGAAAAACTCATTGGAAGCAACGCTGCCGACACAAATTATCTTCTCGTTATTTAGTTGATTGATAATTGGTTTTATTAGTTTTTCATTTTCATTCTCGTCGGTAGCCAATACAGCGATGCGTGGTTTGCGTATTCCAAAATCTTCGACAAGCGATTTATTAAGGATAGCTATCTTCTTTACTATTAATTCTTGGTCAGGACTTGGGATAATCACCATTTTGAGATTATCTCCAACCCATATTTTCAGGCTTTCGTCTTTTTGTCCTAAAGCAGTTTCGATATATTCGGCGTGTCCTGTAAACTTGTCTGAACGGTTTGCCGGAGCGGTAACTAAGGCGTTAATCCCGCCTTGTTTGGTATCGGAAACCGCGCGTTCGAGCGCCGATAAAGCGGCAGTATGGGCTTCGGTATTTTGTTTGCCCGGTTCTACATTGGGTTCATGGAGCGGGACTGTAATTATATTTACTTTCTTGGCAAGGCTTTCGTTGGGTTGTTTAATATGGTTGAAGTTGACAGACTGAATGTCAAGCATTTTCCGGTAAAACGAAGCTACTTTAGGCGATCCGTAAATGATTGGCATAAATTCGTCCAGCAACTGATGTTCGGACAATGCTTTGAGGATCAGTTCGTAACCAATTCCGTTAATATCGCCTTGTGTGATTCCTATTTTTATTTTTTCGTGCATAAAGATTCATGTTGAGGTTATTCGTACGCACCCATGCGCAACATGTTTATTTCTTTTTCGGTAAGGAAACGCCATTTGCCGCGAGCTAATTTCTTTTTAGTCAGTCCGGCAAAGTAAACGCGGTCGAGCCGGACAACCGAATAGCCTAAATGCTCAAAAATACGGCGCACAATGCGGTTTTTGCCTGAATGTATCTCGATGCCTACTTGTTTTTTATCATCTTCCACATACTCCACATTGTCAGCATGTATTTCGCCGTCTTCGAGCACGATACCATGGGCTATTTTTTCCATGTCGGCTTTTATTACCGCCTTATCAAGGAACACATGGTAAATTTTTTTCTTGTTGTATTTCGGATGGGTGAGGCGAGCCGCCATATCACCATCGTTTGTGAGAAGCAATACGCCGGTTGTGTTTCGATCAAGCCGCCCTACAGGATAAATACGCTCTGAACAAGCGTTTTTTACCAAATCCATTACCGTGAGGCGCGCATTCGGGTCGTCGGTTGTAGTAACACAATCTTTGGGTTTATTGAGAAGTAAATATACTTTTTTCTCGGAACGAACGAGTTGATCGTGAAACAAAACCCTGTCTTTTGACGGAATTACTTTAGCCCCCATTTCGGTAACTACTTCACCGTTTACAGTTACAACACCGGCTGCAATGTACTCGTCGGCTTCACGGCGCGAACAAAGTCCGGCGTTTGCCAAAAAGCGGTTCAAGCGCATAGGCTCGTCCGGATTAGTGTTTTTTTTCAAAAACTCTAATTGCTTCTTTTTGCTGTATTTTTCGTTTGGATTATAGTCTGCAGTTTCAGTTGTCTTGCGCGAACGCATCTTTTTGTTGTCGCTAAAACGGGTTTCTACAAACTTGGTTGGGTTTGTTTCCGAATTGCTGATAATGCGAGGCGCCCGGCGGGCAGGACGCTCGTCTTTTGTAACAGAAAAGCCGGATGGCTTTTTGACTAACAAAGGGCGTTTCTCGTCTTCTTTCCCTTCAAAGGGAATGCGTTTTTTATATTCTTTTTTGCCCAATGAAGATTGTTTCGCATCATTTCGTTTACCGAAAGAGCGTTTTTCGTCTTCCTTTTTTACGAAATTTTTAGTTCGTGCTGAAGAAGAAGGACTTTTTGTAAATCTTTTTTTAGGGGAAAAATCGGATTCGATTGCGAAGTCGCTATCTTCTTTTCTTTTGTAACTACGGGTTGCAGCCGGTTTTTTCTTAAAGTCTTGTGTGCGTTCCGACTTGCCTCTCGCAGGTTGACGGCGCTTGTTGTTGTCTCCGATTTTCATGTGTCTATGATTTTATTCTCACAATATCAGGTGAAACTTGCCTATTATTTGCTTCATCTTCTTTTGGGAAATAAATAATATGCAAAGTTCGTCAAAAAAACTTGTTTGACAAAACTTGATTGTTTAAAAAATTGAGGTAACTGCATTGGACAAGACAGCTTCTAAGTAGTTCAACAAAATTAGTTAATGTTATTTCTACAAATGAGATGTGACTGATGATTTGACAAGCTCAAGTTACGCTATCGAAAATTTGCGCTAAGCAATCCCACTTGATCACAAAATAATGCAGTAAAAAATGACACTTAAGTGCTATTGACAAAAACAATTTTTAATAATATTTTTGTCAATAAATATATAAATGTAAAAACAAACAGTTCCGTGCAGTGCTCCAACACCACACGGAACCCCAAAAAGAAAGGAAGTTTGCTATCTACAAACCAGATACAAAACTACGAAAAACCGTGCCAGAAGCCGTTTGTTTTAACGACTTTAACACTGAGGTACCACCCATTGCACGCCTTACCGCCCAAAGTGCAAATAGATTTTTTACCTCTCCCAAGATGTGCTTTCTTTATTAAGTCTTATTTTGACCCTCTCCACTACTTGTCCCGATGAATCGGGAGGAGAGGGAATTGGGAATAATACTTTGACCAACAGTCGGCAATCTGGCAGTTAGCGGAGGGATAAATCGCAATAGAAAGATTATTCCCGCAGATCACAGGAATAATCGCAGATAAGAAAAGAAATCTACTTTAATCAGCGCAATCTGCGGGAGAACAACAATTACTAACAACTAAATTTTTAAAATCATGAGAAAAATTTTCACTATCGCCGTGCTGGCGATGCTATGCGCAATTGTCTCGGCACAAACAACCGGGCAACGCTCCGACCGAAAAATTATCGAGATCAAAAAGTTCATTACCCTGACCCAACAGCAGGAAACCGCTATCCGTAAAGCATACGATGCTTACTCCGACCGTAACGACAGTATCCTGTACAAAGTAGCAAACGCCGAACGCGCAGCCTCGCTCAAGCGTCGTTCCGAAATGCTTTTTAACCAGCGGCTGATGAATATCCTGACCGATGCACAAAAAGAACAATATTACCGCGTAATGGCGGCACCCGAAGTAACCGAGAAAACCAAAGCTCGCTTGGACGAACTTACCAAAACGGGCGAATACACGCAAACACAATTAGACTCTGCTAAAAAAGCCATCTACAAACAACTGATGAATGAAAAGCTGGTGTATGCTACCGAGAAATACGATTACCGGAAACAAAAAGAAGGCATAGACAGCCTGAAAAAAGATCAAAGCCAACGCCAACGCAGTAACCGGAAAATACGCGAAATCAAAAAAGTGATTACCATAAGTCCTACACAGGAAGCGGCTCTGCGCGAAGCGTACAGCAAATACCAGCAAGAGGGAGATTCTATCCTGCTGAAAGTAAAAAATGCCGCTACAGCAACTCAACTTAAATACGAATCGGACAAGGCATTCCACACCGTGTTTATGAATGCACTTACCGAAACACAACGCAACAAATACATCACCGTGACTTCTACACCCGAAGTAATGGCAAAAGCACAGGCAAAAGCCGGATTGCTACGCGAAACGGGCAACTATACAGACGAACAGTTGGCTACTGCCACAACAAGTATCTTCAATTACCTGATGTTGGAAAAAGTGGTGTACGAACGCGATAAATACGACTATATGAAGCAGAAAGAAAATATCCGCCTGCTCAAAAAACTGGAACCTACGGACTTAAAGAAAGCCAATGCACAGGAGAAATTGAAACTGCAAGGAGCATCGGTGCAGGGGAAAACGCAATGGTAATTTTTTAAATTATCAATGTTCAATTATTAATTATTAATAATAAAAATCATGGAAACAATATATAAAAAACTGTTTTTAGTGGTGCTGCTTTGTGGTTTATTGGTGGGAAAAATGTCGGCACAAGAATACGACGAAGGAATAGAAGCACAAGATTCCACCAAAAGGGAACTAACTCTGAACGAACAAAAGCATTTAGCAGCATACCGCTATATGAATGGTATATATACGAGTGTAGATTATGGTAAAGCATTTTCACTTTACTTTGATTTAGCCAAACAAGGTGACCCAAAGGCGTTAAATGCTATGGCAAGCATGTACCGTCAAGGGTTAGGCATGGCACAAAATTACGAAATGGCAAGGAACCTTTATAAAAAAGCCATAAACTTGCGTTATGGGAAATCTGCCTATAATCTGGCACAGATGTATAAAAATGCACAAGGAGGTCCACAAGATATGGCGAAAGCTTTTGAATATTATACAACGGCAACAGCTTTGGGTTATACTTCAGGATATTACGGCATGGGGTATTGTTATTACAAAGGATTCGGTATTCCACAAGATTACGCCAAGGCGGTAAAAATGTTTACACTAGGAAATGCGGTAGAAAATGCAGCCTGTTCGTATTATCTAGGATTGTGTTACTTGGGTGGCGATGGTGTAAGCAAAGACCTGGTGCGAGGCAAAACCCTGATAGAGAAGGCAGCAAAACAAGGCTACGATCATGCGGTGGAGTTTATTACCCAAAACCGCATTGTCAATTATGAAGATAAACCGCAGTTGCGTTCGGCAAGAGCAAACGGTACACAACGATCCGGAGCACCCGCTTACCGCCGCATAAAAAACAATGCCACCGATAACCTGGGCGGAATATGGGAAGGACGCATATTGCGTTATGATTGGGGAAGAAAGCGTATAGTCGAAGAAAAGAAGCTATCCCTCCAACTGGATTATGCCAATGATGGCGAACTGAATGGTGTATGGCTACAAGGTGACAGCACCTCTATCCGCGTTTTGGGTCACAGGGAAGATAGCGTATGGGTTCTGGACAATATGCAATATTTGCACTTCTGGGATAGAACTTACGAAATTCGCCAAGCTCGGTTAGAAGTGAAAACCGATTCCGCCGGTACCGTTTCTTTGTTGGGGAATATTGACCAATTCTCACCACAAACCATGGAGCCATCCTCTCCGACTATGGTAGAACTGAAACGAACAGTGGCACCAATAGCAAAAAACACAAGCAGAACCAGTGCTGTACGCTTGCAAAACTCATTGCTGGCATCGCCCAACCCATTTGACAAGGAACTGATAGCCGATATAACCCTGCAACAAGCCCAGCAAGCTACCCTGCAGGTAACCGATATGAGCGGCAAAGCCGTATATAGCCAAACAAGCGAATTTACCAAAGGTATGCAGCAAAAAACACTGAACCTGAACCTGCCCGCAGGCACCTATGTGCTAAGCCTCAAGAACAAGGTCATCAACCTGAATACTTTAATTATACGAAAACCTTAAATAATTAAATCATTATGAAACGAAATATATATAAGATATTGTTAACTTTGCTACTGTGCTTAGGATTGACTGTACGGTTTACGCCTTGGCCTGCAATAGAAGTTGGAACAGATGTCTATGCTATGGACGATGATGATGACTATAGCGATTGGGATATTGATGACTGGATCGACTATTTTGAGGATGAAGGTTTTGATGTAGAGGTTTGGACTAGCGCCGAAGATTTCTTCGAAAACGCCGACCCGGGATTAATTGACGATGTTCTGGAATCATTGGACGAGTTGGACTATGAAAGCAACTATATAGAGGAAATAAGAGAAGATTTTCTGGAAAAGAACGAGGAGTATGCAGAACGCGAATCTACCTCCAACCAACCCGTAGAATACATACAAGTACAAGGTCCTGAAGATTTTAATAGAGATTGTAATTGTTATAAGTCAGAAATGCGGGAAGAACTTAAAGAAACCCCCGGCAATGAAGATAGAAACAACAACGGCATAAAAGATTCTACAGAAGACCTTAACCATAATGGTATAAACGATTTTGAGGAAAACAATACCGGAAACAACGGTTACCCTGGCGATTATTATGATGAAATCACAAAATCTGACCCCGAAGGTACCGAAGATCCCGAACCGGATCCAGATGACCCCGATGATAACTATACCTACGACTGTGCAGGCATACGCGACGGTGATGCTTACCGCGACAAATGCGGCATTTGTGTGGGAGGTACTACCGGATTGAAGGCTTGTGATGAATGCGAAGGAGAGAAATGTACTGTTTGTGGAAAGTATAAAACAGATAGTAATGCTCCTCAATTAAGAGCTGGAAACTCAAGCTGTCAACCTTGTATATGCCCTAAAGATTGCCAACAGGCTGGACAACAAGTAAGTAATTTACTACAACTAACAACAAAAGATGGCGTGCCTGTAATATCTCAGCAAATACAAGGATTACAAACAATGGCAAGCAGTGGAAACCCACAAAGTTACATAGCCATAGGCTCTCCTAAGAACATGGATCCTGCTGAAACTATCAGCTACACTGCTGGAGGAATAACAACTTCGGGTGTTGGCGGTGTAGATAATATCAATGGTATTGATGCAGCTCGTAATAACTTGTACACCGATTTGGGCTATTTTGATCCTTTTGGAGGTAAAATGCCCCCATCCATCTATGGAGTGGCTATGAACATGGCACCCGGGCAAACATTCTATACCGACCGGCAAATGGTTGAGTTACTAAGTATAGCCGACAGGCAAGCCTCGTTCCAATCACTCTACCTGATAGGGGAAAACACCGCTTACGATGTGCGGGTAAACACTTCGACTCCTATGGCCGGCGATATGAGTAGATATATAACGGACCCTGGTTCGTATTTTGATGCGAATGGAAACTTTTTGCAAGGAACAGCACCATATGATGCATATTTTTTAGCTCTTCAGAATTTAATCGACAACAATTCTGAAGGCAGATCAGATACAGAAATAGATCTGTTAGCCAGAGCTTATATGTATGAGGCAACACTAAATTTAGTACTGTTTGAAGGAACATTGGATAAAAATGGCAACTTTGTATTCCAACAAGTTCAGTTAGATAAAAATCCACAAAACAATACTTTTACAGAAAAACGATGTAAATAAAAATAATTATACTATGAAAAAGATATTAGTTATAGCGGCATTAGTTGTTATAGTAATAGCATGCCACACACAAAAAACAGCTATTAGTGGAAACACAAACTATACTCCCTACACTAAGTTTAAAGATGACACATTAAGTTATTTGAAAACGAATTTTGATAATAATAAAAACTTTTACATAGGCAAACCATTAAAAGTACTGCTTAATGATTTGGAAATTCTTCCTATATCCATGACTGATTTTTTCCCTAATAAATTTGGAAGCAAGAAAAACACTATTGGTGTAGAGCTAAAATTCTTCACAAGAGAACAGTATGAATATAGGATAAAAAATGAAAAGGGTTCATTACCTCTTTACATGTTTATTGACTTCCAAGAAGCAATTCCTATTGAAGTTTCGAGAGATGTAAGAAGAGAAAACAGCAATAAGGTTGATGAACAATATGTTTTTAATGATAAGTACAACCCTAATTCTACTTATACTAAGCTTAATGGAGAGCAAATAATAAAAGATATTAGAGTTACTCCTCTAATAGAGTAAATACATTAATATGTAATCATTATCCTGTCGGTAGTTGGTTCTGCCGGCAGGAACTAAGAGAGAGTTCTGCCCTATTTGGTGCAAGTATGTTAACCCGTTATCCTAGTTCAAGTTTTCAGAACTTGGACTCATAATTAGAAAGAAGTTTGCAACTTCGACTAAAAACAAGTTGCAAACTTTCTTTGCTTTAGGCACAAGTTACCGCTGCGCTCAAACTTGCGCCAGAGAGTGTATATGTACGATTCTGAATTGAAATTAGTTCTGTTTGAAGGCACTCTTGATAAAGACGGAAATTTTATGTTTCAAAAAATAGAAACAAACAAAAACCCTCAAACTGGTACCTTTACTGAAAACAGATGCAAACAACCTTAATAATTACTACAATGAAAAAAGCATTAATAATATTGGTATTAGTCGTTACTGCAATAGCTTGTCATACACAAAAAGAAGTCGTAAACGGTAATAAAAACTATATCCCTTATACAAAGTTTCACAACGATACCACCTTGTATTTAAAAACTAACTTTGAAACTAACAAAAGTTTTTATATTGGTAAACCGCTAAAAGTATTGCTTAATGATTTTGAAGTTATTCCTATTGGTTCTTATCCAACACCATCTCAAAAAAGCGGAGAGTTAGGTAATAATATTGGTGTAGGATTATTTTACTTTACAGAAGAACAGTATGAATATAGGAAGAAAAATAGAACTGGGTCATTGCCACTTTTTATGTTCATTGATTTTCAAGAAGCAGTTCCTTCTGAAAAAGTAAGAGAATTGATGCGAGAGGATAACAAGGAAAGACGCCGTACCCCAGCCGAGCTAAGAAAATACAATCCTAACTCGATTGAATATCAATACTATGGAGAGCAAATAATAAAAGATATTAGAGTTACTCCTCTAATAGAATAACCACATTAATTTGTAATCATTATCCTGCCGATGGTTGGTTCTGTCGGCAGGAACTAAAAAGAGAATTTAGCTAAAAGATATGTTAATAATAGCTTTACAGAAAAACGATGTGGACGATAAAAATAAATTTAATATGAAAAAATTAATAATCTTATTGGCTATTGCTATCAATGTTATAGCTTGCCATACACAAAAAAAAGCAATAAGCGGGAACAAGAATTATATTTCTTATTCTAAATTTAACAATGACACTTTAAAATATTTGAAAACCAATTTTGAAAATAATAAAGCTTTTTATATTGGAAAAACTATAAAAACTTTAGTTGATGATAGTGAAATCAATGTACTTTCACTATCACCTCTTGTCCCTAAAAAAGATCAAAAAGTATATGGCGTATCTTTATTCTTTGTAAATAATAATGAAAAATCAGACAAAATATATGAGGGAGGGGGGCTTTATTGTATAATTGTGAACTTCCAAGAAGGCATTTCTGGTGCCGAAGTGTTTTCAAAAGAAAACTCAACAGGAGTTTGGAACCCATCTGGAGCATCTTTTTATGGGGAACGAATCATAAAAGATATTGAAGTTGTACATTATGAGTATCCATTGAAGCAAACACATTAATTTGCAATCATTATCCTGCCGGTAGTTGGTTCTACCAGCAGGAACTCCCGTCGCGAGGGATTTGCAATCCGGTAAAATAGGAATTGAATTTTTATCGGATTGCAAATCTTTATAATAATTGGAAAGCGGGATTGCAAATCCCGCTTGACGGAGTTATTTTAAATTCTTTTATAAAATGGAAAAACAAAAAACATTACTATTACTGTTGAGTATCTTTAGCACACTCATCCTGCAAGCAAAACCAAATACTGATTTAGAAAAATGTAACCTGCAGGGAAAGGTAAAATCAGCTACACAAGCAGTATATAAAGCCAAAATAAAAAACGGGAATATCGTACGAGGAGAAAAACGCAATACAAAAGATTTTTCGTTTGCATACTTTCCTAATGAATTTATTCGGAATAATATCTGTGTTTCATTCAACAACAATGGAAACATAACAGAGATACAGAAAAAAGAATGTCCATCCTGTTCAATAAAATATACTTATAAAGATGGTATTTTTGTTGAATTGGAGCATTTTCATGGAAACTCTTTATATTTAAGGAGTATGGTCTTATATCACCAAAATGGGCAGATAAATCAAAAAGGAATATATTATTCAAAATCAAACACCATATTGGCAAAGTATTTCAATATGGAAGGAGAAATCGTTTTAGAGGAAACCATAAATTTAAACACCAATAAGAAAGATAGCTCTGTTTACTCTCACACAGTCAAAAACAATGAAAAAATTTTCACAAAGTACAAAATAAGCAATGGTAAAAAAACCTTTTTAGAGGAAGAAATCAGGATTTATGACGAAGATAATAACTTAGAAAAAATTATATTCAAAGATGAAAACAAGGAAATCTCGGAAGAAGTTTACTATTATAAGACGGGAAACAAAAAAGAAGAAACTTTATACGATAAGGACAACCTTGTTTCGGTTAATGTCTATAACGAGAAAGGACAAATAATAGAGTGTCGTCCAAATAAAAATGAATCTTTGGTTTTGTTCTATACTTATGATAAATTCGGCAATATTGAATCTGATGATAAAAAAATCAGATACACTTACATCTATGATGTAAATAATAATTGGACAAGTCAGCTTATTTATAGAAATGGTAAATTGAAATATATTATTGACCGACAAATAGAGTATTATGAATAATACATTAAAACAAATGAAAAAAATTCTAAGGTTATTGATTGCTTCATATTTTGTGTCTGCCCGTCGCGAGGGATTTGCAATCCCTCGCTTTTTTACTGTGAAGGATTTGTAATCCGGTAAAATAGGAATTGTTTTTTTGTCGGATTGCAAATCATAAGTGTTCGAAACCTTGTTTTGGGCTGGATTAAATAAGGCTTGCAGCCTTTAAATTCATGTTTCGAACACTTATGGTCACAGACCTGCGATAGCAGGGGTAAAGATTAGGGTGCTACGCACCTTTTTCCATCGTTTTACTTACAATTTATAAGCAAGGCTGCCTCAATTTTCTATTTTGACACACCCGCTTGACGGGTATTTGTGTTAATAATTCATGCTTTCTTAGGGTCTGTTCATTAAACTGTGTCAACAGGGAAAGTATCAGCTAATGTACCATCTTTTCTCAAATAAAATAATAAACTCGGCTAAAATTTCTTTCCAAGCGGCAATAGGAGCATTCTTTTCCAATATCTTTTGCTGTACTAAGAATAAAAGTTTAGTAAGAGCCATGTC
>JAVBLE010000033.1:0-43412 GCA_031553685.1 Paludibacteraceae bacterium | reverse complement strand
CCCCTAATTTCTAAGAAGATGCTTCCAACCACCCCTAAATCCCCTAAAGGGGACTTACCCAACACAAACAGTCTGTTGTTGATTGCGAGCCCCCTTTAGGGGGTTGGGGGTAAAATAGCGGATAATCATTTTATTTTTTATTCTCCAAGCTAACGCAAAGGGCTATGCAATGCCGTTTCTTCTAAACTGTAACGCTTTTTCGTCTTCGCTTTTGGCGAAAGGTTTAACCTTTGTGGTTTTCCTCTTCCGCTTTTGGCGGAGGAGTAAAAGTTTGAGGTTTTATGCTTTCGCCATTAGCGGAGGGGTAAATTCTTGTGCTTTTTTGCTTCCGCTATTGGCGAATGGGTAAATGTTTCGGGTTTTAGGTCTTCGCTAACGGCGAAAGGGTTTTACTTTGAGGTTTTAGGGTTTCCGCATTGCGGAATGGGTAAAAGCTCCGATATTGCAAGAAGTCTGAACCATGATTTTCGTAGGCTTATCAAGATTGCCAAGTATTATAGTATTGACAATCCTATAAATCTTTAAAAATCATGGTTCAGACATTTTTAAATAGTCAAATTATTCTGCCACGCAGCGTATTGACCGACCATTTTTACAACCGTGTGTACTACTGACTGCATACGGATTATTACCAAAGAGCAAACCGTATGCACTAGAGTCATCTGCCCTTGTATTACTCCAATAATAGCCGCGTATGTATTCATTATCGGGTATGCGAAGGTCACTACTGATGTAGCCCGCAGCATAAAGGAAAATGGAGGCATTAGTAGTTTTATCGGTAAATGTATAGCCCTTTTGGGTGGCGTCCCAAGCTCTCGTTACTTTGGTTTCATCAAGCAAAGACTCGATTTCGGCAGGAGTAGGGATGCGCCAACCGACAGGAGATGGGTCGTTAGTCTTTTCCCATTTCATACCATCAGATATGGTAGCATCCCATGTACTGATTACAATGGATGTGTTGACTTTGCCACTCCATGCCTTTTTACGGTTCCATTGAAAATACATACCGGAGCTTTCAGCGGTAGCAGCAAAAGTACCAACAGCATCTACATTGCGTGTTGCCCAGCGCACACCGTTTATGACTGCACCAGCATCATTTAATAGCGCAGGATCGATTATCGTAACAGTACAGGTAGCACTTTTACCACCTGCCTGAGCAGTAATTACAGCTGTGCCTGCGGCTATGGCTGTTACTTTACCAGTGGCATCTACAGTTGCATTGGCATTCTTGCTACTCCATGTTACGGTTTTGTCTGTAGCATCGGTAGGCAAAACAGAAGCCACCAAAGTTTCAAACTCACCGATAGAAAGCTCCATCGTGCTTTTGTTTAAACTAATACTTTCTACTATAGTTTCATCATCTTTACAAGCGGTAAATGCTGCGCATACGAAACCTAAACTGATAAGCAACCAAATTCTAAAGAAATTGTCTTTTGTCATTTTGAATATAATTTAAATTGTTATTAAAATTTTACAAATAAAAAATGCTGTGAGATTTATAAGTGTATAGTTTAAAGAGATTGTGAAGCGTGCAAGTTATTTTAGTTAAAAACACAAGGTAAAGAGATAATATGTGTGGCGTGCTTCAATATTTTGAATACTTAATTAATGTGCGCAAATGTAAAAAATATTTATTAATTATCAATAAAATTAAAACAGTTTTTTTTAAACAGTCAGGGCTTCACTTTGAGTGAAGCCCTGACTTAGCATTTTTTTCATTACCGGTAAAACACCAAAAACTCTTCACACCACCTCCGCCACCACAAAGGTACTCCCACCGACAAAGATAAAATCATCGGCAGCAGCTTCGAGTTTGGCTTGCTGTAAAGCTTGGGCTACGCTTGGATAGGCTTTTCCTTGTAATCCGAATCCGGCAGCTTGCTGTTGCAGTTCTTCGGCAGGAAGAGCGCGGGGAATATCGGCGCGGCAAAAATAATAGGTTGCTTCGGCGGGAAGTAACGAAAGCATGGCTTGTATATCTTTGTCATTGACTACGCCGAGTACGATGCGCAGGTGGTTGTATGATTGTTGTTTGAGTTGTTGTACGATGTAGCGAATGCCGGCTTCGTTGTGTCCGGTGTCACAAATGACAGTAGGATTTCCGCTGAGTTGTTGCCAGCGACCTTGCAAACCGGTAGTTTGGGTTACGGTTTCGAAGCCTTGATATACAGCACTATTATTAATAGTAATTATTTTTTGTAATTGAGCGATGGCAGCAAGAGCGGTCTTTATGTTTTTCTCCTGATAGATTCCACCTAAGCCGATGGTTAGGTTTGGATAGCCGGTACAGTTATAGGTTTGCTTGCCGGCTTGGGCTTCTATTAGTTCTGCGGAGATTTCTTCTTCGGCAAAATGTATGGGTGCATTTTCTTGGATAGCTTTCTGCAGGAAAACAGGTCTTGTTTCGGGAGTTGTCTCTCCCACAACAACCGGTGTATGTGGTTTTATGATTCCTGCTTTTTCGGAGGTAATGGCTGCGAGCGTATCGCCCAGAAATGCGGTATGGTCGAAACTGATATTGGTTATAATGCTTAATATGGGTTGAATGATATTGGTGCTGTCGAGCCGTCCACCCAAGCCTGTTTCAATAACGGCTATATCTACCTTTTGATCGGCAAAATAACAGAATGCCATGCACATGGTGGCTTCGAAAAAGGAGGGGTTTATTTCTTCGAAAAGAATTTTATTTTGTTCTGTGAAATCACATATATATTGTTCGGATACAGGTATTCCGTTGACGCGTATACGCTCGCGAAAGTCTTTAAGGTGGGGCGATGTGTAAAGCCCTACTTTATATCCGGCATGTTGCAGCACGGAGGCTAAGAGGTGCGATACAGAGCCCTTGCCGTTGGTGCCTGCTATATGGATGGTTTTATATTGCCGGTGTGGATTTCCTAAATGGTTATCTAACTTAAAGGTATTGTCAAGTCCTGGTTTATAGGCAGCGGCTCCTTCGCGCTGAAACAGGGGCAGGCGGGAGTAGAGGTATTGCAGGGTTTCGGGATAGTTCATGTTGTTTTAATTAACCCCTCCCCGTTTTTGGTTAAAGGGAGTGATTTTATTTAAAGTTGTTTTATTGTTTGTCATTCAGGTGCAGAGCACCGCAATCTTTGTAGCTATTATATCAGCATAAGAAATTGAGGTACAGAGTACCGACACACTTATATTACGGTGCGCTGCACCTGTTCTTCAACGGGATAACTGCCGGTTATCCGCGTTGCGTGAGGGATTACTCACAGATAATTATTTTTGGTGTTCGTGATGCTTCGCTATTACTCACAGATAATTATTTTTGGTGTTCGTGATGCTTCGCTATTACTCACAGATAATTATTTTTGGTGTTCGTGATGCTTCGCTATTGTAGCGACATCCCGCAGCCACCTCTCCCCAACCCCTCTCCACAGGAGAGGGGCTAACTACGGTTTTGCTTCCCTTTGTGTGATAAGAATTGTAGGTGGCGAGGAGTACAGCGGATAGCCCGACCCCGAGCTGTATTGGTATGTTTTCCAAAATAGGGCTTTGAGGGGGCACGCCCAAGTATTTATTGTTCAAGATTCAAAGTTCAAGGTTTTTGTGTTTGTTAATAATATTTTGGGGATTGTTTGCGAAAAAAGATTACATTTACAAAAGTAATTGCTATTTTTTAATTCTTAATTATTTAGTTATGGGTGCAAAAAAGAATTTTGTGTTGGATACGAATGTGATTTTACACGACCACAAATGTATTTATAATTTTGAAGAGAATGATATTTATATCCCGATTGTGGTGCTGGAGGAGCTGGATAAGTTTAAAAAGGGGAACGAACAGATTAATTTTAATGCGCGCGAGTTTGCCCGTGATATGGATTTGATTGCCGATAACGATTTGTTTGAGAAGGGTGCGAAATTGGGTGTGGGACTGGGAAAATTGTTTGTGGTAACACACGAGGAATATCCGGAGGAGTTGGTTAAGGCTTTTGGAGAGAGAATTCCTGATCACCGGATTTTGGGGGTGGCAATGACTTTGCAAAAGAAGTTGAAGGGAAAAACGATTTTGGTAACGAAGGATATTAACTTGCGGCTCAAATCTAAATCGCTCGGCATTACGGCTGAGGATTATATTTCGGACAAGGTTACGAATATGGATATTTTCGAGAAGTCGCAGGTTACTTTTGACGATGTGCTTCCGGAGGTGGTAGATCGATTGTATGCGTCGATTGAGGGGATTCCGCTCGACGATGTGGGGCTTAAGGAACATGTTGACCCGAACCAGTGTTTTATTTTGAAGAGCAACCGTGCGAGTGTGATGTGCCGCTATAATCCGTTTGACGACAGGGTGCAGCGCATTGAGAAAGAACGGGTGTTTGGAATTGAGGCGCGGAATGCCGAACAGAGTTTTGCCATGAATGTGTTGTTGGACGACGAGATTAAACTGGTGGCGCTTACAGGGCGTGCGGGTACGGGTAAGACGCTGTTGGCGCTGGCAGCTGCGTTGGGCAAATATGAGAGTTATAAGCAGATTTTGCTGGCTCGCCCGATTGTAGCGTTGGGGAATAAGGATTTGGGATACCTGCCCGGCGACACGCAAGAAAAGATTTCGCCGTATATGCAACCATTGTTCGATAATCTGGCAGTGATTAAACACAGCCTTTCGTACCAGGGCAAAGAGGTGCGCGTAATTGAGGAACTGCAAAAGAACAACCAGCTAATCATCGAGGCATTGGCGTTTATCCGCGGTCGGAGCCTGAGCGAGACTTACTTTATTGTGGACGAAGCGCAAAACCTCACGCCACACGAAGTGAAAACGATTATTACCCGCGCAGGCGAAGGCACTAAAATTGTGTTTACAGGGGATATTCAGCAGATTGACTCGCCTTATTTAGATGCGCAATCGAACGGATTGGTGTATATGATTGACCGCATGAAGGGTCAGGATATTTTTGCGCATGTGAATTTGATTAAGGGCGAACGAAGCCATTTGTCAGAGTTGGCTAGTAATTTGTTGTAATATGGTAAGGACAAGTCGCGACTTGTCCCTACTGCAAACACAAAAAATTATCAATCAATCCATTCGCCCTTTCTGTCTGCTCGAACAGTAAAAAATGATTCGCATCAGACAAGATTTGGAGTTGAGCATTGGGCATTGCCGCAGCCATTTTCCGGCTGTGGCTTTCTTTTATCATATCGTGCTCACCAACTAAAATTAAGGTGGGATTTTGTATGGCTGATATTTGCCGAAACGAGAGTTGTGGTTGAAAAACCATGAGTGACCAAATTTCTTTCTTTTGTTTTATTTCTTGATTGAAAAGTGAACTAACGCAAAGCCAAAGGTAATTGAGTGAAATAATTGTTCGAATTGTGAATTTCATTCCTGACAGGAAAAGATTGGCGCCAACAAGGATAAGCGACTTTATCCGCTGCGGATATTTCAACGCAATATGCAACGCTGTGTTTCCTCCATCCGAAAAGCCTAATATATGGGCTTTTTCTATTTGCAACGAATCCATTAAGCCAATTACATCGTCGGCAAAGGTATCGAAAGTGAAGGGTTTAGCGCCTCGTTCCGTTTGCCCATGAGCACGGGTGTCAATGGCTATTACCTGATATTTCTTTGAAAAATATTCAATCTGTTTTTCAAAGATAAACGAGTCTTCACCATTGCCATGAAGCAAAATAAGCGGCTCTCCGGAACCGCTTATTTGATAGTATAGGTTGATATCTGATATTTTAACCAACATCTTCTTTATTTACAATTGAACGATTGACTATTTACTATTTAATTCAAAGGTACTGTTAATTTAGTATAGATTTTCTCGTTTCTCGTCATGCTGAACTTGATTCAGCATCTCTCTATCAGTGGGGGATTGCGGGTCAATCCCGCAATGACAACAACTATAAAACTATATTAATTTAACAATGTCAATTCAAAAGACAAAATTGTCAATTGGTAAATTGTCAAATTGTCAATTCACTGGCTTGTCTTTTGCGTTTCAGTTCAAAATCGCGACCGAGATATTTTTCGCGCACAACTTGGTTTGCTGCCAATTCTTCGGCAGAGCCTTGAAACAATACTTTTCCTTCGAAAAGAAGATATGCGCGGTCGGTAATCGAAAGTGTTTCGTCCACATTGTGGTCGGTAATGAGGATACCGATGTTTTTTTCTTTTAATTGCCACACAATATCCTGGATGTCTTGTACCGCAATCGGGTCAACTCCCGCAAACGGCTCATCAAGCATGATAAACTTGGGTTCAATGGCTAAGCAACGGGCTATCTCGGTACGGCGGCGCTCTCCTCCCGACAACTGGTCTCCCAAGTTTTTGCGTACATGATCTAAGCGAAATTCTTCAATAAGCAGTTCCAATTTTTCGCGTTGATACTCTTTGCTGAATTTAGTCATTTCGAGTACGGCTTTGATATTATCTTCCACACTCATTTTACGAAAAACCGAAGCTTCTTGTGCCAAGTATCCAATGCCGCTTTGTGCACGCTTGTAAACGGGATATTTGGTGATATCTTTTTCATCCAAAAATATTTTTCCTTCTTCGGGTGTAACCAGCCCAACGGTCATATAAAAAGTAGTGGTTTTGCCGGCGCCGTTCGGACCGAGCAATCCTACAATTTCTCCTTGTTTTACATCGATAGATACATGGCTTACAACGGTTCTTTTGCCGTAAGATTTCACCAGGTTTTCGGTGCGCAACACCATTTTCTCATTTTCCATATAATCTTAACAAATATTTAAAGATTCAATCATCATTTCCGTTGGCGTGACCTCCGGTTCAATGATTTTATTGTCTCATTTTTTACAGTAATTCTAATTAGTCTTCCAGTCGTTTAATTGATTTGACCTCCGGTATGGTAGCTATTTTTGCACATAAAATATTGAGGTCTTCGGTATTGTGCACAAAGATATTAAATTGCCCTGAAAACACACCATCTTTGGCTTCGATATTTATTTTCTGAATATTTACGGCATAGTCTTCCGAAATCACTTTCAGTATTTTCATTAATATTCCCTGTGTGTCAAATCCTTTTATTTCGAGCGTGGCAATATAGGAAAGGATTTTCTTACTTTTCCATTCGGCAGAAATAATGCGTTCACCGAATTTTGCATTTAGTTGCACGGCTACCGGACATTGCCGCTTGTGTAAAATAATTGTTTCGTCGTTATCGACATAGCCAAGCACATCGTCGCCGGGTATCGGATTACAGCAATCGGCTATGACATAAGGTATTTTGCCTTGTACATCATCGGTGAGTTTAACTGTTTTTTTGCGGTCTATTTTAGGCATTGCACCGCTTTCTTTGCTGTCGCTTTTGCCAAAACCAAACTGCAAGCCCCAGAAATTGCGCCAACCCACATTGCTTTTCAGTTTAAATACAGTCTTTTCAATGTCTTGCAAACTAATTTTACCGGAAGCTACATCGAGCGCAAATTCTATTTTTTCTTTTACTTTAAAATAATCGAGTAACAACTGCCCGTTTTCCTGATTGAAAGGGATACCCATGTCGGCAAATTTCTTTTCAATCATCTCTTTTCCTTTGTTGATAAGGGCTTTGTTTTCCTTGCGGAAATATTGTTTCAGCCGTGATTTGGCGCGCGCTGTGGTTACATAGCTCAACCACTCGGACTCGGGAAAACGGCTGTCGGAAGTAAGTATTTCCACCTGATCGCCACTGTTGAGGGCTTGGCTAAGAGGAATTAGTTTGTGATTTGCCTTTGCCCCAATACAGTGCAAGCCCAGATCTGAGTGCAGCGAAAAGGCAAGGTCCAATGCGGTAGCTCCTTGCGGAAGCACGCGAATATCGCCTTTGGGCGTAAATACAAATATTTCGGTCGAGAAAAGATTGAGTTTGAAGGTGTCTAAAAAATCGAGTGCGTCCGGTTCAGGATTTTCGATAATTTCCTTGATGGTTTTGAGCCAGTTATCAAGTTCGTTTTCTTGTGCCTCTTCGCCTCCGACTTTGTATTTCCAATGCGCCGAAAGCCCTTTTTCGGCAATTTCGTGCATGCGCTCACTGCGGATTTGCACTTCGACCCACTGCCCTACATCTTTTCCATGCGCAGGCACCATCACCGTACAATGCAAGGCTTCATAACCGTTTGCCTTAGGCTGGCTCACCCAATCGCGCGTGCGGTCGGGATGCGGCATGTAGAAACTGGTGATGGTGGTATAAATCATGAAGCATTGCTCTTTTTCGGAAATGTCTTCGCGCGGTTTGAAGATAATCCGTACTGCCAAAAGGTCATACACATCTTCAAATTCGATGTGTTTTGTTTGCATTTTGTTCCAAATGGAATACGGCGTTTTCACCCGCTTTTCTATTTGAAACTCATATCCTTTTTCGCGTAAGCGCTGTTCTATCGGGGTGATAAAGCGTGTGTATACTTCTTCGCGTTTTTCTTCACCTTCGTTCAGTTTCCGTTCAATTTCTCCGTAAGTATCCGGATGCTCGTACTTGAAACTGAGATTTTCGAGTTCGGTTTTTATTTTGAAAAGTCCGAGACGGTAAGCAAGTGGCGCATATATATATAGTGTCTCGCCGGCAATTTTATATTGTTTGGCGGGCGGCATCGAACTCAGCGTACGCATGTTGTGCAGGCGGTCGGCTATTTTTATCATAAGCACCCGCACATCGTTGGAAATACTGAGCAGCAGTTTGCGGAAATTTTCGGCTTGAGAGGATGCCTGCGTGCCAAATACGCCTCCGGCAATCTTGGTCAATCCATCTACAATCAATGCGATGCGCTTGCCAAAAAGGTTTTCGATATCTTCGACGGTATAATCGGTGTCTTCGACTACATCGTGCAACAAGGCGGCACAAATAGAAGTAGTTCCCAACCCGATTTCGCGCACCACAACGCGCGCCACCGCCAACGGATGCAACATATACGGTTCGCCCGAACGGCGTTTGACGCCTTGATGCGCTTTGTTGGCAAATTGAAAAGCTTTGTCCACCAATTCGAAATCGAGCCGGTGTCCCGATTTTTTATAATCTTCAATCAGGTAATAATATTGTTCCTGAATGAGTGCATCTTCCTTTGTAGTCGTATTTTCTAACGATTTTTTCATTGTGCGGTTTCTACAAAATAAATCAGTTCAACGGTCAGACATTAATCGAACACTTGTGCAGAGTTATTGGTGATTTGCAACATCTTATCGTAATCCTCAGGCGAAAGGTCTTGGAAATAATAGTTTTGTGGATTCATGATTTGCCCTTTGTAATGCACTTCGTAGTGCAGGTGCGGTCCGGTAGATTTTCCGGTACTGCCTACAAAACCGATTACATCGCCGCGTTTTACCTTTTGCCCTGCATGCACATTGAATTTCTCCATGTGCCCATAAAGCGTTTCGTAACCAAAACCATGGTCAACCATTACACAGTTTCCATAACCTTGGCGCCAATCGGCAAAACTGATTACACCATCGCCGGTGGCAAAAATCTTAGTTCCGGTAGGTGCGGTAAAGTCCATTCCTGCATGAAATTTCGGCGTGTGATACACCGGGTCGATGCGCATACCGAAACCGGATGCCATGTATTTAAGATCTTTATTCTGAACGGGCTGTATAGCAGGCATACACTCCAACATTTTCTCATGGTTTTTTGCCAAATTAACTATATCGTCAAATGATTTGGACTGGATATAAATCTGGCGACGAATTTCATCTACCTTCTGTGTGGTGTTGCGCACAATTTCATTGTTGGTAAAATCAGTAATATAGTCGTAGCGGTTAGTAGCCGAATAGTCGCCTTTGCGCACGGCGAGCGGGATTGGGTCGGCTTGGAAAACTACGCGGTACAGGTTGTTGTCGCGCTCTTGCAGGTCGGTAAGCACTTCTTGTACCTGATCATACTGTTTGCTAAGCACTTTGTATTGCGACACCACTTTGTTGTATTCTTTGCGCTGGTTCTTTTGGTAAGGCGATTCGACCGAGAACACAAATATCAGGAAGAAAATTATCCCCAGAAAGAAACTGGTGAGGAAGTGTATCGAAAACCGTTTCAAGCGGCTCTTGAACGATTGGTCTACCTTCTCGTAGCTAAGGGTTTCGGGATTAAAATGATATTTGGTTTTTGGCATGAATTCAATATTTTATTCGCAACTATGCTATTGCCGGATATTGCAAAGATGACAAAAATACAAATTTTCAGCTTTCAATAGTCATTTTGATAACAGAAATTTAGTTTTTAACTCAAGGTAGCTTATAGGTATCTACCCTTTTGAGCCATCCGGCAAGAAATTGTTGTTCGTTCTTTTTTGGGTCGGAATTGCGCACACGGCGTTCGAGAACAAACTTTGCACCGGCAGCAAATTCGTTGGTTGCCGCTTTGCCTGTTTCTGTGCCCTGCATATATTCCAATATTTGAAGCAGCCCCCACCCTGCCCCATTATACCGTTCCTTTTCACTGATGCCTTCGCCCTTGAAGTTGACATAATCGATCAAAGCATACATGCCGTTTGGCGATTGCGACACTCGGTAAAACTGTGCCCGCACATTTTCTTTATTGTTTGATTGTTGCAGCATTTTATCCAACGATGCTTCCAATCGTTGGTAAATAAAAAGTATTTGCGTGTCCTTTGTATTGTATAAGAAATCGCGCAACTCATTGAGTTTTCCTGCTTCCTTGTCGTGCATAAAATCTTCGCGCGAAGCCCACGGAGCTGTTTTGTTTTTTTTCAAGAAACAAGGCAGTTTGACATTTTTCGACTTATAAAACTCAATCAGTTTCGGAAAACTTTCGTCAAAAATTTCGGTTTGTCCCTCCCGATACCAGATGAAATGCCCGATACCGAGCGATGGAAAGTTTTCATTTTTATTCCAAAAAACCAAGTATTCTTTATTGCCGGCACACTCGTTTTTAAAAATTTTTTCGCCGATTTGGTCTAATTCCGCCTTTTCGATTTCGACCGGAAAAATAGTTTGTGAAATAGCCAATAGAAAAGCAAGCAATATGTGTGTTTTTATTTTCATTGGTAAAGTTTGTTTATATTTATTTTACACAGAGAATAGAAAAATCTTCGATTTTTCAGCTTCTGGGAAACTCTGCATTTTTCTCTAAGCGAATGTTCGAACTAACAGCCTTATTATCAATTGAATATTTTTAAACAAAATACATTTTCCTCTGTGTAAAATTCCAGTTTTCAATATTCTTCAAAAGTAATGTAAAAAGGCGGTTTAATGTTCAAAAGTGAGGATGAAAACGCACCTGATTTACACTAATGTTCAAAAGTGAGGATGAGATTCCGTTAAACTCTCGGTGGAATATTCCACCGAGAGTTTAACGGAATGTTTGTTTAAAGTAGTGATCAATAAAGACCTCACGAGTTCTTTTGGATAGTCCGTTATGATTCCTCAATTTGGTTTTTAAATCGGCAAACTTCCCTTCCAAAACATTATTGGTATTGGGTATTCCTATCTGAATATAATCAGACCAAGTCCACAAATAAGGCATATTATGTTTTAAACTCAAATAGGCACTTCGCAATCTTTTATGAATATAATGAGTCTTTCCAGTTAGCCTGTCCTTTGAGCGTTCTCGCAAAAATTCATCCCATTTCTCATGCCAGCAAGCAAAGCTGAGAAGAAAACTTTCTTTATCCGTTTGAGTCAATAACTTGACAAGTTCTAACAACTCTTTGCCTGCCTGTAAATCAGGCTTCTTTGTTAAATAACGCTGAATAATCTTTATTTGATGGAATTGACACATCTGTACTCTATAACCGCTTTGAGAAACTAATTCGGGAAAAGTTTGTTTCCCTACAATCCAACGGCGAAACCATATAAAACGATTAGATGATGAAACTCCTTTGTTTGTCCATGTTGTCAGAGCATCGCATTCTTTACATTTAAACCGTTGTTTTCCACAACGAGTTCCCCATTTGATGACAGAGGAACTACCACAAACCCAGCATTTTTTTTATTCATATTAATAAAATTGAAAACGGTTTCAATTTATAAAACTGAAACTGCTTTTGCAATGGCGTTAAAGATTAGTTTTAGCAACCTTTTTTGACATGTATACCTAAAAAAGCACAAAACAATAAGAGCATGGTAAGTATTTGTCAAAATAATTTTTTGAAGAAAATTGAATGAACTGTCAGTTGTTCGGAAAATCCGAATAACTGCAACTATGGAATGCTAATTTAATAGATAGGTGAATCATATTGATAAACACCTTTAGATAAGCGTTCTTTTATCTGTTCAACTAAAGACTGAGGTTGAATCACTTTTACACTATCGGCATACGATAGAATAAGCCGTTCTAGTTCGTAATTAATAATTAACTCCAAGTTAACCTCAAGTATTTCTGAGCTTAACCATTTGTGCCTTTGGTAAGGATGAATTGGCTTTGACTCAATATAGTGTCCTGTTTTTCCATAAAAATGGAGTGTGATTTCTTCTATTCCGGAACTTTCCGGTTTTGTTACTCCTATTATATCATCAAAATATTCATTCCAATCAATTACCGTATTAGGAATATATGGTTTATGAATTTCTTTTATATCAATGATTCTGTCCAATGGAAGATTCCAATCATATTTCCCATTTTCAGAATTACAACCGAACAAAAACCACCGGGTATTGTATTGTTTCAAATAGTATGGATGAATGATTAGTTGCAATTTATCTTTAAATGATTGCAGATAATCAACTCTCAATGTTTTTTTATAAAGGATGGCATCATAAAGCGTACCGATATGTTCAATACCTTTTAGATCCTGATTTGTCTCAAATTCCATAATCTCGGGAGAATACACATCAGAACTTCCCCGTTTCAGTTTGGGCAAAAGCTCATACATCCATTCAAATTGAGGCATCCCTTTGAATTGTGAAAAGGTTTGCAGTGCGGTTTGTAATCGGTTAATATCCGATTCTGTCAATGGCATATTGTTGATAGAAAAAGAAGTATCAGCATAACAATAATACACCCTTTTCCCATCTTTTTCTCTTAATAAATCAATTTCCCAACCTTCGGAACTTTCCATAAACGCAATGTCATCAAAAATCTGTCGGCGACTGATACCTTTAGAATCGGGGTCAATTTCCGCCAATTTTTTATTACATTCCGAAATTAAGTCTTCGATAAAATATCTTCGCCCATTATTACGAAAACAATTATCAAGTATCCTGTAACGAGCTTGTGCATTTTTATTGGTTGCCATAATTTATTTATTTTTCAGTCCAATACAAAGGAACAAAATATTTCTTACATTTGTGCAGAAAGAGTGCACAGATAGTTTGTAGTTTTGCAGTGTCAAACAAAAACAAGTAACAAGAATTATAAAAACATTTAATTAAGCCAATCGCGTAAAATCAAATCTTTCCCATAGCGGATTTGATTTTAATCCTTCCGGTTGGCTTAATTTAACCTCTAAAAACAAACACTATGAGCGGATTTTCAGACTTAATGATGGATGATGGATTTTCTGATCCACAAGACTACATGGATTATTTGGAAGACAAATATTTGGATTCCTTGAATGAGCGGGATTATGATGACGATGATTATGACGAAGATAACGATGAAAATTAAAGATTCGCTACATAAAATCATAACAGTGCAGAAAGAATGCACAGATAACTTGTAGTTTTGCAGTGTGAAACAAAAATAAAAACTTTTAAAACCAATTTATTTATGAAAAATACAAATATACAAACTTGGGATTGTGGAACTGAAAATGCAAGTGATGTAATTGCTTCACTCAATGGCACTACACTTACTATTAGTGGAGAAGGGAAAATGAGAGATTTTTTCAATAGTAGTAAGGTGCCTTGGTATGGCAAGAATATTACAAAAATAATAGTAAATCAAGGAGTTTTAAATATTGGGCAATTAGCATTTTTAGATTGTATGGGGGTAACATCTGTATCTATCTCTAATACTGTTAATAATATTGAGTATGGTGCTTTTATGAATTGTTCGGGATTGGAATCCATTGAAATTCCCAATAGTGTAGTAACTATTGGAGAATATGCCTTCAATAAGTGTTCTGGATTAAAAACTGTTGAAATGCCTAATAGTATTATAAAAATTGGCGAAGGTGCTTTTTGGGGTTGTGTTTCTCTGACAACTATTACAATACCTGAAAGCGTAGAATCACTTGGTAAAAACTTGTTTTATAACAATGCGAATCTTGCATATATTATTAATAGAAGAAGTACTCCACAAATTATATCTTCTGAAACATTTCGTAAAAATGACAAATCATATCATTTTTATAACTTTCCTTTGTATGTTCCAGAATCAAGTTTAGGAGCCTATAAGAATGCTCGTGAATGGAGCAGGTTTAGCAGAATTCTTCCAATCAAAGAAGAAATGCTACAAGATGAAAGTAAATATGAACAGATAGATGAACAAATATTGAAATTAGAAACACAGATAGACGAATTTAAGCAGGATATAGCCAATCTTGAGAAAGAAATTGAAGAGCTACAATTCAAGAAAGCCATTATGCGTGGAGAAAAAGGCAATCCTAAAGATGTAGCTCAATTTATGTCTCTATTCAATCAGCGTGATGGATTGAAATACCTAACACACGATTTTGACGAAAACGGTGATTTTGATATGGATTCATTTTTAGCACAAGCAAGAAAAGTTTGTACCGAAAGTTTTGATCAACTAGAAATACCCAAAACTTTAAAAGACTTATTGACTCAATTTGCATTTGAGCAAAAATCAAAATTGACTATTTTTAACAATCAATACAATGCCAAAGAAATTACAAATGCATGGTCATCTGCGGAATGGAAAGAAACGAAAAGCAATAAATTGCATCCAATAAGACATACTCAATTTGCAGAAGTCATAAAAGATTTTAGACGAACTACCCGTATTGAATCACCTAATTTAGAAACACTTATCAATAAAGTGTTTTCTGAAAACACTTTTGATATAAAAACAATGAAATTGTCAAAAGCCGATTTCTACACACATGTAGGTGAATTTAAAGCGGCTTTGGAAACAATTTTTGAAGAAATACAAAAGCGTAGTAATACACCTGACAAAAGGCAAATATCTGTTGAATACAAACGCACTACAGATGACGACTTTTTTGTAAGTCAAGTTATTATTACACACCACAATTCTTATCCAACCAAAGATGCGGATATTTTAATAAAAGAATGGCTATCATTAGACAAGGGCAATATGGGTAAAATAGCAGAACACCTTCAAGGATATTGCCATTGGTCAGTTATTACTAAAATTGATGACAAGCCTATAAAAATTAATATTCTTCGCGAAAAAGGAACTATAGAACAAGAAGAAATAAAGGCTTCGGAAGTAATTGGCTTTACACATATACTTACATTTTATTATCAATAATGATTTACTTAATTGACGATAATCAAAATAGCCAGCGTCAGAATCAATACAATATTAACTTTATAGAAGATGGTACTTTTAATGGATATCTTACTTCTGTGGAACGAATTGAAAAGCGTGAAAAGGCAAATGATATTTTACATTTGAAATTTCTTCAAAATGCGAAATGTATTCTTTTGCACATAACGACCGAAGATTGGGATGTGGAAAAAGGATTTTTATCTGGTTCTACAAGCAATGTTAGAAAGATTAAGGAAGAAATTGCAGATTTTGGAGATAAAATTCCTTTGGTATTGTTTAGTAACAATATGGGAGAACCAGAAGTAGAAAATCCACATTTTATCCGAGGAATAAAAAAGAACCTTTTCTATGAACATCTGAAAGTTTTTGTAGAATACTATAAAAATACAGGAGAAATTGAGTTACAAATTTTAGCTTGGGGAAAGAATTTTCAAGCAAAAGAAGTGCGCAATATTGGAAATATTGTGTTGGAAGCTATTATCTCACAGAAGAACACCGATAAATTGGATTTGAAGAATTTGCCAAAGCAATTTCAGGAATTTATCAAATTATCGTTTTCAAATATTAGTTACGAAGTTTTTTTAGATGATTTAGAGAAAAATCCGGTAACAATAAGTGAATTTAGAGAGAAAATACAATCTATAATAGAAAGTTATTTACAGTATGGAGAAAATATTTATACTTGGTAATAGTAATACTGCAAAGGAATCTGGATTCAATTTTATTGAAATTCCAAACTTGACAAATGATTATGAAATTCATAATTGGTTAATTTCGATTTTTAACAAAAATGAAATAGATAAATTGATCATTGAGATTCCTAATGATTCAATTCTGTCTTTAAAAATTGGGTTACACATAAGGCTTTCTATCGAATATTTAAAAGAAAAAGCTTTGTTGCCAATATTATTTGCAAGCATATCTTCATTAAAATCAATAATGATTGATACAAAGATTTGGAGTCAAATTCTTGCAACAAAAGGTATTGGTTTCTCTGATTTTGATAAAATGGGAATTGAAATATCCGCGAATAACGGTATTCTTATTGATGAATATAAAATGGGCTTTCTCAATATTATAAAAATTCTACCTGATGAAGTTACTGGAAGACATTCTTTAGCAAATGTTTGGGGTGCACATAGTATGGACAAGGCTGCCAATGCTAACGCATTATTTGGAAATAATAACTTTGAAAAAGATAAAACAAAGTTATATTTTAAATACATATCAGCACTAAATTATGATAGATCAAAACATAATCCTCCGTTATTGAAAATTATTGATAAAATCCCTGTAGGAAACCCAAATAAAATTAATGCCACAAATAAAAAGGTTTTATTAATTGATGATGAGGCTGATAAAGGCTGGGAAATAGTTTTACGAAAAGTATTTAAAACCTCAGCAACTGAAGATTTTGTTGTTATCAAAGAAAAAGTAAACGATTATAATAACCTTTCTGTTGAAAGTAAAAATTTGATTGAAAATACACCTTTTGATTTGTACTTGATAGATTTGCGCCTGAATGGAATAGAAGAAGATAAAACATTGAAACCAGAGGATTTCTCGGGAATGAAAGTTTTACAAAAAATCAAATCCCTTAATCAAGGTTATCAAGCAATAATCTTCACCGCCTCCAATAAGGTTTGGAATTTGAAAGCTCTATTAGATGCTGGTGCAGATGGCTATTACATGAAAGAGTCACCAGAATTTGGATTTTCTAATGAGTTCTCAGAACAAAATTATTTACGCTTCAAAGAAGATGTAAAAAACTGCTTTGAGAGAAACTTTCTTAAAACTTTATATATTTCTTACCAAGAAATAATAAAGCGAATTGATTGTTTTACCTATCCCTTTAATTTTAAATCAGAATTAAAAACTCAACTTCAATTATTTTGGGATATGATTTTAGTTACAAAAACTAAGACACAGTTTGCCTATTCTTACATTACACTTTGTATGGTTATTGAACTTGTGAATAAACATTTAATCCAATACAATTCACAAGACAAAACATGGGAAATATGCAACAAGGATTTATTGCTTGATTGGGAATGGAATGAAGAAAAATATATAAATACTAATACCAAAATCACAAATGATAGACCTCCCGAATGGCAAAAATTTGCAGGTTTGTATTTTCAAGAATTAAATCAGACTGATGGTAAATTTGTACAAGAAGTATATCGATTAATCCGGAAACGAAATGGTTTTGTTCATACAGATAAAAGGATCTTGGATGAGAAAAATAATGGACAGTATCTTAATCATGATATTTACATAAAGGATGGAGTTGTAAAGCTATTTGATGCTATTAAGAAAATAATAGAGTTGTTATAATATTGAATTAAGATTTAGACACAGTAGTAAATAAAAAAATGATTTAAAACCAACCAAACTTTAAGATTTGCTTCATTTTGTTTTTTTGATGGAAACAGTAACTTTGTGAGTGGAAAATGAACAAATCAAAAACTATGAAATTGGATGCAACCGGTATTGCTACAGGAATTACAAAGGAAGACAAAAAACAACGAAAACAATTTATCATTGACTTTTACGGAAAATGGATTGAGGCAAATCCAGAAAAACATCTTTACAATAAATCTTTAGATTCACTTATCTATGTGCGTTTTCTGTCGGTAGAAGAAACAGCAGGGCATGCATCTTTGAATTATCAATCAACTATAGCAGTTACATTTTTGTCCGAAGTGATAGAAAATGCACTTGTTCCCAAAGATAATAAAGGAGAGTTCATTGCCGAAGAACCGAAGCCAAATGTGAAAAACCAATCGCGATTCTCAAAAATATTTGTGATGGAGTATGAAAAAATCGGATTTGGGAAGATAAAATTGACCGTAGGCGAGCTGCGTGGTAGCGGACAAAAGATACAATATTGTATTACTGCAATAGAAAACGGCTAAACAACCCTCGCCGTGTCCGAAATAGTCATTTAGCCGCTTTTATTTTATACCACAAATGTACGACAAGTTTTTGAATCGACAAAATATTTTAACCTTGAACCTACAAAAAACTACATGCAAGAAAAACACCTAACCATCACCCAATGGGCAGAAGAAGACCGTCCGCGCGAAAAGCTAATGCAACGCGGCATTTCCAGCCTGACCGACGCCGAACTGCTGGCAATCCTGATCGGTTCGGGCAACAGGGACGAAACGGCGGTGGAACTTTCGCGGCGCATACTCCGTTCGGCACACGATAATCTGGACGAGTTGGGGCGTTTTTCTATCGAAGAGTTGATCGCCAATTTCAAAGGCGTAGGCGAGGCAAAAGCCATTACCATTGTAGCAGCGTTGGAACTCGGTAGGCGGCGCAAACATGCCGAATCGCTCGAGCGCGAACAAATAATCACCAGCCGTGATATTTTCGAGTTGTTTCACCCCTTGCTGTCCGATTTGCCACACGAGGAGTTTTGGCTGCTTTTGCTTAATAATGCCAATAAAGTATTGGGACAGGTAAAACTGAGTTCGGGCGGGATAAATGGCACCGGTGTTGACACTCGCATGGCTTTGAAAGCGGCATTGGATAAAATGGCTGTTTTGGTAGCCATTTGCCACAACCATCCTTCGGGAAGCACGAAGCCCAGCCCGCAAGACAAACAACTGACACAGAAACTACAAAAAGCCTTTCAGGCGCTCGAAATAAATTTGGTTGACCATATCATTGTCGGGCGGAATGATTATTATAGTTTTGCGGATGTTGGGGAGTTGTAGGTTCAAGCCCTGTATTGCCTCATAGGGGAGGAAAACATGAAATTTGATTATACCATAAATTTGCTTTTGGCAGTAAGAAAACAACTACAATCAAGCATGTTTGTTTACATCCATCTTCAAAAACTTTATCAGTAGCGGCAAACCGATCCCTTGTATCAAAAGCATCAGAACAACTGTTGTAATCGTAATGAAGATAATTTTGTCGCGCTGAGGAAAAGCTACACCGTTATCCATCCACAAAGGCAACGATAATGCGGCAGCCAATGAAACAATGCCCCGCATACCCGACCATCCGATAACGACACACTCATTAATGCTCAGCGGCTGGTAATCTTTGAAACGGTTCATACGCTTTTCCATGCGCCGTTTAAAGCGTTCGTTGTTTACCTTTTGCAAAATCTCTTTATGTCGTTGGTCAATTTTTTTAAGGTTTCTAATTGTGTCTTCTCTGTGCCAGAAAAGCATGCCCATCCGGATAACCATTGCAGTAGCAAGCAGCAAAAATGAACAACCGATAAGAGGTAAAATAATGGGTAGTGAAATATTCTCAATCACATGCGGAAATTGCAATCCAATCAAAAGAAAAATCAATCCGCCAAGTATAAATATACCGGTGTCCCAAATACTTTTGGATTGTGAGGCTACTTCTTTGGCAATCTTATTTTTGTGTCCTGAAAGCATTAGCCCTACCACCACAACCGCTATTACGCCCGACACATGAAATTCTTCGGCAATGAGGTAAGCTACAAAAGGCAACATCAGGTTAAGGCTCACCATAACCGGTGTATTTCGATTAAATTTACGATTAATAAACGCGAAAATGACCCACATAAGCCAACCTATCAAAAAACCGCCACCAAGCGAAAGCAGAAACATCAATCCGGCTTTCCAAAACACAAACGAACTACCGGCAACGGCAGCAACTGCAAACCGGAACGCTACTAATGCTGAAGCATCGTTTACCAGGCTTTCGCCCTCCAGTATTGTCGATGTGCGGTGGGGCAAACCTAACCCTTTAGTAACACCGGAAGCTGCAATAGCATCGGGAGGAGAAAGAATGGCGCCAAGAACAAATGCCAGCGGCCATGTCATGCCCGGGATAAGATAGCGTGCTACCACGGCAATGCCAATCGTAGTAATAAATATGAGTGAAATAGCCAATAAAGATATAGTGTTCAGATTACTTCTGAAACCCTTGAAAGAAATATTGAACGCCGCATCATAAAGCATTGGCGGAAGAAATATAAGAAACACTACATCAGGTTGGATAGACAGCTGTACATCCGGTATAAAACCCACCCCAATACCCACTGCCAGCAACAGCATCGGATATGGTATCTTAAACCTCGTAGCCACCGGAAACAGTCCGATAGCAATAGCCAAAAGAATAATGACGATTGAATATGATTCCATAAAAAACTACCCTTTCCGCAACTTACTGCGCCGCATACCATAAACAAAATATATAACAAACCCTACAACGGTCCACCCGATAAGGCGCAGCCAGGTGCTCCAAGGCAGAAAAACCATTTGCATAATGCAAAACGCAGCACCAAGCAGGGGAAGAAACGGTACCAAAGGCGTTTTGAACGGACGATTAAGGTCAGGCTGCGTTTTGCGCAGAACAACGATGGACAAACACACAATGGTGAAAGCCAACAGCGTACCTATCGAAACCAGTTCGCTAAGCACATGCAGGGGAAACAGCCCGGCAACCAATCCGGTAACAACGCCGGAGAAAACGGTGGCGTTGAAAGGCGTACAGTGTTTTTTATGCACCCTCGAGAATATACGGGGCAGCAATCCATCGCTCGAAATAGCAAAATAAATGCGCGATTGTCCAATCATCATTACCAGAATAACAGAACTCAATCCGGCAATAGCGCCCAGTTTGATAAACGGACTGAGCCAAGCCAAGCCTTCGCCCGCACGGTCGATAGCCAAAGCAATAGGAGCATCCACATGCAGTTCTTTATAGTTAACAATGCCTGTGAGCACGGTTGTTACTGCTACATAAAGGATGGCACAAATCATCAACGAAGATAAAATACTTCGGGGCATATCTTTTTGTGGGTTTTTGGCTTCCTGCGCGGCGGTCGATAAAGCATCGAACCCAAGGAAAGCGTAGAAGACAACGCCCGCCCCGCGCAAAATACCTGTCCATCCGAATTTACCAAACTCGCCTGTGTTTTCGGGGATATACGGATGCAAATTCCCGATATCGATATACGACAGCCCGAATCCAATAAACAAAAGGATAACACTTACTTTGATAACCACAATGATATTATTGACCCAAGCCGATTCGCGCATCCCGCCAAGCAACATAGCTGTGATAACCCCCACAATAAACACAGCCGGAAAGTTGATGATGCTTCCTGTCCAAATCCATTCGTTGTTTATATGGTCGAAAGTGGCTTGGCTGATTTGTGCCGGCAAATGAATGTCCCAACCGTGCAGCAAACTCATCATATACCCCGACCATCCAACGGCTACGCTCGAGCAAGCGAACAGGTATTCCAATATCAGTGTCCAGCCGATAAACCATGCCAGCACTTCGCCCATTGTGGAGTAGCTGTATGAATAAACACTTCCGGCAACAGGCATCATGGCAGCAAGCTCGGCATAACACAGTCCGGCGAGCATACATGCCAATGCCGAGATGGTAAAAGAAATTGTCAAGGCAGGTCCGGCGTATTCGGCAGCGGCTTGTCCGGTAATGACAAAAATACCTGTCCCGACAATGGCGCCGATACCCAACGCAATCAGGTTGGTGAGCGAAAGGCTCCGTTTAAGCCCGCCGTTCATCCTGCCGGATTGGGCAAGGGCATGCGAAATATCTTTTTTCCGGAATAATTCTTTTAGCATAGATAAATTTTTTGCAAAGATATTAAATACTGTGTTACTTCATTGTTTCCTAAAGAGGAGTTTGTGGTTTTGCGTTTGCAACGCTACCATGCTATATTAAGTTCTATCTTCAAGATTGGTTAAATAAATACTGGAGAGGGAGCAGTATAACGGACAGCCCGACCCCGCTGTTATTAGTACACACGCAGCAGGAGGAGGAACGCCCCGACTGTTTCTATCATATACTGAGCTGCTTTTTAATAAAAAAATAGTTGATTGTTTTGCATCAAAATCTAATAATCGTTTACTTTGTAGTTCTTTTCTTGTTAATCTGTTCTTCCGTTTCCCGGCAAGGGGGAATTAGTAAAGCATTTTTTATGCTATGGCAGAGCACTTTATTTAGACAACTTTTTAACAATAAAATATTTTTAGAAATGAAAAAAATAACAACAGTTCTTGCCATTATAATGGTAACAATCACTCTTTCTCTTTCGGCACAAAACAAGAAAGACCTTGTTGACGGTAAATATAAAATACTGGAGCAAACGCCCAATACCGAAGTCGAAGCGGGAAAAACGCTTATTACAGGTCGGGTAATGGACTTTATGGGGCGCCCGATTGCAGCTTCGGTTTCAATTGAGGGGACAAACTATGGAATGTTTGTAGATAGTCTTGGCAAATACAAGTTTATTGTTCCGGCAGGCAAATATAAAATAAAAGCCGAATACACCGGTTGCAACGCTCTTAAAACTTCGACAATAGATTGCAAACCGCAACAAAAAACGGTGATCAACCTTTTATTAGGCACTTCGATGCTCGATTTTTAATTTTATGCAAAAAAAAGATTTACGAATAGTGTATATGGGCACGCCCGATTTTGCGGTGGAAAGCCTGAAACGACTACACGAAGGCGGTTATAATATTGTCGGCGTTGTTACCATGCCCGATAAGCCTGCCGGTCGCGGACAGAAGTTGCAGTTTTCGCCAGTGAAGCAATATGCGCTTGACAATAACCTGCCGCTACTTCAGCCCGAAAAGTTGAAAGATGAGGTTTTCTTGTCCGATTTGCAGACTTTGCAAGCTGATTTGCAGGTTGTGGTGGCTTTTCGCATGTTGCCCGAAGTGGTGTGGGACATGCCGCGCTTGGGTACATTTAATTTGCATGCTTCATTGTTGCCGCAATATCGGGGTGCAGCGCCTATCAACTGGGCGGTTATCAATGGCGAAACGGAAACGGGCGTTACTACTTTTTTCCTCCAACATGAAATTGATACCGGAAATATTATTTTGCAAGAACGAACACCGATTGCGCATACCGATACCGCCGGCAATATTCATGACCGCTTGATGACGATGGGTGCGGGTTTAGTTGTGAAAACAGTGGATTTGATTTTGGAAGGTGAAGTAACTGAAATGCCGCAGCCACAATCGAGCAAACTGAAACATGCGCCGAAAATCTTTAAAGATACTTGCCGCATGGATTGGACAAAACCAACCACCGAATTGTACAACTTTGTGCGCGGACTGTCACCTTATCCGTCTGCGCATGCCGACTTGATGTTGTCGAACGGAGAAGCTATTTCTCTGAAAATATTTGAAACGAAAGAAGAAATAACTGCACACACTCACCCTGCCGGAAAGTTTTTTACGGATAATAAATCATATCTGAAAATATCTACTGCTGGTGGTTATTTGCATTTACTTTCGGTGCAGGCAGCAGGGAAGAAACGAATGGGGATTGATGAATTTTTACGAGGAAATAAAATTGAGTAGAAGTTTTCCCTCATAGAATTCACAAAGAGCACAAGTAAAATACTATACTATTTGTGCTCTTTGTGAAACTTATTTTTATTTTCTTAATCTTTCTTTTTCCCAATCACCCGCTCCGGCTTTTCTTTTTTGAAAAACCAGTGATAGAGTAAATAAAACAACAGGGCTGCCAGGCAAACTACCAATAAAGTTCCCCCGATTTGGAACAAAGGCAGCCACGGAACCGGAATGCCCCACAAAAGCATGATAAAAACGGTGGCAAACACGCTCACCAAAATAATGCCGATAATTCCTAAAATGTATTTCATGTTTTTTCTTTAGATAAAAGACAATAGACAAAAGATTGGAAGACAAAGAATATAGCCTTATGTCTTTTCTCTTTTCATCTCCTGTCTGCATTTTACATTTTCTCCAACAATTCTTTCTTTTTTGCGTCAAATTCTTCTTGAGTCAAGATACCTTCGTCGAGAAGCATCTTTAGGTTTTTCAGTTGTTCGACAGGATCTTTGTCGGCACTGCCGGTTATCACATTGTCTTTGCCCGAAAGCAGCGTTTTGCCAAGTTCCAAGCCCACGCCCAATTGCATGCCCGCGCCGGCAATTCCGCCTTCGTTTTTGGCAGCGTCGCGCAGGGCACGGAGTTTTTCCAGCTGCACATAATCCAATCCTACTTCGGCAGCCGAAAGAGCTTCGGCAGTCATACCGGCAATGCGGTTGATGCGCTCGGTCGATTCTTCGTCAAACGAAGTGGCTTCGATGCGGAAATCGGTCAGTACCAAACCGAGTTCGGCAAAAGTTGGTTGCATCTTCCCTTTCATTTCGTCCGAAATCTGGGTGAGATGTGCATCTATTTCTACAATGGAAAATTTCGACTGCCCCAAGTACGACCCCATTTGCGGGATAAGCCGCGCTACAACAATTTCTTGCAAGTCGGTTGCTGTAAACAGGTCTTTCGACCCGATCAGATTGGAAAAAAAGTGTTGTGCGTCAGCCAATTTTACCGAATAATTGCCATACCCGCTCATCTCCACCGGGAACTTGTAAACGCTATCCATGTACTTAACCGGCGAGGCAGTGCCCCAACGCTGGTTGAGCAGTTCTGCCGTGCGGAAGAAATAGATGCGCATTTTGTGCTCGCTTTCGAACATCTGGCGCATTTTAATCAGCGTGGTGATAAATGGATGGTTGTCTGTTTCGAGCGTGTAAACTCCGGCATCGGTTGTTACGGCTTCGATTTTTCCTTCGTACACAACGATACAGCCTTGTCCGGGCGCGATAATCAGTTTGCTGGCGTTTTTGATTTCGTCAGTAGGCGTACCGGCTTTTGCTATCAGAATATTTGCACTTTGATTAGTCCACTCAATGACAGTACTTAACTGTCTTCTGAAGATGTCTTTTAGTCCCATATTTTTTCGTTACTAATGTATTATAAGTTAGTAAATTATTTAGCTTGAAAAGCGATACTTTCATAACCGCAGGTCAACGACCCAATGTCATCAACTTAAGCCTTTCGTCATGTCGACCAAAGCGACGAGGATACGAGGAGCGTCGTGGAGACATCGCATGAGTAGGCATTGTCAGCTTATATTTGCAATTTCTCAGTCTTATGCGATGTCTCCACAAGGTCGACATGACGGTAGTCTTTCTCAATTTAATCCTTAAGTTGATGACATTGGGTCAACGACCTGTGGTATCAATGCAATAAACATTACATCTGCCTGAAAGGCAGGATTTTCTTTCTGCAAGTTCTGCCTTTCAGGCAGATGCACAGTTCTCATTCTGTTTCTGTAAGCTGCGCTATGCTTGCACACGGTTATGAAAACCGGGCTTTTCAAGCCCTTTTTACATACAGTTATTTTTCCAAATCTTTATTATCTATAATAGAAATATCTCCATTCTCGCTTAATAATACAAAACCTTTCTTGTAGAGGCATGCCTGCGTTATTTGCGAAGCAGAACTGATTATCCCTTTTGATTGGTGTGTTTTTGCGTCGAGATGCTCTATAGCAAAAGAGGCTTCTTTCTGTTTTTTATATTGGATCAAAATTACATTTTTATCTTGATATAAAACTGAAAAGTGTTCCTGTTTCTTTTGGGGTAAATTCTCAAAATTATTTTGTGATGATTTTAACTTCGACAATTCTTTTGAAGTATAAATTTTTTGGGTGTCGAGGAAAACAGTGTAGGTTTTGCCATCATTTGTGATGACCACCAATCCACCTTTATGTGGCGAAAAATCGATGCTCGAAATGCCGGATGCAAATTCCTTGTACAAGGGTTTGAGATTGTCGTATGGTGATTTCAGATGATTGGTTGCATCGGTCAGTTGCAGCGTTTTTGTATCAAATTTATACAGTGTACGCATGTCTGAAACGACATAAATACTGGTGTCTGAAATAACTTTAACAGCCAGTTTCGGAATATCTTTTCCTTCGAATGGAATCCTTTTCAACTCTTTTTGTGTAAAAGCCTCCTTCACCACAAAACTATAGGCAACAACCTCGCCGGTGGATTTCTTTGTTTCTTGCTCAAAGGCTATAAACAGTGGTTCTTTCGTATCGGCAACACTCCAGAGCAATTCAGTGCCTCGCACAATGGTTCGATTTTCGGTTTGGGGGGCAACAGCACTCTTCGGCTTGTCCGATTTTTCGCTACATTTCCCTATTATAGCAGCAAAAATAAACACGGCAATAAGCACGCCCCAAAGGCAACCGGCTACTTTCCACAGTTTTTTATTGCGCCGGCGGGCTTCTTCGCTTATCGCGGGTGGTGGCGTCGGGGCAGTTGTGGCGGCAGGGGCTTGGTTGTGGTTGATGAAAATATTGACATCGTCGTTATCCAAAATAAACTCGGTGCCACAGTAATCGCAGCGGTATTTATCGTTGCCAAAAGGGGTGCATTTGGTGCTTTTGCATTGCGGGCATTGGATTTTTTTTACTACAGTGCTCATCGTCTTTTCGGATATTGTGGAATATCGTATTCTTTAAGTGCCGGTTTGTTTTTATCTATTTTGTAAAATTCAAAATCATAGCTTTCTCCTTTGCCGGCTAACACATAACAATTTTTGTATTCTTTAAAATCGATTTCGTTTAGTTTCTTTTGCCAGTTTGTTTCGATTGTCCATCTTACCGAACCGTCTTTTGTGCTGATGCTTTGTAGGTTGTAAGTCGAGCTTGGGTTGGCATTGGCTTTTATGAGCACAATCACCTCGTTGTTGTTCCAATAAATAACGCGGGGGAAATGATCGTCGTGCTTCCTGTTGCCTCCAAAATATTTACGATCGGGGGTTACATCTTTCGAAAACTCATATTTTCCGTTGAACCACAGCGCATCTATCACATAACCGCGCCCCCACGAGTCGTAATCCCACGACAGATCAAACTCTTTCAGCTTTTTGTTTTGCGATATGCATCGAAGTTCAATCAACTGCACCCGTTTTGATTGCGGCAGCTTGGTGTAATTTTTCGCTTCGGTAAAACCATAATAATACGAGTTGTGCAACGGGATTGTTTTATCTGCCTTTACATCATCGTCGTCAGCATATAATTTGTTTGAATAAGGCGAATAAGAATATTTGTCGCCATCATTGCTCATTATATCAAATGCCTCTTGATAGGTGTCTTTATGAACAGTGGCCACTCTGGCAGATAATTCGGGGAAATCTTTGGCGAGCTTGTCGCCCACATTTTCGATGATCAGATTTTTGGGGTCTAATTTGTAACAGGTGTACGATTTATCCATACTCTCTTCCAAGTACCACGAATTGAAGAAATCATACACATAATAAGAAACCGACCGAAAGGCTTCTTTTCCGTCGTACAGTTGTTTTTCTTTCGCAATTTCGCCTTTGTTCAGGTCGTACAACACCATAAATTCGCCTTCGCCTTTTGTGCCTTGCCGGCGTGTGTCGATGATAAACGCCATCGGATTGTCCGAATTGGGGTCGTCAATCAGTTTTGCCAACTTGATGCTGCCTTCTATCTTGCTTTGAGATGGCGATGAAGTTCCGCTGGTCTTCCCGGCTTCCTTATGTCCACAAAGCTTTGACATGAAAAAGAAAAAAAGAATGACAGCAATAACAATAATCCCTCCTACTTTTTTAGGTTTTACATTTACAGGAGGAGTTACAGGCTGTTCTTTTTTCTCTTCATTAATATTGATGTTTATATCATCATTATCCAAAAAATAATTCGTTCCGCAATCGTTACATTTATAAGTATCCTTGCCAATCAGGGTTTGCCGCACACTGCCGCATTGAGGACATTTTATTACTTTTATTTGTTTTGCCATACTGTTTTATTTTTCCCACGAAGACACAAAGCGTACAATGAAAAGAGAAGTTGGTGATTTTCCATTTTTCATCTATACTAATACGAATATTGTATTTTAATTTTTTTAGCGTCCGTATTGATACGGAAGCCATTTTTTTTCTTTTTTTGCCACTCGTATTAATACGAAAGATGTTTTTATCCCTTCAGTTCGATGCTCTCAATCCTGTTGTAATTTCCACTCACGATAACCGTGTCGCCATTGTGGAAATTGCCCACCGCATGAAAAGGCACAAGCAACACGCCGAGCTTGGTCAAAATGCCCACTTCGCCCATCTCCTGCATATTATCGTACCACACCACTTTGGTCTCAAGCTCGTGGAAAGTATGCGTCTTCTTGGCACGGATTTGCAGGTGGATAATAATAAAGCGGTATATCACCAAAACCGAAAATGCCGTGATAACACCCACAAAAACAGCCAGCAAAATACGCGAAAGAGTAATGTCATTTAGTGTATAAATATCAATGGCATAAAAAGTGATCATTACGCCAAAGAAAAACGCTATCCCGGATTTGATCGAAATAAAATTAAACTGTTGCAAGTCGTAAGTATATTTCTTGTAAATATTGGTATCTTCCACCAAAAAGAAATAAATCGTTTGCGCCACTAAAAGCAAAACCGAAACCGTAAAAAGAACAGAAAGTAAAGTCATAATGTTTTATATTTTAAAAGTTAAACAAAGATGTATTTTGCACCTCTACATTTTCTATTTTCATCCTAAATCATTTCCACTGCCTTATTCATAGCGCGGTCAATACCAGCCGGGTTTTTTCCGCCGGCAGTTGCCATAAAAGCTTGTCCGCCGCCGTTGCCTTCAATTTCTTTAGCCGCCTCGTGGATAATTGTGTTGGCATTCAGTCCCGCATCCACCAACGGTTGGCTCAAAGCAACCGTAAGAGACGGTTTGCCCTCAAACTCCGTACCTAAAACAAGTAAGAATTTCTCGTCGGCAAACTTCGCGCGCAACTGTGTAGCAACACCCCGCACCACATCGTTCGAAGCCTCCATCCGGTGACGGACAACAGTAATTCCCTTCACATTTTCAGTTCGTGCAGACAAATGATTGGCAATATTAGCAATATGTTCCTGCACAAACCCTTCGACCTTTTTCTTTAAATCAGCATTTTCGTCCACCATTTTTTTAATGGAAGAAATCACATTCGGCGCATTGTTAAACAGTTCTTTGGCATCACGAAGCAAGTCCTGTTGCGCTTCGACGAATGCTTCGGCTTTTTCAGCAGTGATTGCCTCAATACGGCGCACACCGGCTGCAATAGACGATTCGGCAGTGACGATTACCAAGCCGATTTGTCCGGTGGCACCCACATGCGTACCCCCGCAAAGTTCGATCGAAGTACCATATCTTACCACACGCACCTTTTCGCCGTACTTTTCGCCAAACAGAGCCATCGCTCCCATTCGTTGCGCCTCTTCAATCGGCAGTTCACGCAGTTCTTCGCGGATTTGGTTTTCGCGTATCTTTTTGTTCGCCAATCGCTCTACCGCACGAAGTTCTTCGGCACTTACCTTTTGGAAATGAGCGAAGTCGAAACGCAAATAATCGGCAGTTACCAGCGAACCCTTTTGTTCCACATGCTTGCCCAGCACTTCGCGCAACGCTTCATGCAAAAGGTGCGTAGCCGTGTGGTTGTTTTCCACCGCGCGCCGGTGCGCCAAATCTACTTCGGCATAAAAAGTAGCCGTAATATCTTTAGGGAGATTTTTGCAAATATGAATACTTAGTCCGTTTTCTTTCTTGGTATCAATAATTTGGATGGTTTCGTTGTCCGATTCCAATGTGCCGCAATCACCGCTTTGTCCTCCCATTTCTCCATAAAAAGGCGTTTTGTCAAACACCAACTGAAACAATTCTTCGTTCTTTTGCTTCACCTTGCGGTAACGCAGGATCTCCACTTCACAATCCAACATATCATAACCCACAAATTGAGTTTCACCCTCGCGTACAGATATCCAGTCGCCGGTTTCCACAGCAGCAGCGTTGCGGGCGCGTTCTTTTTGCTTTTGCATCTCCACATTAAACTCATCCACATTCACAGTCATGCCGTTTTCGCGCAAAATAAGTTCGGTCAAATCCAAAGGAAAACCGAAAGTGTCGTACAATTGAAATGCTATTTCACCACTTAATATTTTGCCATCTTTTGGGAGATTTTTATCTAATAATCGAATTCCGGTTTCGAGCGTACGAAGGAAAGATTCTTCTTCTTCTTTGATCACTTTTTCGACCAATGTTTTTTGTGCCGGAAGTTCGGGATAAGCTTCACCCATACTGTCTATCAAAGCCGGGATTAACTTATACATAAAAGCATGGTGTTGACCCAAGAATGTATACCCATAACGCACCGCGCGGCGCAAAATACGGCGGATAACATACCCCGCTTTGGCATTCGACGGCAGCTGCCCGTCGGTAATTGAGAAAGCTATGGTGCGGATATGATCGGCAATCACACGCATGGCAATATCGACCTGCTCTTGGGCATCATTGCGGGCTCGACCCGCAATCCCCTCTTGGTGAAGGGGATTCTGACTTTCGTCAGAATGACTATACTGATAGCCTGTTATTTTCTCTATTTCCCTAATAATCGGTTGGAAAACATCCGTGTCGTAGTTCGATTGTTTACCTTGCACAGCCATACAAAGGCGCTCAAAGCCCATGCCGGTATCCACATGTTTGGCAGGGAGCAATTCGAGCGAGCCATCGGCTTTGCGGTTGAACTGCATAAATACATTGTTCCAGATTTCCACTACTTGCGGGTGGTCGTTGTTTACCAGTTCCACACCGGGTTTTTGGGCGCGTTCTTCGTCCGAGCGCAAGTCGATATGGATTTCGGTACATGGTCCGCAAGGTCCCGTATCACCCATTTCCCAGAAGTTATCTTTTTTATTCCCGTTGATGATGCGGTCGGCAGGAAGGTATTTTGCCCAAAGTCCGGCAGCTTCTTCATCTTTTGCCAAATTTTCTTTGGCATCGCCTTCAAATATCGTGGCATACAGACGGCTTTTGTCTAATTTGAGCACTTCGGTCAAATATTCCCACGCCCACGCAATGGCTTCTTCTTTGAAATAATCGCCAAACGACCAGTTGCCCAACATTTCGAACATGGTGTGGTGGTAAGTATCGTGTCCCACTTCCTCCAGGTCGTTGTGCTTGCCGCTTACCCGGAGGCATTTTTGCGAGTCGGCAACGCGTGGATATTTAATAGGCGCATTGCCCAAAAACAGGTCTTTAAATTGGTTCATGCCGGCGTTGGTAAACATCAGCGTAGGGTCATTCTTTACCACCATCGGTGCGGATGGCACGATGTGATGCCCTTTCGAAGCGAAAAAATCGAGGAATGATTTGCGAATTTCTTTAGCTGTCATCATATATGAATTTACAATTTACGGATTTACAATTTACAGATTTAACACGAAGTAAACGATTTCTTATTTACAACAAAAACATCTGAACCATTGCAAAATAATTTAGAAAAAATACTTGTTGTGCATTTGCGGATTATTTTTGAATAAAGCTTTATTTTTTGACAGGATTAACAGAATTTACATGTTTTTTATTTTGCCTTTGGCAAAATTTATCTGTTAATTTTGTAAATTCTGTCCAAAAAAATAGAAATTCATCATTTTAATACATTCAAATAAAGTCTAAATGCATAACAGGTAAAAAATGTTTGCAAATTTAGTGGAAAAAATTGGTAGTTTTGGAAAATTTTTGTTTGGATGAAAAACTACTACCTAATACTTTGCTTAAAATATAACGCTACAGCCGAAGAAATAAAAAAGGCATACCGCGAAATGGCGCTCAAATTTCATCCTGACAGGCATAATTGCGAGCAATATTATGTAGAAAAATTTCAGGAAATACATGAGGCGTACGCAGTACTTTCAGACCCCATGAAGAAGCGGCAATACGACATCCGGCTATATTATTACCTGAACAGGCAAACGCAGTCGTACTCTACACCCAAACCACCGCCGCGCCCTACGCAACCCTACAAGCAGACTTACGCACAACCGAAACAGCCACAATCTCAGGCATATCGTTCGCAGACTGTGCCACCTGAGGTTAATCGTTATTACACAAAGGTGTTTGTTTTCGGAATAATTTTCGGGGTTGTTTTTTGGATTTTTATCGGTGCAATCCTTGATAATATAAAAGAAAAAGAAGGAAAACAGACCCATCGCCCCATATCTGAAGAACCGGCAATATACAAGTTTCAATATTTTGAGGTCAACGATTTCAACATACAACCGGGTGCTTTAAAGAATGCTGATGTTGTGCAAATAATTTATGCGCAAAATATTGATTATGAAGATTATCGGAATGGTTATGTGCAGTTCTTGGTTGTTGCCAAATCAACAGGCGACACGGTCAATGTTTTGTCATCTCACAATCCGTACGAAGATTGGGCAGAAAATCCGAAGAAGCTGTATGCTTTTTTCAACGAAGAGAGTGATTTTTCTAAACTCAGCCATCTTTCGTCTGAAGAATCTTCTAAAATTAACCCTGAAGATTTAAAAAATACACCACCCAAAAGATTTAATATAATCGTTCGTATCAGAGGTTTTGAGGATATTTTAAACAATCATTTTCCGACAGTTATTGGAGTTGTTGGAGATATAACGAATTGATTACAAATAAGATAAATTCTATTGACTGCTTATAATTTAAAAATGATTTATTTTAATCAAATAAGTAGCAAAATACTTTTATTTAAAAATAATTTAATATATTTGCCGCAGATTTCATCGAAAATTTGTCAAACAATTAAATTATTTTGAACATGAAAAAATTTACAATCTTATTTAGCCTTTACTTATTGTCGGTAGCAACATTTGCCACCACCCATGTAATAAACTCAACCGCATCTAATACATTTAATCCGGCTGAAACCACAGCCAAAGTGGGCGATATTATCACATTTTCGCTTGGAGGGGTACATACTGCCACACAAGTGTCGGAATCTACCTGGAATGCGAATCAAAATACACAATTGAGCGGGGGTTTCCGTTTTACTTCCACAGAATCGAATCCTTCCATTATATTAACAGATGCTCAGGTAGGTACAATTTATTTTGTTTGTGAGCCGCATGCTTCTTTGGGGATGAAAGGGAAAATTATAGTGCAGGCTTCCACCGGGTTTTACACGCCAGAAGTAGATATGTCGAAACTAATTTTATCGGCGACAGTGGTAGAGCCTAACCAAAATATTTTGGTCGAATTGCAAGACTCCAAATCGTTGAATGTAAAGGTGTATAATATGCAAGGAATGGAAGTGGCGAACATGGAAGCGAACGCTTCGAAAGCATCTTTGCCGGCAAGTTTTGGTCGCGGGCTTTATTCATTGCATGTCAAAGGTTCGGACGAGAAGGTCTATATACAGAAGATTGTGGTCGAGTAAATTACTTTTCCTCAAAATTTATTCTGAAGGCGGATTGTAAAAAGTCCGCCTTCAAATGGTATTTATTCTTCAAAAGCAATGAAAGATAGGTTTTTTAGCCATTAAAGGATACCAATAAAATAGAGAAAGGAGCAGTTGTAAAACTACTCCTTCTTATTTACTGTACATCCGTAAAGTTTATTGCTGACGAGTTGCTCCTCAACAAAGCTCGTTTCCTCTTCAACTTTACCAGGCAATTATACAAAATATTTTTCTAAAAATCACCAACCATTTTTGGCATCGTTACCCTTTTTAAGATAAAAAAACAAAAAAAACTCTTGTAAACTTTGCGGTTTATCCATTTTGTTTCCGAATCAAATTCAACGCACTACCGGCTTTGAACCACTCGAACTGGCTTTGATTGTAAGTGTGGTTTACTTGAATTATGTTACTTGTTCCATCAATATGATTTATTTTCATGGTAAAATACGGTTTATTTGGATCAAAGTGCGTTAAACCGGAAAGTTCAAAAGTATCGTCCTCGCGGATTAGGTCGTAATCAGCTTTGTTGGCAAATGTGAGGGCGAGCATACCTTGTTTTTTCAGGTTGGTTTCGTGTATGCGGGCAAAGGATTTGACCAACACCACACGCACGCCCAAATGGCGGGGTTCCATGGCGGCATGCTCGCGCGAGGAGCCTTCGCCGTAGTTTTCATCACCAATAACGATGGTTGGAATGTTTGCTTTTTGATAGATACGGGCAGAGTCGGGCACCGCCTCAAATTTATTGGAAATGCTGTTGTACACCTTGTTTGTTTCTTCATTGAAGGCATTGACAGCGCCGATCAGCAGGTTGTTGGAAATGTTGTCCAAATGCCCCCGATAGTTGAGCCATTTGCCCGCCATGCTGATATGGTCAGTGGTGCATTTGCCTTTGGCTTTGATAAGCAGCGACATGGTAGGAATTTCGTTGCCATCCCACTCGGCAAAAGGCGTAAGGAGTTGCAGGCGGTCGCTGTCGGGGTTTACGGTTACTTCTATCAAACTGCCATCAGCAGGGGGTGCGATCAAACCTAAATCTTCGGCATCAAAACCTTTGGCAGGAAGTTCGTCGCCTTGGGGTTCGTCGAGCATGACGAACTCGCCATCCGTATTTTTTAAATAATCTTTGAGCGGATTGAATGTCATTGAACCGGCAATGGTCAATGCGGTAACGATTTCGGGCGAGGCTACGAAACTGTGTGTTTTCGGGTTTCCGTCGGCTCGCTTGGCAAAGTTGCGGTTAAACGAAGTGATGATACTGTTTTCGCGGTCGGGGTTGTTGTGCCGGTTCCATTGCCCGATACAAGGACCGCAGGCATTTGCCATAAGCATTGCCCCGATGTTGTTAAAATCGTTCAACAGCCCATCGCGTTCGGCAGTGTAGCGCACCAACTCCGAACCGGGCGAAACGATAAACTGTGCTTTTACCTCCAGCTTCTTGTCTTTTGCCTGACGAGCCACCGAAGCCGCCCGCATCATATCCTGATACGACGAATTGGTACACGAGCCAATCAGACCGACTTCGAGCACGGGCGGATAATTATTTTCCTTGATAAATGCTGCAAATTCGGAAATCGGCGTTGCCAAGTCGGGCGTAAAAGGTCCATTGATATAGGGTTCGACTTCCGACAGATTAATTTCGATGACTTGGTCGAAATATTTCTCGGGGTGTTGCTCTACTTCAAAATCGGCTTGCAGGTGTTCGGCAACAGCATCAGCGAGGGTGGCTATTTCTTTGCGTTTGGTGGCGCGAAGGTAGTCGCTCATTTTTTTATCGTAGGCAAAGATAGAAGTGGTGGCTCCGATTTCGGCGCCCATATTGCAAATGGTTGCTTTGCCGGTGCACGAAAGCGTGTGCGCGCCATCGCCGAAATATTCGACAATACAGCCTGTTCCTCCTTTTACGGTAAGCATTCCGGCGAGTTTCAGTATCACATCTTTGGGCGCTGCCCAGCCGCTGAGTTTGCCGGTTAGTTTTACGCCAATCAGCTTTGGCATTTTGAGTTCCCAAGGCATGCCTACCATCACATCGACAGCATCGGCACCCCCTACGCCAATGGCTATCATGCCCAATCCGCCGGCATTCACGGTGTGCGAGTCTGTACCAATCATCATTCCGCCCGGAAAAGCGTAGTTTTCCAACAGCACTTGGTGAATAATACCTGCTCCGGCTTTCCAGCAGCCAATGCCGTATTTTGCCGAAACGGTTTGCAGGAAGTTATATACTTCTTCGTTTTGTTTGAGTGCGCGTGGCAGGTCTTTGAGTGTGCCGTTGTCGGCTTGCACGAGGTGGTCGCAATGCACGGTAGTGGGCACGGCGGTTCGTGGTTTTCCTGCGTTCATAAACTGGAGCAATGCCATTTGTGCGGTGGCGTCTTGCATCGCCACGCGGTCGGGGGCGAAAAGGACATAGTCCGAGCCACGCTTATAGGGTTTAATGAGGGGGTAGCTTTGAGTTACCCCCTCACTTTCTTTGGACAGGTGGGCGTATAGTATTTTTTCGCTTAATGTGAGCGGTCGCAACAGTTGCTCTTTGGCGTTGGTTATGGCTTTGGGTAATTCGTGGTAGAATTTTTGGATAATGGGTAAATCGAATGGCATGGGGGTGTATTTACTATTTTATGATTTACAATTTACAATCGGAATTATTTATTTTGAGGAACAAAATTAACGATTAATTCCGAATTAATGGGTGTGTTGTATTTTCATTTAGGGCAAACGCACGAAATTTGCTAATTTACTCAAAAGGAGTTTTACTCCGACAATAAAAAGAAATTCCGAAAAGCCAAAATAAGCAGTAAAAATCCATCCGGAAATTCCGGAAGCGTAAAACACCGAGCTTTTATTCATTCGGAAATTCCGAAGGCATAAAAGCGAGAGTATTTGCTCATTCGGAAATACCGAGAGGATAAAAACACAAGCTTTTGCCCGTTCGGAATTTCCGAAACTATAAAAGTGCAAGGTTTTGCCCGTTCGGAATTTCCGAAAACAAAAAACAACAAGGTTTTTCCTATTCGGAAAATCCGAGACCATAAAACACCGAGAATAAACCGTAATTTCTTGATAAGTCAGGGATTCACTCAAAGTGAAGCCCTGACTGTTTTTTACTTTAGGGCAAATTTCGTGCGTTTGCCCTAATTTTCATTTTAATAACCTCAGTTCGATTATTATTTTACACAGAGAAAATGTAATCTCAAACCTTGTGATTGGTTTTTAACCTGAGGTTTTTTCTTGAAAATTGCATTCGAGCTTCACAGAGAGCTACAGAGAGGAGAAAAATCTTTGATTTTTCACTCTGTGTAGCTCCGTGTTTCTCTTTTGAAAGCTTGAGTTAGCCTAAGTGCAATCTAAAAAACAAGGTTTTGATCAAAGTAAAATATTTCTCTGTGTAAATTTTTGATTAATCGAACTGAGGTTAATCGATATTTTGTAATATGTTTTTGTCGATTTAATAAAGTTTTAATTTATTTTTGTGTTATTATAAAATAAAACCGAACCTTATTATGAAAAAGCTAATCTTCTTCTTTGCTATGGGTTATTTACTTTGTGCATGTAATCCAAAGATTACTACATCTGTATTAAAGAAATATCCTGCGTTAAACGATACTGCATTTGTTGCTGTTTATAAAGACAGTAACAAAGTGCCTTCCAAGTGGGTTACATTGGGAAATGTTTCGGCTAAAGATGGCGGTTCTACCATGAAATGCGATTCATCCACCATGATAAATTTAGTAAAACAAGAAGCACGCAAATTGGGGGGAAATGCCGTGTATATAAACAACCATTTGCGACCTTCTTTTAAAAGTTCGTGTCATCAATTCGACGCTACTGTGTTGCGCATAAACGCAACTGCTAATGATTCTACATTGGCTGCTGATACACAATATTGGCAAAAATCTATCAGTTCCTCTCCCGTAAAAGCGAAACCTCCTGTAGCTACATTAGGTTTTAACGCAGGTTGGGGCTGGCGTACTGCCGAAATAGCCACGAATCTTTCGCCTCAACAAAGAGCAGTGTTTGAAGATTTAATGAACGGATGGAGTTTTGATATTTTTGGCGATTATTATTTTACTGATTATATCGGTATGCGCCTTGTTTATTCGCAGTATAATGCCAATACCGACAAAGACCTTCAAAATTATCAAGGTGAAATTCTGGCAAAACCTAACGATCGGATTTTGTTTGTCGGACCTGCTTTTATGCTTCGTTTAAGCTCTGCCAATGCTAAGTGGTTATTCAATCTTGGGATAGGTGTAGGTTACAACAGATTTAAAGAAAAATTCACTCTGAAGGATTACAATAATATAAATGCCTCATTTAGCGGAAATACTGTTGGAGGTTATTTCGCACTGGGTGTTGATTACCGGTTTGATAAGAATTGGGGTATCGGACTAAACTATTCGGCTATAGCCGGGGCGTTGAATGAAATGACTATGGAAGCCAATGGACATAAGTCGACGATTGAATTGGAAGAAGACGAAAGGGAAGGTATTGGAGTGGGTAATTTGCAATTAGGGCTTAGATATTACTTTAATAAAAAATAATTAAGCGCTTGTCGCTCTTCGTTTCCCCCTTCACTTTCGAGCGAGGGGGGATTTGGTAAGGTGTTTTGAAACACAAAGCCATGGACTCCTCGCTGGGAAACGAGGAGTAGCGGTGAATAATACGGGGTACGGAGATGCATTGTAGGGGCGTTGCATGCAACGCTCCTACTACGGTAGGATAACGGACGGTGCGCCAACCCGTCCCGCAGGGCGGATGCGCGAGGGATGGGAGCGGCACCCCGCAGCGAACCGGATAGGGATGTGGTAGAGCCGCGGCGCGCCACGGCTCTACGAACCGGATAGGGATGCGAGCGAGGAGTATAGCGGACAGCCCGACCCCGACCCTGTGTACGAATGGTTTAACGACCGGGCAGACACATAGGTCTACCCCTACGCATCCAAAATGGGCACGCGGCGGGGACGCGCCCAAATGTTTTTTAATGAATTCTTAATAATTTTACTATGAAGAGATTTAACCTGGTTTTGTTTTTTGTTTTTGTTTTTTTGTGTGCGGCGGCTCAATATAAGGGTAGCGACGGGAATGTTTATGATGCTACTGATGTGGATAAACTGCGGGGGATTGCTGCGAAGTTTTCGGAGAAATATGCGAACTGGGCGGGGGACGATTACGGTGAATGGGAGGGTTGCGTTTGGGATACTGATAGTCTGAGGCATTTGACCGGGTTGTCTTTAAATCATGCTACGGCTGTGGATGATATTATAATTAGTGGGTTTTCGTATTTAAAACGGTTTGAGTGTCATAGGATTTACATGAGTGAGTATGATTTTCAGGGTTTTGAGTACTGGCTGGTTATCGATTCTTGTGCTAAATTGGAGGTGGTGGATTGTAGCGATAATGGTTTTTATGGATTGAATATAAACAACAATAATGTTAACCTGAAGGAATTGATTTGCAATCATAACGGGTTGCAGGAGTTGTATCTGGATGGTTTCTCCAAGCTGGAATATCTTGATTGCAATCATAATCTTTTGCCCGAATTGACGATTGGTAATTGTTCTAATCTTAAGAGATTGGATTGCAGCTACAATAAACTGAGCACGCTGAATACTAATTCTTTTTCAAATCTGGAAGGGTTGATTTGCAACAACAATGAGCTTACTTCGTTGATTGCGAACAACCGGAAACTTCTTGTGCTGGATTGTACAGGAAACAGGCTGGACAGGCTGGACACGAGTATTTATCCTGATTTGGAGCGATTGGTTTACCTCGATAGCCGGCTGGCGGAGTTGGACTTGAGCGCTAATACGAAACTTAAGGAATTGTTTTTCGGATCGTACAATTTAAAGCGGTTGAATACAAGGAGTCTTCCTGATTTAGAAATATTGGTTTGTAATTTTTCTACCGAAGTATTGGGCTTGGATTTGAGCAAGAATACAAATCTTAAAATATTGCGCCTCTGGGGTGAATTGAAATCGCTGGATGTGAGTAATTGCCGGAAACTGGAAGAGCTAAATATTAGGCAGTCGCAATTTGCAAAGTTGGATTTAAGTAAAAATACGAAACTCAAAAAATTGTATTGCGAGAATAATAAATTGACGAAGCTGAATGTTGCCAATTGTTATAATATAGACACACTGGTATGTGGCAGCAATCAATTAACAGAATTGAACTTGAATAATTGCACAAAACTTAAGCTGTTGGATTGTGGGTATAATAAATTGAGTGCTTTGAATTTAGACCGGTGTGTCGATTTGGAAACGGTAAAATGCCACAATAATCAATTGCAAAAACTAAATTTATCGAACAATGCGGCGCTTCAAGAATTGGAATGCAGCTACAACCGTATAGATACATTGGATACCGGCAATAACCACAGGCTGAGAATTTTTGCTTGTAATAATAATAATTTGAATGCATTGGATTTGAGTAATAATACAAATCTTGGATTGCTTAATTGCGGCAACAATAGGATAAAGGCATTAAATACAAGTGCTTGTGTTGAATTAAACCGGTTGGATTGCGAAAATAATTTGTTGACGGATTTGGATCTGAGTAAAAACAACAGACTCACAAAAATATCTTGCAACAATAACCAATTGCGCAAGCTGAATGTAAGTAACAGTGCCTATTTAGAATCACTATATTGTTCGGACAACCAACTAACGACTATCATCTTTGACAATAATACCAGAATTAAGTATTTATATTGTAAAAACAATCAATTGACCGACGAGAGTTTAAGGGATTGGACTAACCTTAACCTGTATGTGCGCTTCGAATTAAATTTGAGGGGAAATAAGGGCTTGACCCAACCGGCTATCCAAGAGTTGGCAAGCAGAATACAGTTTAGGAATGATATACAATGGGATGGCGATGCCTATAGCGTCAAAAAAGAGTAATGGTGCTCGGAATGAGAAAGTTACTAAACAATACCGATTAATAAAGATTGTGAAAAAACGAAGGCAAAAGATATTTTCTGCTTTCGTTTTCTTATTTTTGAATAAGTAAAACATTGATAGTTAAACGCATGACGATACTTCTATTGTTTGTGTATTGTCCTTCTTATTTTATCAAAACCTGTTGTCATAGGTTTGACAACAATTTCAACGCCTCATCTTCCTTTCGTGTCATTTCGGCACGGTCTTTCGGCAACTTGTCTTTCTGTCCGCAAAGGTGCAGTATGCCGTGGATAATCACGCGGTGCAATTCCTGTTCAAACGCAACCTTATACTTTTCGGCATTCGATTTTACCGTGTCGAGGCTGATAAAAATATCGCCCGAAATCTTGCCGTTTTCAGTATAGTCGAAAGTTATTATATCGGTGTAATAATCGTGTTGCAGATACTCACGGTTTATTTCCAGTATTTTCTCGTCGGAACAAAAGATGTAATTTACATCGCCCACTTTCAGGTTGTATTGTTGGGCGATGGTTTTGATCCATTGGGTGGTTTCGCGGCGTTTTAGGTTGGGGATTTTGATTGGGGAGTTGCATGTAGGGGCGTTGCATGCAACGCCCCTACGGAGGGTGTCCTTTTCGATTTGGTAAGTTATCATATTATTGTTTTTTTTATTCTTTGTAAAAACAATCATCTGTCCACATGTCAGGATTGTTTTTGATATATTCGGCAATACGCGCATGGTCATTATTATCTCGAATAATGTGTTCGTGAAAGCTGCGTTGCCATGCAAATATGTAACCTAAACGATGAGCGTGCCTTGATACCGCCGATTTGTACGAACGAATAATTGTTGACAGTGTACCTGCTTTGGGCGAAATAGCTGCCATATATTCATTTTTCTGCTTGCAGGGTTCGTCCGGTTGTGGATGCGTTGCATGTAGGGGCGTTGCATGCAACGCCCCTACGGACGGTAAGTCTTTTATCTCAATAATCCCATGAATATGATTTGGCATCACAACAAATTCGCACAATTCCACATTAGGCGCATGATTTTTTATTTCAAACCATAATAAATCAGCAATAGTGCCAATATTCGACAAGCTTATGTGTCCATCAGCAATTTCACCAAACAAACATTCCCTGTTATGTACACAAATAGTTACAAAATACAAGCCTGCCTGCGAATAATCATAATCCTTCAACCGAATGCTACGGCGATTATGTGTTTTAGAATTATATGACATATAAAGTTATGAAGATGTCCCGTAGGGGCGTTGCATGCAACGCCCCTACGGAACAAAATGCGATCTTACCCAAAAAACAAATACCCAAAAACAACAGCCGCCAGCACACCCATCAAATCAACAAACAAACCCGCACCAACAGCATACCGCGTATTCTTAATCCCCACCGAACCAAAATACAACGCCACAATATAAAAAGTAGTATCCGCCGCGCCCTGAAACAAACATGACAGTTTGCCGGCAAACGAATCGGGACCGAAAGTCGACATCGTTTCCACCATCATCGCCTTGGCACCACTGCCGCTCAGCGGTTTCATAAAAGCAACCGGAAGCGCATCCACAAAATCCGTATTCAAGCCCAGAAAAGCAAACCCATGACGAAAACCATCCATCAACAACTCCATCGCGCCCGAAGCACGAAAAACACCAATCCCCACAAGCATGCCCACCATAAACGGCAGTATCTTCACCGCCGTCTCAAAACCCGACTTTGCCCCCTCGATAAACGCATTATACACATTCACCCTGCGCCAAAGCGCCCCGCCGATAAACACCACAATAATAAACAACAACAGCAAATTACTCACCACCTTCGACACCGTCTGCATCTCTTCCTGGCTCAACTGCGAAACGCCCCAAACAATGCCTGCCAAAAGAAGCATAATGCCGCCAATCCAGCCCATAACTGTCCGGTTCCACAGGTTTAGTTTCTGTTTAATCCCCACAAAAAGAACAGCCGAAAGCATCGCCACCGCTGTTGTCAGCAATAGCGGCACAAACACATCCGTAGGGTTAGCCGCCAGCTCCCCGGCAGGACCCTTCACCAGCGAGCGCATAGCCAGGATAGACACCGGGATAATAGTAAGCCCCGAAGTATTCAGCGCCAGGAACATAATCTGCGCATTCGACGCCTTGTCCTTATCCGGATTCAGCTCCTGCAAGCTGTTCATCGCCTTCAGTCCGAGCGGAGTAGCCGCGTTATCCAGCCCCAGCATATTAGCCGAAAAATTCATCACCAACTGTCCGTTCACCGGATGGTTTTTCGGAACTTCGGGAAATAATTTTGAGAAAAACGGTCCGATAATGCGCGACAAGAAATTAATCGCACCTGCCTTTTCGCCGATATTCATCAGTCCCAACCACAGTGTCATCACCCCCGCCAGCGGCAAAGCAATATTCATAATAGCCAGTTTCGACATATCAAAAGTACTCGCCACCATCTGCTGAAACACATCCACATCGCCCATAAACAAAAAGCGGGCAATAGCAACCACAAAACCCACCAAGAAAAACGCTACCCAAATATAATTCAGAGCCATACTTATTTTTAATTAAAAATTAGGAATGAAGAATAAAAATTCAATTTGCTTTGCCAAAAATACGGAAAAAAGATTATTCATTAAGAAATTATATTTGGAATATTCGGGTAATCGACTTTCTCAATCAGGATTTACACCCAAAGAGGGAGTAAAAAGGGGTCTGTTCATTAAACTGTGTCAACGGGGGAAAGGATCAGCTAATGTACCATCTTTTCTCAAATAAAATAATAAACTCGGCTAAAATTTCTTTCCAAGCGGCAATAGGAGCAGTCTTTTCCAATATCTTTTGCTGTACTAAGAATAAAAGTTTAGTAAGAGCCATGTCATTGGTAAATACTCTTTTAGACTTGGTTACTTTACGCAACTGCGAGTTAAAGCTTTCAATAATATTGGTTGTATACATTAGCTTTCTGATAGGTTGAGGAAAGTCAAACATGGGCGATATTTTTTTCCAGTTATCAAGCCAAGATTTTATTATATAGGGATATTTGTTTGACCAA
>JAVBLE010000022.1:0-20356 GCA_031553685.1 Paludibacteraceae bacterium | reverse complement strand
ACCCTTATTATGGAGAATATAAGGCTTCTTTATGTCATCAGAAAGCAGAAGAATCCCAAAATGGTCCACCTAAGAGTGAAGCTACCGAAAATAGCGGCGTGAAATAAAAAAGAGGATGTGTACTTTTGACACACCATCATTTTTCTAAACTAATTTTCGAACGAATGCTATAAATTATTAACTTTGTTCAAAATCGAAATGTCTTTTTATGATTGAGATAGGAAAATTTAATGACCTTACCCTGTTGCGTTTTTCGGATAAAGGGGCGGTGCTCAACGGCGAAGAACGCGGCGAAATACTTTTGCCCAAAAGTTACCTGAAGGATTGGATGAAGGTGGGAGAGAAAATACATGTGTTTGTATATCCCGATGTGAACGACCGGTTGGTGGGTACCTGCGAGAAGCCATACGCGCAGGTGGGCGATTTTGTTTTCCTCGAGGTGGAAATGGTTAATAATGTGGGGGCTTATCTGGATTGGGGTGTAGCGCGCCGCCTGTTTGTGCCTATCCGCGAGCAACGCGCACGCATGAGCGAAGGCGGTTTTTACCTCGTGCATATCCTCTACAACGAAAACACAAACCGCATTTACGGCACTGCCAAGTATGATAAATATGTGGATAAAACCTGCCCGCCATATCATGCGGGCGATGAAGTCGATATTTTGGTGGCGGGCAAAACGGATTTGGGTTTTAAAGCCATTATTGATAATCGATACGCAGGTATGTTGTATGCTAACGAGTTGATTGAGAATATTGAGGTTGGTTATGAAGGGAAAGCATATATTAAGCGCGTTCGCGATGATTTTAAGATAGATTTGAGCCAAAGTAAAATTGGGTTTGCGCGCGTTTCCGATTTTTCAGACGACCTGCACGAACGCCTCAAAGAGCGCGGCGGGTTTATTGCTTTGAACGATAAAAGTGCTGCCGAAGATATTTTTGATTTTTTTAGTGTAAGCAAAAAAACATTTAAAAAGGCGGTGGGTGATTTGTACCGCAAACGGCTTATCACAATTACCGACGAGGGAATACAATTAAACGACGAAGGAGAGTAACTTTTACTCTCCTTTCTTTTTTAATATAACCCGGAATGTAGTTCCTTTGCCTATTTCCGAATGTTTTACAAATATTTTTCCTTTGTGATACTCTTCTACAATCCGTTTTACGAGCGACAGACCAAGACCCCAGCCGCGTTTTTTGGTGGTATAACCGGGGTTAAATACAGTTTTGTATTTCGATTTCGGAATGCCCTTTCCGGTATCCTGAAAATCGATAAAATAAGAACCGTTGTGTTCCGAAACGATGATGTCTATTTTCCCTTCGCCGTCCATCGCATCGATAGCGTTTTTACACAAGTTTTCGATAACCCATTCGAAGAGCGGAACATTTAGTTTTAAATCAATATTATCGGCTTGATAATGTGTGGTGATCACAACTTTGCTCGATGTTCGCCCGCGCAGGTAAGCAACGGCATTTTCGAGCACTTCGGTGAAGTTGACGGGGTCTAAAGCCGGCTTTGAACCGATCTTGGAGAAACGCTCGGCAATCGTTTTCAGGCGGTTTACATCTTTCGTTATTTCGCTGACAAACTTCACATCCAATTGCTTTTCTTTGAGCATTTCCAACCAAACCATCAGCGACGAAATAGGCGTGCCGAGCTGGTGCGCCGTTTCTTTTGACAATCCTATCCACACTTGGTTTTGTTCTGCTTTTTTCGCCAGCGTGAAAACCATAAATGCTACCACCAGAAACAGTGCAACAACGGCAAACAGGATGTACGAAAACCACCGCAGGTTCTTGATCAAAAACGATTCGTCGTAATACACATAATGGCGGGTTTGCTCGTCTAACTGAACGACAATCGGCGTATTGGCATCTTTTAAATTTTTGATTTCTTCGCGGATAAATTTTTCTTGTTCTTTCGGGTTTTTGGGCAATTCGATATTGCAAATTCCGTATTCGAGATTGATAGGCTCATCTTTGGCATCGACCAGAATAGCCGGAATGGTTTTATTTTCTTGCAACACTTTGAGTATAAGCGTAACATCGCCTTCGCCATTATCCAAAGCAAGCTGGCGCGTAGCTTCCGCCCAAATTTCCATCGTGTGCTTTTCCTGTTCGGATAATTTGGCAATCATCCGGTTGCTGATATACAGTGCCGAAAGCACGATTGCCACAGCTACTGCAATAAAAATGTTCTTGAATTGCTGGAATTTCATTATTGGAGTATCAAGATTCGTGTTGAGAGACTTTTACCACTTTCCCATTTTCGAAAAATATATCTAAAAAACTTGGATCAATATTAAATAATCCGGGAATATATCCGATATCATAACTAATGTGATTTTCTTCACATTCACCAAAATTAGTACCCAGCAGGGCAACTACTTCCGGTTTTGTTTTACCAATCAGGATTTTATCATCAATAATAGATTCAGTCATTTCGTAGCGTTTTTCTTTGTCGGTTGCCCATTTTTCTTTGTCAAAATCTTTATCAGGGTAATACGAAATAGAAAAAAACCAAATCAATACAATCAAAACATATAATGTGGGTGCCAAAATAATAGTTGGGATAATGGCAATGTATTTCCTGTTCTTTTCGGCAAAGAAGTTTCCTTTCTTCAAAATCCATTTTGAAAAGAAATATATGGGGATAGCAAAAAGAAATATAACTATGACTACTAAAATATCCATTTGGTTTATATTATTTTAGGTAAAAAAATAATAAGTCCGACAACCACCGAAGCCACAGCACCCACAAATACGGCTGCGGCTGCCAAATCCTTAATGTGTTTTATTTGTGCGTTCCTTTGGGGCGAAACAAAGTTAGCAATGCGTTCGATAGCCGTGTTAATCAGTTCCAAACTAAGAACTAATCCAATACATAATACAATGGCAATCCACTCGCCCATAGATATTCCGAACCAAAATCCGGCAACCACCACACACAACGAAACAAAAAGGTGTATCCACGAATTATGCTCTTCCGTGATTAATATCCGAAGCCCGTTAAAAGCGTGTTTGAAGCTTTTTAGGCGTTGTTGTATAGAGAATTTTTTCATCTGACAACAATTTTATTAAAAACAAATTTAAGTTTTTTCGATGCCAACAGGTTATACTTTCTCAAAAACTCCACATTTAAAATCATCGCTGTCTCTTTGATCATGCCGATTCATTAAGCAAAGGATTTCTTCCATAGGATCGTCTGCAAAATGTTTTTTGCAAATAACACATAGGTTTGGCGTTGGTATCGAATTCATATCGACCTTTGTTCCATCATCGTTGTAAATGCCGCCGTTTTGAAAAAGTTCGTTTCTGTCCATAATTTCAATAGTAAATTGTAAATTGCTCAATCGTAAATTTGCTTACCGATATTTTCCCTCACTATCATCATTCAAAATACTCAAATAATTGGTGTAGCGCGATTGGCTTATTTCGTGCCGTTCCACAGCTTCGCGCACCGCACAGCCCGGTTCGTGTCGGTGCGTGCAATTGCCAAAACGGCAATCTTTGGATATAACGAATATTTCGCGGAAATAGTGCGAAACCTCTTCGGGTTTCATATCAATGGTGCCAAAACCCTTTATGCCCGGTGTGTCAGCCAGATATCCGCCACCGGTAAGCGCAAACATTTCGGAGAAAGTAGTGGTGTGCATCCCTTTGTTGTGATAGTCCGAAATTTCGCTCGTTCTCGCTTCCAATGTCGGGTCGATGGCATTTATCAAAGTCGATTTTCCCACGCCCGAATGTCCCGAAAGTAGCGTGATTTTATCTTTCAACTCGGCTTTAATTTCTTCCATGCCGATATTCTTTGTTGCCGATACTTTAAAGCAAGGATAGCCGATTGATTCATACAAAAAAATGAGCATATCCAGATATTCGTATTCTTCGGCAGAATATAGATCTATTTTATTGAAAATAAGTTTGGCGGGCACGCGGTATGCCTCTGCAGTAGCTAAGAAGCGGTCGATAAACATAGTCGAAGTTTCGGGATAATTGACCGTAACAATCAGGAAAACCTGATCGAGGTTAGCCGCGATAATGTGCGAGTGTTTCGACAGGTTTGATGAGCGGCGCACGATGTAATTCCGCCGGTCTTCAATTTCGGAGATTAGCCCGTAGCCATCGGGCGTGATGTCGTATTGCACGCGGTCGCCAATGGCAATCGGATTTGTGCTCCGGATGCCTTTAAGCCGAAACGAGCCTTTTATTTTACATTCGACAGTAGCTGTGTTGCCATCGGGCATTACGGTGTACCAACTGCCTGTGTTTTTGATTACTAAACCGTTCAAACAATTAAGAATTAAGAATTAAAAATTAAGAATAAAAGCCATTCTCCTATTGCAATATGTCAGAGAATGGCTTTGTCATTAGCTAATTTGCACATTTACATATTTGCAAATTTATACGGTCATAATTTCCTTTTCCTTGTCGGCAAGCATATCATCAATTTTTTTGATAAACTTGTCGTGTATCTTTTGTACAGCCGCTTCGGCATCTTTCTCCACATCTTCGGGCATGCCGTTTTTCACTTCTTTCTTCAAGCCTTCGATGGCTTCGCGGCGCGCGTTGCGAATACTTATTTTAGCCTCTTCGCCTTCGTGGCGGGCTTGTTTGGTCAAGTCGCGGCGGCGTTCTTCGGTCAGTGGCGGAATTTGCAGGCGAAGCACTTCGCCGTTATTCATCGGCATAATGCCCACTTCGGAGTTGATAAGCGCCTTTTCTACCACCGGCAACATAGCTTTTTCCCACACTTGTATTTGAATCGTTTTCGCGTCGGGAGTTGTAACAGTAGCCACATTGGTAAGCGGCACATGCTCCCCATAATATTCCACCCGCACACCGTCCAAAATACGCGGATTGGCTTTTCCGGCACGGATGTGTGCCAATGCTTCGTCCAAGAAAAGAATAGTTCCATCCATTTCCTCTTCAGCAACTTTCAAAAATTCTTTTACTTCTTTCATGATATATTTGATTTCTGTTGTTCTATTTTTTGCCAAAAATAATAAAAAAGAAATATTCTACATAATTCGCTGGTAAAGAAATAATGCGGCAAGGTTTTTGTTAAAATTTTTAAGAAATATTTTTTGATAATTATTTTGGATTAAAAAAAAATGTATATATTGCGAAAAATTTAATGAGCATGACCAAAGAGAAATTTCATATAGAATATAATTTAAAGTCGGTATCGATAAACCTCCTGTGGACGGTGCTTAGCACTCCAAGCGGTCTGGAAGAATGGTTTGCCGATAAAGTAACCATTGAAGGGAAACACTATGTTTTTAAGTGGGTCGATTTTCAGCAAGAGGCTGAATTAGTGTTAATTAGAACGGGGTCACTTATTCGTTTTCGTTGGCTTGAAGATTCGAGTGATAAGTATTATTTCGAGTTCAGAATTGCTTTTGACGAAATTACTGAAGAAGTGGCATTGGTGATAACGGATTTTGCCGAACCGGACGGCATTGAAGATGCTAAAATACTCTGGGACAAGCAAGTGAAAGACCTTTATCGCAGTATTGGTTTATTGGAATAAACAAATTAAGTACAGGGGTTTTTGCTCCTGTTTTTTTATGCTGGATATGAAAAAGATAATATTTTTTGCAGGAATAATAATGTTACTCACGGCTTGCGGGAAAAAAGCCGAAGAGCCGCTGGTAGAATTTACCACCACAGAAGGGACAGTGGTTGTGAAATTGTATAAAGACACTCCGCAACATCGCGATAACATGGTAAAATTAGTTAAAAGCGGATATTATGATGGTTTGCTGTTTCATAAAGCGATGAAAGATTTTTTGGTGCAAACGGGTGATCCTAACTCGAAAGATGCCAGTCACAATCGTTTGTTAGGTACAGGCGGACCGGGTTATACCATTCCACAGGAGATACATTACCCTGAACTTTTCCATAAACGGGGTGTATTGTCGGCAGCCCGCTTGTCCGATGCCGAAAATCCGGCTAAAGAGTCGAATGGAAGCCAGTTTTACTTTATTTTGGGCAAAAAATATACTCCGGCAGAATTGGATAGCATTGAAAAAGAGGCGTATGAAAAGCAGGTGGAATCTATCTGGCAACGCGTTATTATTTTAAATAAAGATAAAATAAATGCAGTTTCGATGCAAAATGACAAGCGAAAAATGGAGGCTTTGCAAGACAGTTTGACTGTTTTAGCCGAAAAGGAAATTGATCCGAAAAAAGTTTTCCATTTTGCAAAAGCCCAACGGGAAGCTTATACAAAAGTGGGCGGTGTTCCTTTTATGGACAAAGAATATACCGTTTTTGGTGAAGTGGTGCGTGGGCTGGATGTGGTCGAAAAAATATCGAACGAAGCTGTGGATATGAATAATCGCCCTCAAAATGATGTGCGGATTTTGAAGGCAAAAATTGTGAAAGAATAAGGCTTTTTTACGAGAAATATATAGTTTGAAATTGAAATATTTGACTATCTTAGCGGTCTTAAATTTGTAATCATTACCTAAAATTTTATTGATACTATTAAAAATGAGTTTAAAAATTATTGTTTTAGCCAAACAGGTGCCCGACACACGCAATGTGGGAAAGGATGCCATGAAAGCGGATGGTACTGTAAACAGAGCAGCGCTGCCCGCTATTTTTAATCCCGAAGATTTGAACGCATTGGAACAAGCATTGCGTTTGAAAGACAAATTTCCGGGTTCGACAATTCAAGTCCTAACCATGGGACCTGCCCGTGCAGCCGAAATTATTCGCGAAAGCATGTTTCGTGGAGCGGATGGCGGCTATTTGTTGAGTGGTAGGGAATTTGCCGGAGCTGATACCCTTGCTACATCGTATGCTTTGGCATGTGCTATCCGCAAGATTGGTAAAGTAGATATAATTATCTGTGGTCGTCAAGCCATTGATGGTGATACCGCCCAAGTAGGACCACAAGTAGCCGAAAAGTTAGGTTTTCCTCAAATAACTTATGCCGAAGAAATTACCAATATTTCCAATGGAAAAATTACAGTGAAACGCCGTTTGGAAAGAGGTGTCGAAGTAGTTGAAGGAAAGTTGCCAATGGTAATAACTGTAAATGGTTCAGCACCCGATTGCCGTCCGCGCCATGCAAAATTGACCATTAAATATAAAAACGCCCTTACGCCGTCCGAAAAACAAACTGCCGACAGCGATTATATCGGAGCTAGAAAAGATTATTTAAACATTCCTGAGTTGAGTGTGAATGATATTGAATGCGATATCAATTCCTTAGGATTGCTTGGCTCTCCAACCAAAGTAAAACAAATCGAAAGCGTTGTATTTACCGCAAAAGAAAGTAAAAAGCTAACCGCAGCCGATGCTGATACGGAAAGTTTAATGATAGAACTCATCGCTAACCATACAATAGGATAAAAAATATGAACAACATAATAGTATATCTCGAAATAGAAGACGGCATTGTAGGCGATGTAAGTCTCGAACTATTGACCAAAGGTCGTTCTTTGGCAAAGCAATTGAATTGTAATTTGGATGCTGTAGCAGTTGGACACCAATTGGATGGCATAGCGGCTCAAGTGTTTCCTTATGGTGTAGATAATTTATTCCTTTTGGACGACAAACGCTTGTATCCTTATACTTCGTTGCCGCATACATCGGCGTTGGTCAACTTGTTTAAGGAAGAAAAACCTCAAATTGCCTTGATGGGTGCGACTTCTATTGGTCGTGATTTGGGACCGCGCGTTTCTTCGGCATTATTCAGCGGTTTAACTGCCGATTGTACAGCCCTCGAAATTGGCGATCATGAAGATAAAAAAGAAGGGAAAACTTACAAAAATTTGTTGTATCAAATTCGCCCTGCTTTTGGTGGAAACATTGTTGCTACCATCATTAATCCCGACTGTCGTCCACAAATGGCTACCGTTCGTGAAGGCGTAATGAAAAAAGAAATTTTTGATGCAAATCATAAAGGACAAATTAAAAAATTAGATATATCAAAATATATTTCGAATGAAGATTTTGTGGTTTCTGTGATAGAACGCCACATGGAGAAATCGAAAGTGAACCTAAAAGCCGCTCCGATTATTGTGGCAGGTGGTTATGGAGTTGGTTCCGAGGACGGATTTAAGTTGCTTCATGATTTGGCAAATGTTATCGGTGCCGAAGTCGGTGCGAGCCGTGCAGCTGTTGATGCAGGCTTTGCCGAGCACGAGCGTCAAATTGGGCAAACAGGCGTTACCGTTCGTCCAAAATTGTACATTGCATGTGGAATTTCAGGACAAATCCAACACATTGCCGGTATGCAGGAAAGCTCGATGATTATTGCCATCAACAATGATCCGAATGCGCCTATCAACGCCATTGCCGACTATGTGATTACGGGAAATGTGGAAGAGGTTATTCCTAAAATGATTAAATATTATAAGAAAAATAGCAAATAAATTCTGGATCAAGATTTTTGCAAATCAAATGGACTTAGACAAAAAAGGCATAGCATTAGGCAATACGCCCGAAGATTTGAAAAATCGAAAAAAGTTTATAACCGATTTTTATGTTAATTGGATTATTGCCAACCCGACAAAGCATATTTATAATAAATCGTTGAAAAATTTTATTGAAGTAAAGTTTTTGTCTATACAAGAAACCGCAAGCAAATCGGCGATACGCTATAAATCCACATTAGCAGTAACTTTTTTGACTGAAATTTTAGAAAATGCTCTAACTGTTGGTGAGCCACAAGAACCCAAAAAAGACAATGTAAAACAAAAACGATTTTCAAAAATCTATGTAATGGAATATGAAAAAGAGGATTTTGGGAAAATAAAACTTACAGTAGGCGAGTTGAGCGGAAGTGGTCAAAAAATACAATATTGCATTACTGCAATAGAAAACGACTATTAAACCCGCAACGATTCAGCAATAGTTTAATAGCCGTTTTAATTATTTTGTATTGCAAAGATAATGCTATTTTTTTAATTTGTAAAAAATTCCGATATAAAACAAAAATCTTGATTCCTAAAATAAAAGAATATAAGAATGTAAATCATTGAAAATTAAATTATTAATAAAACAATATTATGAACTTCTATAAAGAAAATCCCGCACTAAAATTTCAATTGTCTCATCCGTTGATGCGTAAGATTGTTTGTCTGAAAGAAAAAGACTATGCGGATAAAGATAAATATGACTATGCAGCCCAAGATTTTGAAGATGCCATAGATAATTATGACCGTATCTTGGAAATCGTTGGCGAAATTTGTGGTGAGATCATTGCACCCAATGCTGAAGATGTTGACCACGAAGGACCAAAAGTGGTAAATAACCGTGTTGTATATGCCAGCGGAACGCAAAAAAACCATGATACTTTGGCACAGGCAGGTTTGTACGGAATGGCGCTTCCTCGTCAGTATGGCGGATTAAATTTCTCCATGATTCCGTATGTGATGGCTGCCGAGATTGTAAGCCGTGCCGATGCCGGTTTTGCCAATATCTGGGGCTTACAGGATTGTGCCGAAACAATCGCTGAATTTGCTTCGGAAGCAATCAAAGCAGAATTCTTACCTCGCGTTTGCAAAGGAGAAACCTGCTCAATGGACTTAACAGAACCAGATGCCGGTTCGGATTTACAAGCCGTACAACTGAAAGCCACTTTCAATGAAAAAGACAATACCTGGTATTTGAATGGCGTCAAACGCTTTATTACCAACGGCGATGCACAAATCAAACTGGTGTTAGCTCGTTCGGAAGACGGTACGAATGACGGACGCGGTTTATCGTACTTCGTTGCCGATAATAAGCACGACGACCGTATGAAAGTGCGCCGTATCGAAAACAAATTGGGTATCAAAGGTTCACCTACCTGCGAATTGGTGTTTACCAATGTGCCTGCAAAATTGATTGGAACGCGTCGCATGGGGCTTATCAAATATGTGATGTCGTTGATGAACGGTGCACGCTTGGGTGTTGGCGCTCAGTCGGTAGGATTGTCGGCTGCGGCTTACGAAGAAGCCTTGGCTTACGCTAAAGACCGTCGTCAATTCGGCAAGGCGATTATTGAGTTCCCTGCTGTGTTTGAATTGTTGTCGAATATCAAGGCAAAATTAGATGCTTCGCGTGCTTTGTTGTACGAATGTACTCGTTTTGTAGATATTTATAAATCATACGAAGCGATTGAGCAAGACCGTAAGTTAGAGCCTGCCGAAAAAGAAGACTACAAAGCGTTTCAGCGTTTGGCTGATGCTTTTACTCCGCTTTTAAAAATGTTTGCCAGCGAATATGCCAATCAAAATGCGTATGATTGTATTCAAGTGCATGGTGGTTCGGGCTTTATGAAAGATTATGCCTGCGAACGCTTGTATCGTGATGCCCGTATCCTTACTATTTATGAAGGAACATCGCAACTGCAAACAGTAGCCGCTATCCGCCATGTAACCACCGGTTCATACTTGGCTCAAATACGCCATTATGAATCGTTGCCGATAAATGCCGAATTTTCAAGTTGGCGCAATCGCTTGATTGCCATGACCGAAATATACGAAAAAGCAGTAAATGCAGTTGTGGAAATTAAAAACAACGAATATATCGATTTCCAGGCACGCCGCTTGGTAGAAATGGCAGGGCATATAATCATGGGTTATTTATTGTTGATCGACGCCAGCCGCGATGAGCAATTCCGCAAATCGGCTGAAATATATATCAATTATGGTGAAGCCGAAGTGAATCGCCATGCTTCATTTATCAACGGGTTTGATGTGGAGAAAGTAGATATCTATCGTCAATAATATTTTAATTAGATAGAAATAAAAATCCCTTGTAGAGATTTCTGCAAGGGATTTTTTGCGTTTACAAATAAGTATTTTATCCGTAAATAATATTTCCGTGTTCGTCTTTGTAGTCGTCCAAACCTTTTTCGTATTGGTTCATAGCTCGAAGACTCATACCCATGCTCGAAAAACCACCATCGTGGAAAAGGTTTTGCATGGTAACTTTGCGTGTCAGGTCAGAGAACATTACGATACAATAATCAGCACATTCTTCTGCATTTGCATTACCCAACGGCGACATTTTATTAGAAAAATCAAACAGGTTTTCGATACCTTTCACACCACTTCCGGCTGTTGTCATGGTTGGCGATTGCGAAATGGTATTTACGCGTACACCTTTCTCGCGACCATAAATATAACCGAAACTACGGGCAATAGATTCAAGCAATGATTTAGCATCCGCCATATCATTGTATCCAAAGAATGATCGTTGTGCAGCCACATAACTCAACGCCACGATAGAACCACCTTCGGCAATCGCATCCATTTTTTTTGCCGTTTGAATCATTTTATGAAATGAAATAGCAGACACATCAAGCGTAGTATTCAACATATCATAATCCAGATCATCATAAGTGCGTTTCTTGCGCACATTGGGCGACATGCCTATTGAGTGCAGCACAAAGTCAATTTTTCCCCCAAGCAATTTTTGCGATTCTTCAAACACTGTTTTGAGGTCTTCCACATTGGTCGCATCTGCCGGAATAAGCGGAGCATTCAGTTTTTTGCTTAGCTCATCTGTAGTCCCCATTCTTACTGCCAGAGGTGTATTCGAAAGTGTAATTTGTGCACCTTCTTCTACTGCTTTTTCGGCTACTTTCCATGCAATGGACATATCGTTGAGTGCACCGAAAATGACACCTCTTTTTCCTTTTAATAAATTATTTCCCATAAAATTTTTATTTAAAAATTGGCGCGAAGATACGATAAAATTGGCTAAACTCGAAAAATATTTACTCAACCCCAGCTGTTACGCGGCTGAATTTAAACTTGCCATCGGGCAGGCGAACAAACCAATATTTTTCCTCCATAGAAGGGATAGAAGCCATTGGCGACATTTTTTTGTAGCAATAAAAATAGGTTTCGTCTTCGGTCGAATAACCGAGCCAGATATAGGCATTTTCTTTTTCAAGTAGAATTTGATCAAAGCGTACAAACTCCATTTCCTTGCGATATACAGGGATAATTTGCTGGTAATTTTCTTTTACTTCTTGCAGTGTTGCTTCAGGATTGAAATAACCTCCTTCACTGTCAAACGGGATTTGTAGGTGATTATATACAAATTCGGCATCCTTATATTTGAGTGCAGTCTTGAATTGTGCCCAAAAATCTAAAAATTGCTGTTTGTGAGGCACAGCTTGTTGTGCATTAATGGATGAACAAAACAAAAATAAAAACAAGAAGCCTCTCCAACCCTTTCGAAGGAGGGGCTTTGGTGTCTTATTTAGTTTAGAGTTATTATTTTGTTTCAAAAAAATCATTTCAAAAAAATTAAGTGCAAATAAGTAGCAGGCTTGTAAAGCCCCTTATCGGTCGCTGAGCAAAGTCGAAGTGTCGGAGGGGTTGGGCAGGCTTTCATTCCAAATCTTCCAAGCGGCACGCGCCTGCCCGTGAAGCATCTCCATGCCGTTTTTGATAGTAGCACCTTGTGCCTCGCCTTTTTGCAGGAATAAAGTTTTCTCCGGATTGTAGATTAAATCGTACAGCAAATGTTTGTCGGTAATATATTCGTAGGGAATATCGGCGCAGGCATCCGCCGGGTACATGCCAAGCGGTGTTGTGTTGATTATCAATGTGTTTTCGGCAATGATTTCGGGTGTCAGTTCCTCATAAGTATATTGACCTTCGGCTTTTGTGCGCGAAACAAGGGTGTACGGAATATTGTTCCGGCGCAGAATATAAGCAACCGCTTTGGACGCTCCTCCTGTACCAAGGATTAATGCGCGATTATGATGAGGCATAAGCAATGGCAACAAGGAATTTTCGAAACCGATAGCATCCGAATTAAATCCTTTGGTTTTTTGCAGGCAGTTTTCACCTTGAAACTGGATTACATTGACTGCACCAATTTCGCGAGCGGTTTCGTCCAGCTCATCCAAAAGTGGCATTACAGCCTGTTTGTAAGGAATAGTTACATTCATGCCGGCAAATGATTTTTCTTTTATCAGAGATGAAAAAAGGTCAATTTTATCCAACGGAAAAAGGTCGTACTGCGCATTGATATTTTCTTTTTTAAATTTCTCATTGAAAAAATTTCTGGAGAAAGAAGTGGTTAAAGGATAACCGATAATACCAAATTGTTTTTTAATATTGTTTTCGGTTATAAAAGCATTCATTTTTTTCTTCTTTTTATTTTTGAAAATTAAATATACAATAAAAATAGCCGCTGCAGCTATTGCTCCATAAGATATTTCGTGAAGATATTGCATAATTAAATCTTGATTTTGTCCTAAAAAATACCCTAAAAACGACAAAATAGTGTTCCAAAGTAATGAACCTAAAAAAGTATAAACTATAAATTTCTTTAAATTCATTTTGGCTAAACCGGCCGGAATAGAAATTAAATGACGGATTACAGGTACTAAACGGCCAATGAAAGTGGAAGTGTTGCCATTTTCGCAGAAATAAGCTTCAGCTTTTTCGAGTTTTTCTCTGTTCAGGAAAAATATCTTGGCTACTTTAGTTTCTACCAGACTGTATATGATTTTGCGACCCAGATAAAACGATAATGTATAATTGACCAATGCACCAAGTACGCATCCTAAGGAGGCTACTAAGATAATAAGGAATATATTTAATTTGCCCGGAACAAAAGCCAGCGTAGCTTGCCACGAAACGGGCGGAAGCACCAATTCGCTGGGTAAAGGGATAAAGGTACTTTCTATAGCCATAAGTAGCGTTATGGTGCCATAGCCCATGTTTGCAGAATACCAATCGAGAATACTTGTAATCAGGGTGCTTAAAAAATCCATATTTAATCTAATTTAATTCGTTTTTCAAAAATTTCAATAGCTTCGGGACAAATTTCAAAAAATATACTGGTTGCACTTGGCCACTGGCGGATGGCTTCGTCCAGCAACACCATTGAATTGTCGATCTGCCCTAAGCGAAACATGGTGATAGCCAAAAAGAGATGTATGTTTTCTGCATTGGCATCCAATTTAAATGCTTCGGAGTAAGCGTCAAAAGCTTCTTCATCCTTTCCTACAGCCAAATAAACATGCCCTAAAGCAAGCCACAAATCAGGTTCCGAAGCTTCTAAACGGATAGCAGTGGCGTACGCTTCGACGGCTTTCTCAAATTCGTCGGCTTGCGTGTATGCTTCGGCAAGGTATGTCCAAACTTCGTGTTTAGTCGGGTCAATATCGATGGCTTTTTGAGCATACAAAATGGTTTCTTCCGATTTTTCTTTTTCGAGATAACAGTATGCTAAACCGATATAAGCATCAACTTTGCTGGCGTCGGTAGTCAAAACTTCCTGGTAAAGAGCAATGGCTTCGTCCAGATTATTCAGTTCTTCGTAGCATTCGGCAATGCAGATAAGAGCATCATTCTTGCCAGGTACCAAATTGGCATAAGTTTGGTAACCTTCGATTGCTTCTGTATATTTTTCCAATTGGAATAAGACATGTGATTTTTGCCACCAAGCCTCTTCGTTTTTCTCGTTGATAACCGTTACATACTCGAAAGCATTGAAAGCTTCCGTGTAATTTTCGAGCGTGTAATATATTTGTCCAAGGTAAAACCAAGCTTCTTCCGAATAAGGGTAACGGTCTAAAATTGTATTGTATATCTCGATAGCTTTCTCAAAATTACCAGTTTGCTCATAACAATAAGCTGTCTCGAAAAGAATATCGGTATTTTTAGGATTAAAGCGGTTGCCTTCTGCCAAATATTTCAGGCTACGCTCAAAGCATTGCTGTACAATATAAATATGGGCAATATCCAGGCAAATCTCGTCATAACCGAAATCGTCAAAGGTAAGTGCTTTGGAAAACATCGCATCCGCTTCGGCAAAGCGATGGAGCGACGCCAGAATTTCACCCTGGATCAGAACATGTTCCAATTCCCGTTCGTCAGCATAAATGGCAAGCAGTTTAAGCGCTTTTTCTTTCTCGCCTTTGATTGCGTAGATTTTCGATTGCTTTATTTGTAATTCCGAGTCGTTTGGATGCAGTTTAAATCCGTATTGCAAGGCTTCTATAGCTTCTTTTATCAGACCTTTCCAGAGGTAATAGTCTACAACCATACCAATCTCTTCGGTATCGAAGTAGGTATGTTTATTATTGGCAATACATTGCTCGTATTGTGCCAATAGTTCATCAAATTCTTGTTCTTCGTGGTTAGACATCTTTGTTATAATGTGCGAAAATACATAATAAAAAGCTTTTGACACAAAAGTGTTTATAAATTTTCGGGAAAAACGACATCAAAATATAATATTTTTATCTTTGATGCAGCGTTTTTTCAATTATTGTGTTTATAATATGTAAAACTTTTTTATTGAAGTTTATATAAAAATTGATTGGTGCACAACTAAATATTTTATTTAGTTGTGTTTTTACTTAGTACATGACAAAAATTAAATAAACAAAACGAAAGCAATAGAAGCATCGTCATGTCGAGCTTGTCGAGACATCGCAAAAGACTGATTAATGCTGCTTTTGCGATGTCTCCACGACATTCCTTGTGCCATTTCGACTTCGCTCAATGACCACTCGTCATTTTGGTCGACATGACGATGCTTTTATTGATTAAAATTTATTTTTGTCATGTACTAAAAAATGTAGATTATCAATGCAGCGTTTTTATATTTATGTTGTTTATATTTATAGTTAGAAGATTTTTTGGAGTAAAATATCTTATAATAAAACAATCTTGTTTTTAAATTGTTTACCATAACAAAAAATCGTTTAACTAAGAGGGAAAATATGACAGAGTTAGAGCTTATTGAAGGCTGCAGGCGAGGAGAGAATCCTTCTCGCCATAGGCTCTACGACCTCTACGCAACGAAAATGATGGCAGTTTGCTACCGCTACACCGGTAGTAAAACAATTTCGGAAGATTTATTGCACGATGGTTTTTTGAAAGTCTTTGAATCGATACATAAATTTCAATATCGTGGCGATGGATCGCTCAGGGCATGGATGACACGGGTTTTTGTTAATTTATCAATCGATTTCGTACAAAAAAATGAAGTATTGAATCATTCTGTTTTGCTGGAAAATAATCATTTCGAAGAAACAATAGAAGAAGAAACCGTAAATGTTATCCCCGATGAGGTTTTGATGCAACTTATTACAGAGCTGCCAGGCGGTTACCGGATGGTTTTCAATTTGTTTACTTTCGAGGATAAATCGCACAAGGAAATAGGGCAACTGCTGAATATAAACGAAAGTTCGTCGCGCTCGCAGCTGGCAAGGGCAAAAGCTATTTTGACCCGTAAAATAAAAACATACATCCGAAACAATGAGTGAAAATAAGGACATATTAACCGACTTGTTCCGCGATAGATTGGGGGATTACCAACAACCTGTCGGAGAAGATGTATGGACTAAAATTGAGCAGGATTTATCTTCCCAAAAGAAGAAAAAAGCAATTCCGTTCTTCTTTTTAGGGAAATCTTTTGGCATGGGTGTAGCGGCTACTTTGGCGTTACTAATTGGGTTGTTTGTTTTTAAAAACAGTGAAAATAATGTTCCTGAGCAGCCTGTTGCGTTAAACCGTCCTGTCGAAACCAAGAAATCGAACACAATATCTATTACGGATAATAAAATAAATTCTAAAAAAACGGGCGAAAAACACTTGCTTGCTGATAATTCAAATCAGACGGTAACGAAACCGGTTCAGTTTAAAACACTAATCGAAGCAACTCAAACAAGTGGCAAGATTGAAGAAAAGGAAAATGTTGGACAACTAACAATTGTCGAAACAAAGCCGTTTGTGGAAAATCTTCCGGCTTCGCCATCACCCAAAATAAATAAACCGGAAAATCCGAAAAAACCTGAAATGTTTAAGAAACCGAATGAAAACATTTCGCTGAAAAAGAAAAAAGAGAAAAGATGGGCTTTTGCGTTACTGACAACAAATTCTAATTCATCCTCTTCGTTTTCGGAAAATAGCAGCCGGCAAACCAATACTTTTTCCGAAACACATACCGAAACATACACCGAAACTATAAAAATACCGAATCCCGATAAAAAGGGAGATGTTACAGCGGGCAACCCTAATATACCGGATTATATCACCAAAATCATTACCAAAACAAGGGAAGTTACTTCGAATTACGATTTGGTCGAGATGAATTATACAAGTACCGGTATTGATTACAATATACCGTTTACAATAGGGCTTTCGGTGCGCAAAAACCTTACGGACAGATGGGCTGTAGAAAGCGGGTTGGCATATACCTATTTATCATCTACCGAAACATATCAGTTGAAAAGTCAGCAGAATAAAGTAGTGGGTACTAATACACAAACCATACTCGATCAAAATTCGACCATACAGATAGAGAATGAACTGAATTACATGGGCATTCCGCTTAAAGTGGTTTATTCGTTTTTGAATAAGAAAAATCTATCCTTGTATGCAGGTGCCGGTGGGATGGGCGAGATGTGCGTATATGGAAAAACAACAGATACCGAAACAAAAGAAAGCCAGCCATTGGATATTGACCAGATACAATGGTCGGTGCTTGCCAATTTTGGAGTGAATTATTACCTGTTCGACCATTTCGGATTATTTATTGAGCCCGGTGTAGCCTATTATTTCGACGATAACAGCGAAGTGGAAACAATTCGGAAAGATAAACCATTCAATTTCAATTTTCAGGCAGGCATTCGATTGAGTTTTTAAAAAACAAAAGAAGCATCTTAGTCCATGACAAAAATTAAAAGAACAATAGAAGTATCGTCATGCGTTGCAGTGAGCTTAGTCGAACTGTCGAGTTTGTCGAGACATCCCACTAACAGGCATGGTCAGACATAAATATATGTCTGACCATGCTACTAATGTGATGTCTCCACGACGCTCCTCGTATCCTCGTCGCTTTGGTCGACATGACGAAGGTCTTAAGTTGACGGCATTGGCCACGGCTCTACGGCAATAACGGTGTGCTATAGTCTATGGTACCTTTTGTCATTATCTTTTGTTTGAACCTTTAATCTATATTCGACATGACGATACTTTTATTGATTTAAAACATTAAAATTTATTTTTGTCATGTACTAAATAAATTTTTATAAACATAAATTAGAGATTGCTTCGTGTACCTCCTCGCAATGACGACGGATATCCGAAGCGTCATTGCGAGGTACGAAGCAATCTGAATAGATAAAATACATCAATAATTTATTTTAAACACATAACAACCTATTTTCTTAATCATCTAAAATTTAAAACTATGAAAACAACATGGAAAGCAATCTTTATTGCACTTACACTGATCGGTTTATTCAGTTGCGAAGATTATTGGGACGACATCAAAAAACCGAAACCGCAACCAACCTCCGACTATGCCGGAAAAATTGAAGGAACTTATAGCGGAAACCTGAGCGTTAACGAGTTTAAAGGACAGCCTATAACTAAAATAGGATATTTAGCCGACTTTACAGTAAGCAAAACGGCGAATGATAAAGTTTCGATAAACTGTGTCCCTATTGATATTCAAGGCGAATTGATAGGTATAAATGCTACTTGCTCTGTGGCAAAAGACAAAGAGGCAAGAGGCTATACAGTCAACGGAACTACCACATGGAATGGTTATCCGGTTCAGATAAAAGGTTTCTTTACTACACACTTAGAATGTGGGACTCCACCCCTTCCACCGTTCGATTGGAATGCAAAAACGGATTTTGCTCGAATTGACATCACCATTCAAACGCCCGAAGGGGATATTAAATTAAATTTTTCGAGCACAAGAAAAACAAATAAAGTGTTGATGCTGATAGTAGACTATACCACGAATGCGTTTGAAGGAGGAAAAGAACTCGCTTTTAACGATGCCGAAACATTTACCATTGTTCCCGATTATAAAGAGCCGGGCGATTTTGGCAGCATCGAAATGAAATATTCGGAGTTGAACCAGCGTTTGTTTTACGGTACCATAGTTTGGATGGGAAAAGGTAGGATAGAGTATCCGCAAAATATTCTTCCGGCAAATAGTTTCGACCGTACTGTTACAGCAGACTATTGGGGACCGGGCAAAGGCTTTGAAAATGTATTCAATCAATGGAATACAGTATATGATTACAATCCGGTTTGGAGTTCGGTTCAAAATGTAGTTATGGCTCGCAATTATTTAAGAACCAACCCGGATCAAACCATAAAAATATTCCTTTATACCCCAAGTGTAGGAGAGGGCGATCCTGCCGATTGGAAATGGATACTGTTTGTAAAAAACTAAGAGGTTGTTTTAAATCTCACTCATTATTTTGTTTAAAGATTGCTTCGTTCACTTCGACTGCATTTGGTTACTGAGCTTGTCGAGGTACAGCAACCACGCCGTGCTACGCCGGTCACTGAGCGGAGTCGAAATGTCCGGTCGAGATGGCGGGCAGGCTTAGGTCAAAAGATTGCTTCGTTCCTCGCAATGACGACAAATAACCGAAGCGTCATTGCGAGAAACGAAGCAATCTGACCCAATAAAATTGAAAATGTTCATCCTGGAAAAACCGGACAAGTCGCGACTTGTCCCTACAAACTTCCAACCAGAACCTTAGCCCCATTCTTAATCCTCATCTCTTAATTCTATAAAAAATTTGCATAATTCAAAAAAAATCTGTTATTTTGCGCCATGAATATTTCACAAAATACCACACTTTTTAAGGTAGATAATTTGCGCATCTCGCAAATTATTGCTAACACACACACACACACACACACACACACACACAGGTGCGTGTAATATAACCCTTTCATATATAGCAAACAACAAAAGCCCACTTTTTCTCTTCGAGGAGAAAAGGTGGGCTTTTTTGCGCCTTTTAGCTTCCCAAAAAATACTTGTGCCAACCAGAGAGATGCCTGCCCGGATCCGGTGGGCTTCCCCCAAAACTTTAATTATCTCCCCCAAAATTTACGGGGGCTTCCCCACAATCTCGGGGGAAGTCCCCGAAGCCTCCGGGGGCTTCTCCGAAAAGTTTGGGGGCATCCCCGAAGTTTTGGGGGATGTCCCCGAAAGTACGGGGGAGTTCCCCCGAAATTAGAAATACATCAACGAATTAAATATTTATACTAAAAATCCTTAGTACATGACAAAAATTAAAAGAACAATACAAAATCAATAGAAGTGTCGTCATGTCGACCAAAACGACGAGGCACGAGGAGTGTCGTGGAGACATCGCAAAAGCGATATTAATCAGTCTTTTGCGATGTATCGACAAGTTCGACATGACGATACTTCTATTGATTTAAGCGTTAAAATTTATTTTTGCCATGTACTAAACTAAAAATCAATTGATTATGAGCAATCACGATTACATTCCCCGAACGCACGATGCCTTCTTTGTATGGCAGGGAAACTTTTACAGCCGTGCAAACGAGAAACTAAGCAGTTTCAAAATCGATCCTGAGAAATTTAAACCG
>JAVBLE010000008.1:0-23624 GCA_031553685.1 Paludibacteraceae bacterium | reverse complement strand
TGGTATCGCATCACTTCATCGGAAATCAAACCGAAAGTAGGGCATTTTACTTTGAAAAGACAAAAAGAGTAGTAATCTGAAACGCAACTGCTATTAAATACAAAAGGCAGCTTCCTTAACGGGGGGCTGCCTTTTGTGGTTTAAATGCAAAAATAAAAAACTATTGTTTCTGCATTTAGAATTTAAATTGTAATCTTAAGGTAAACACATTGTCTTTGCGGTCGGATTCGTAGCCGCTTGAAGTGGTTGAGCTTGGAAGCAACGAAGAAGTTTCATTTTTGTTGATTTCGTAATAAGCGGTCAGGCGGAGAGCATTGGTGGCACGCCAAAGGAGTCCGAAGCCAAGCGTGTTTTGTGCCAAATCGGTTTTGGAAGTTCCATTTGCACCAATTTCATCGCCCGATACTTTGGTATTCGGGTCGTACCAATCGTATTTCAATACGGCTGACAATGGTAATTTACCGAAATCTTGCACCAGCATTACATATCCTCCGTTGAAATTGCGGATATAGGTATCGGCAGTTGGCAGTGTGTTTGCATTCGGGCTTTTGGTCGAACCTGAAGTGCCGGGTTGCTCGCCAAAAAGGTATTCGCCGGTAAGTTTAGTCATGCCTAACAGGCTATTTATGGCAAATTGCGCATCAATACCAATATATTCTCTTTTGGCAAATTTGCCTTTATTTTCAGCCACACTATCAACTATGAAACTGTTGCCATTCATAGTGTACACTTTTTTAGAGCCTTGATATACATTGCCATTATAGTAAGAAACGCCACCGCCCAGTTTCATTTCGCTACCCATATTTTTGTTTATCGAAAGGTGTCCGATAAAATCTCTTTTGTTGTCTATTTCGGGTTGGATACCGTTTCCGGCAAATAGTCCGGCTTCGAGTTTGAGGATATTCCAAGACGAAGTTTTTGGAGCTTGAAGTGTAAACATAGCGCCTAAGTCTCTTTCTTGTGGGAATAGGGTTTGGAAAACTGTTGAACGCTCGGGCGACTCGCGGCGCGAGGACGAATAACTGATTTCGTAGCCGAACGGACGATCAAAAACTCCTGCTTTCAACGAATTGGTTCTCCACCACGGATCACTTATTAGCAAATATGCGTCTTTAACGGCTACACCGTTTTCGGTGATGTCCAGTTGAAAAACTCCCAGCCCGATGCCTTCTTCGTAAGATAGCTTAATGCGTCCGCGACGGATACCGAAACGATTAAAGGATTCGTCCGGATTTTCGTTTTTTGCACCTACTTTGAGCGAAGCGTCTTGTTGTCCATTTTGATATTGCGCTTGAATATACCCTGACAGTTTTATTTTTTGTAATGTTTTTGTAATGGATTCCAAGGCGTCAATACGCTGTTCCTGTTTTTCTACTTGGGTTAGTTCTTGTTCTTCCATTGTTGCAGATTGCTCTTGTTGTTCTTGAGCAATTGCACCAATGGATAAACTCACAAAACAGCACACGATTGTAATTTTTTTCAGATTCATTTTCAATGTTTTTTAATGAAATAATTTTTATTTTCTCTCAATGCAAAACTATTTTGAATATGTTACAGAGTTTGTGCAATGTGGTTACGAAACAATTAAGATTTCAAGTAAAGGATAGCACTAATAGTTACATTATCAATGAAATATATTTACAAAGATACTTTTTTCTCGGTATAAAATAGTTATGGTGTATTCTGAATGAAAGGTGAGCCAAACCGTCCTGAAGGGCGGATGCGCGAGGGATGACTTCGACTACGCTCAGCCACCGGCGGTACCCCGCAGCCCGATTCAGTAATGAGAATGGGGAACAGAGAACGGAGGAAAATGCAAATGATGTGTTTGCCTGATGAGTACCTGAGGGCGAGGAGTATAGCGGATAGCCCGACCCCGCCTTTGTGTACGAATTTTTGCTGAAATGGGAATGCGGCGGGGACGCGCCCTAATATGTTTTATGGATGTTTTTTGCTTTGTTCTTTTTAATTTAATGCAACTACAGACATTGCGGGAATGGATTCGGCGGGATGAGCGACTACTGTTGCTTCGCCGCAATTATCGATCGCCGACAGTGTGAATTTTGTTGTTTTTGTTATTGTTTCTTCGATTGTGTAAATGCGGTTTTGGGTTAAATCGTTTGGAGTGATTACCTTTACTGGTTGGACTTCGCCGTTGATGCAATAGGTCAGGCTGTAGGGAAAAATAACTTCTTCGGAGAGTTGGATTGACAAGCTGTATTTGTCGCCAGCGTACACGGTTGCATCAGTGCTTACTATTTCGGCTTTACAGATGCTTGTGGTTTCTGCTTCGATTTTGCTCCATTTTACTTCGCCGAAAGGGAGTTCGGTATTGGCTGCATCTACGGTATTTGTAGCGGTCAGATGTGAGTTTTTTACTTCGTCCCAACTCCAGTTGCGATAATTGGTCAGGCGTTTTAAGGCTTCGTTGGGAAACACAGAGGTTGTGTATTGATAAAATGTCTTGTTGCTTGTAGCATAGGCACTTATCACTACATTTTTTGTTTTTGGTGATAAAATATATCCGCGTACGATAATTTTTGTTCCAAGAGCAAGTGTGTCGTTTGATGCTCGCTCAAAGTTCCAGGTTTTGGCGTTTGGATCGAATAGAAATTGCTTGCCGTGAATGCTTGTTGCTGAGTTTACAAGCGTCTCGAAATCGGGTGAAGAGGCTGTAATTGTGTTAGTTGCAATTTGGTCGAAAAGATAATTTCCGGTTTCGTATTCTATTTTAGCACCATTATCGTTCAGGAATGAATTGGTTTGCATTTTTTGTTGCGAAATTGTTTGATTGCCGGGTTGAAAAGTTGCTTCAGTGGTTGCATAAGGACGATATAAATAATCAAACTGTGTTTTTTCCATCCGCCCCAAACTAATTTTTGCCGAAGTTCTGTTCTTATCTGCCGATACATTGGGGTCGAAAATGCCTTTTTCCATTGCAAATTCCTTACTTGGATAGGCATCGATTTTCTCTTCCCCATTAACTTTTATACTTGTAAGTATAAATTTGGCGTCGCCGGGCATTTCGCTTCCGGCAAATTTCAAATACAATTCGCCGTCATAGTCCGTAGCACCTACATTGGTTATCGTAAATTCGTAATACAAAGGTTTGCCGGCTGCCTGATCTCCTGTAGCCGATTTTGTATATAAGCTGTCGAAAAATACTTTTTGAGCAACAGAAATAGCTGGTGTAGGTATCTGTACATTAGGCATTTGCAAATATTTCGTATTGATATAAGCTGTATTTCCACGCAAGCCTCCACCAGCTTTTTCGGCATAGAGTCCTACTGCAAAAGTTCTGGCAATCGGATGTTTAGGGGTCATGCCTATGTTGTAAAAATTCACCCATTGATATGGTGCCAGAACACCGCAAACAGCGGCATTTTTTAATCTTAATTCTTGCTTCAAAGTATTTTGAACTCCTGAGACTTCTGTGGTATATGGCTTTGCTGTTTGCGGATTCCAACGGGTTACAAATGGTTTGCCTTCAAGACTTGAGATTGTGTCAAGCTGTACATATTTTGTCGAGTCAATAGCGTTTGCCTTGACATAGTCAAATTCTGGCGACAAGGAGCAATGCATCAAACCATATCCGTAAATTTCTGTTTTGTTTGCCTGACCGTCCAATTTAAACAAAGTGCTTCCCGAATTTTTGAAATAAGCCAAATATTGGTCTTTGCTCAGGAGCGATCCATAAGTATCAAACTGGGTTGTAATGGATTCCGTACTTTTGAAATTAATCGATTGTTTTTCAGCTAAATAATCCGCTTTTTCAGAACCAGGAGCAGCGAAATACCGTGGATTGGTAGCAATCGTAACCGAATATCTTGTCCAGTCGCGGATATCGCGCAAAAAGTTGAATTCATTAAATCCTTGTGGCAAAATCGGATGCGCTTCGTAAGCCCAATCATACTGCAAATAATTCCCATTTTTGTCAAAAGCGTTTGCCCATACAGCAGTACTATCGCTCTCTGCCTTCACATTTGATGCAAACGACAAAATAATAATCGTCATGATTGTAAATAATACTCTTTCAAAAAAATTGCTTGTTTCCATTTTTATTAATTTTGTATTGGAACTCTATTTTTATATTTAAGTAATTCAATTCTTATTTTACTAAAACGGCGGCAAAAGTATTCCTATTTTTTGATCTAAACAAATTTTTAAGTATTTATTTACTTTAAATATGAAATATTTTTTCAACATACACACAACAATCTAATTATCAAACATCTAAAGAATGAAGAATATTAGGATGCTTAACATACGCGGGTTGGCGCGCCATATCCCAATAAAACACCATCAGAATTTGTTAATAAAAAATCATTTTCTAATAAATAAAAAAGCTGTATTTTTGTGTTCCTTTGACAACTCTAACAAGTGTATTCATAGCTTGAAAACATGTTTTATAAACAGTCAAATTATCTCCCGTTGGTCGCCGAACCGTTGGTTGTAAATTGTAAAATCATAAATTTATATTATGGCTATTATTAAACCTTTCAAAGGCATTCGCCCACCCAAAAACTTAGTAGAACAAGTGGCTTCGCGCCCTTATGATGTACTTAACTCCGACGAAGCCCGCGCCGAAGCTGCGGACAACGAAAAGTCGCTTTACCACATTATCAAACCCGAAATTGACTTTCCGGTTGGCACTGATGAGCACGAACCGAAAGTGTATGAAAAGGCAGTGGAAAATTTCAACCTTTTCCAAGAAAAAGGCTGGTTGGCACAAGACGGCAAGGAAAACTACTATGTGTATGCCCAAACCATGAATGGCAAAACGCAATATGGCTTGGTGGTGGCAGCAAGTGTGGAAGATTACATGAAAGGAAATATCAAAAAGCACGAACTGACGCGCCGCGACAAGGAAGAAGACCGCATGAAACATGTGCGCATCAACAACGCTAATATCGAACCGGTATTTTTTGCTTATCCGAATAATGCCGAGTTGGATACGATTGTTGCCCAAACAGTTAGTTCGCCGGCTGAATATGATTTTGTAGCTCCCGATGGTTTTGGTCATCATTTTTGGTTGATTGAAGACGAGGCGACAATCCAACGCATTACCGAAATTTTTGCCCAAATACCATACTTATATATTGCCGACGGGCACCATCGTAGCGCTGCCGCAGCTTTGGTCGGCGACGAAAAACGCCGCAACAATCCAAACCACAAAGGCAACGAGGAATACAATTATTTCTTAGCCGTTTGCTTCCCAGACAATCAATTGAATATCATTGATTATAATCGTGTGGTAAAGGATTTGAACGGATTATCGGATGAGGAATTTTTAAGCGCTTTGAGCAAAAATTTCATTGTAGAAGAAAAAGGAACGGATATTTACAAACCTTCTAAATTGCACAACTTTGCCCTTTATTTGTCGGGCAAGTGGTACTCGCTTACTGCTAAAGAAGGTACTTACAATGATAACGACCCGATTGGGGTACTTGATGTAACCATTTCGTCCAATTTAATTCTGGATGAAATATTGGGTATCAAAGATTTGCGTTCGGACAAACGCATCGATTTTGTAGGCGGTATTCGTGGTCTTGGCGAATTGAAAAGCCGTGTTGATAATGGCGAGATGCGTGTAGCTTTAGCTCTTTATCCGGTTTCTATGAAACAATTGATTGATATTGCCGACAGTGGTAATATCATGCCGCCGAAAACTACTTGGTTTGAACCTAAATTGCGTTCGGGGTTGGTTATTCATAAGTTGGACTAAATATATCTATGTTATTACCCGTAGGGGCGTTGCATTTCGAGTCTCCTCAATGACCGCATGCAACGCCCCTACTATTTTTTCCACCAGCTTTTTTTCTTTTTCTCCGGCACAATAATCTCATCTTTGCATGGTTCAAATGCCTTTCCACAGTGTATCATTTGGTAGATAACGCCCCATTCGGGCATTCCGCCTAAGTTACGGTCGTCGATAAACAAATCGACCGACAGTTTGCGAGGCGCAACCATTTCTACAATTTCTTCAGGATAATCGCTGTTTACGGCATAAAACTCCAGCCCTTGTTTGCGGCAATATTCCACAGCTTCTTTCAATTCTCTGCCTTCGCGTACTGTCCACAAAATAAGCTGATGCTTTTCGGCTTGAAGCATCTTCAGTGTTTCGATAGCAAACGGTATTGGTTTGCCAATACGCGGGTAATCGTGCTCGACAATAGTCCCATCAAAATCGACAGCTATTCGCATAAATATCTTGTTATCAAATGAAAATCAAAAATACGCAGTTATATTTAACATTAATACTCTTTTAACCTTAATTTTCTATTTTTATAAATTCTCCCCTTCTTTTTGTTCCTCATCCGGTTCTTCTAAAGGCTCAAAATCAATCGATTTCGGTTTGCAAAAAAGCATAGCCAATGCTGCAATACCAGCTGCAAACAGGAATGATTTTGAAGCAACCGAAGGAGTTGTAAAATAAAGCAAAATATTTATAACCAAAGCCAACGCTACAAGCAATATCCTGATTTTAGACCATTTTAAAACAATAGCTACACGCTCGTCATCATTTTCTAAACCGGACGCGATCTTCACCTTTTTGTTGTATAACCACAAGGCAACCGGTATTGAAATAAGTGTGTACAGAAATGCTATAGAACTGATTATACTTGTGGAATATTCATCTAAAGCAATATTTTTTATCTGCAAAAAATATCCGGCAAAAATGGTAAAGATGGCTATTGCATACGCCGAATAGTAATACATATTGGCTTGTTTTATTTTTTTCTCCATAAAAATTATTTTTTTGTTGGGAATGATTCTGTAAATGCTACCCGATTTACAATCGATCGTCCGAGCGTGATTTCATCCGCATATTCGAGTTCGTCGCCAATAGAAACACCGCGTGCAATGGTGGTGATTTTTACATCATCCGAAGCTATTTTGCGGAAAATATAAAAGTTGGTGGTGTCGCCTTCCATTGTCGGGCTAAGGGCAAGGATAACCTCTTTTACCCTCCCCGATTTAACACGCTCCACAAGGCTGTCAATTTCCAGATCGCTCGGTCCAATACCATCCATTGGAGAGATAATCCCTCCCAATACATGATATAAACCCTTGTATTGCTGAGTGTTTTCGATAGACATTACATCTTTGATGGTTTCGACCACACATACAGTCGAACTGTCGCGCGAAGAGTTGGCGCAGATTTCACACACATCTATATCGGAAATATTATGACAAATCCGGCAGTATTTTATTTCTTTTTTTAGTCGAGAAATGGCTTCGGCAAACTGTTCTACTTCATGCTCTTCTTGCTTTAATAAAAATAATACGAGCCGTAAAGCTGTTTTACGCCCTATGCCGGGCAATTTGGCAAATTCATTAACTGCGTTTTCGAGCAATGCGGACGGGTATTGTTGTGCAAACATTTGGGTAGTAAGTCTATTTCATACAAAGATATGGCAAAGTTGACAAATGCACAAGCTCAGCTACTTGCCAACTCAACAAGTTTATTTATCTTTGTTCAAAATTCTTCAAAATATACAAAAGATGATTCAACGGATACAAAGTGTTTATTTATTGATTGTGGCAGTATTATTTACAATACTTATTTTCATGCCTTCGTTAGGAGTTATTCCATGCAAATGCGATTTAAACTGTTCTATTTTTTTACAGTCGAATTTTTTGTTTTTCTTGCGAATAATAATAGTTGCTGTTAGTATTCTTTCTATTTTCTTGTATAAAAAACGAAAAGTTCAAATCAGATTAACCATTTTCAGTATTATTCTAATCTCGATTTATTATGTTCCATTGATTTTATATATTTCTCCTGAAACATTTTTCCACTTTATAATTCCTATTGCACTTCCTTTTATTGGTATTATTTTTTCTTTTTTAGCCCTGCGGGCTATCAAAAAAGACGAAGCCCTAATTCGTTCATTAGATAGAATTAGATAAAATCTTGATAATAATAAAAATGCCTTGATGCGAAAAAACATCAAGGCATTTTTTATTTCCGGGTAATCTTTGCACCCAAGGCATTTAGCCGTTTATCAATATCCTGATAGCCCCGGTCTATTTGGTCAATGTTATCAATTACACTGGTTCCTTCGGCACAGAGGGCGGCGATAAGCAGCGCAATGCCGGCACGAATATCGGGCGAACTCATGTGAGCCGCACGCAGTTTGAATTGGTCTGCCAAGCCAATAACCGTAGCGCGGTGCGGGTCGCAAAGAATAATCTGTGCGCCCATATCAATCAGTTTATCAACGAAGAACAGGCGGCTTTCGAACATTTTTTGGTGTATCAATACGCTGCCCTTTGCTTTGGTTGCCACTACCAGCATTACACTGAGCAAGTCGGGCGTAAGTCCGGGCCAAGGTGCGTCGGCAATGGTCATGATAGAGCCATCGATAAAGCTTTCGATTGTATAACTGTCCTGACGGGGAATATGTAAATCGTTGCCACGCAGTTCCATTTGAATACCTAATCGGGCAAAACTTTGCGGGATAATACCCAGTTGGTCATACGCTACATTTTTAATCGTGATTTCGGAGCCTGTCATAGCTGCCAATCCTATAAACGAACCTACTTCAATCATATCGGGCAACACACGGTGTTCACAGCCTGTGAGCGACTTTACTCCTTCGATAGTAAGCAGGTTCGACCCTACCCCACTGATTTTAGCCCCCATGCAGTTAAGCATCTTGCAAAGCTGTTGCAGATACGGTTCGCAGGCAGCATTGTAAATGGTGGTTGTTCCTTCGGCAAGCACTGCTGCCATTAGTATGTTGGCAGTACCGGTTACCGAAGCCTCATCCAAAAGCATATAGGCTCCGGTCAGTTTGTCTGCATGGATTTCATATTGTTTTTTGTCCGGATTATAATTGAACGAAGCACCGAGTTTTTGTATTCCCTCAAAATGAGTATCCAAGCGGCGGCGACCGATTTTATCGCCTCCGGGCTTAGGTATAATGGCTTGCCCAAAGCGTGCTACCAAAGGTCCGACTATCATAACCGAACCTCGCAACGAAGCGCTCTGATTGAAAAATTTTTCAGTCTGTAAATAATTCAAATCGATATCGGCAGCCTGAAAGCTGTAATCGGTATTATTGAGTTTAATGACAATCACACCCATATCGCGCAACAACTGTATCAGATTGTTGACATCGAGTATATCGGGGATATTTTTTATCGTTACTGCTTCGGGCGTAAGCAGTGTGGCACAAAGCACTTGAAGCACCTCGTTTTTAGCACCTTGTACGGTTATTTCGCCTTTTAAGCGGTGTCCGCCTTCGATTATAAACGAACTCATTTCCGTTTCCAGTTATTGTTGTTATTATTTTTGTTTTTACCATTATTATTCGTACTGCTACTTTTCTTCCGGTTACTCAATATATCACGACTCTCCATCAATTTCATCAAATCTTGATTAAGATTTAATTGTCCTTCAGAAAGCTCGTACAAATCTTTAAAAATTTTATTATCATCCACCACTTCTTTGTTCCAAGTGAGGAAACATTTTTTCATGTGGTTGGCAATAAGCAACAACAACTGATTGCGCTCGTCGCCTTCGGGATAGGCGATTGCTTTATCAATCATCTGTTCTAAAGTGCGCCCATAGTGTTGGTATTTAATGCGCGAGTTTTTGTATGGGATACGCTCCGGTTTCACATTGAGTATTGCCTCTTTATGCACTTCGTACGGGTAATCTATATCCAGTTTAAAATCGGACATAATTGCCAAGTGATCCCACAACTTATGCTTGAAATCCGGCACATCGCGCAAGTACGGGAACAAATTCCCCATGCTGTTAATAATCGTTTTGGCACAATGCATGCGCTCATTCCTGTCGGGAATCATTACCGCATACTCTACCATATTTTGAATATGCCGCCCATATTCGGGCAAAATTAGATCTTCTCTTTTTGAATATTCCATGTCTTAAAAATTTTTACAATAATTCTTCATCAAAATGCGAATCTTTATATCCTAAGAAATAAAGAATTCCGTCGAGACCAATCGTAGAAATGGATTGCTTGGCATTGGCAATCACCTTTGGTTTTGCATGAAAAGCGATACCCAGTCCGGCAAGGCTAATCATCGGCAAATCATTTGCACCATCGCCCACAGCCACCGTTTGGCGAATATCCACATTCTCAATCTGAGCCAATAAGCGAAGCAACTCGGCTTTACGCTTACCATCCACAATATCTCCAATATATCGACCGGTGAGGATGCCATTCTCAATTTCCAATTCGTTAGCATATACATAGTCGATATTATATTTTTGTTTTAAATAATTGCCAAAATAAGTAAATCCTCCTGAAAGAATGGCAATTTTAAAACCAACCCGCTTCAAAATCTTCATCAATCTGTCCACCCCTTCGGTAATAGGAAGATTTTCGGCAATCTCCTGCATCACCGATACACTAAGCCCTTTGAGCAAAGCAACCCGTTGTTTAAAACTTTCGTTAAAATCAATTTCGCCACGCATGGCAGCTTCAGTAATCGCTTTCACTTGGTCGCCCACGCCGTTTCGCATGGCAAGCTCGTCAATTACTTCGGTTTTGATAAGTGTCGAATCCATATCAAAGCAAATCAGGCGGCGTGTACGGCGAAACATACTTTCTTCCTGAAACGAAATATCAATACCCAGCTCCGCCGATAATTCCATCAGTTGCTTTTGCATTTCGTCCTTACTTTTTGGCGTGCCGCGCACCGAAAGTTCAACACTCGCTTTGGGCGTACGAATAGCTTCGTCGAGCGGAATCCGACCCGTCAATCGGTTTATATGGTCAATGTTAAGCCCTTGTTCGCTAACCGCACCTGTAATTTGCGAAATTTGTTTCGCCGAAAGCTTTTTGCCCAACAGCGTAATAATATAGCGGTTTTTGCCCTGCAAGCCAACCCAATGCGTGTATTCATCCTCAGCAATCGGGCGAAAAATAACTGTTACACCCAACTTATAACTCTCAAACAAAAGCTCCTTCAAAATCTCGCCCGAAACCCTCTTTGGCGCCTGAAACAGAATACCCAACGAAAGCATACTATGAATATCGGCTTGACCGATATCCAAAATCACCGCATCGTGTTTAGCCAAAACGCCTGTCAGGGCAGCCGTTACACCCGGTTTATCCTCGCCCGATATATTCAACAAAATCAGTTCGGTTTCAGGTTTTTTACTCATATATAATCAATTAAAAATCTTATTCTTTGGTGTTGTCGTAACAAATTCTTTCAAATAAAACGGCTCAAAATAAGCCACATCCTCAAAACGATTTTCAGCAAAAGCGCGTTCGGAAAGCGAGATCATATTTTCAGCCAAAGGAAAAATATTTTCTACGAAGATAGCATTTTCGTGAGTCAAAGTTGAGCGGCATTTAGCAGCACCATTGCCAAAAAACAAGATTTTATGCTCTTTTAATAAATCTGAATAACTGTTCTCATCAATAATATCGGCACTTGTGGGACGAATATTCTTTAAGTCCTTATCAAAAAAAGCGGTATAAACTTCCATTCGCCGTGCATCAATCATCGGGCAAAGGAGTGTATTTTCATCCAAACAGTGCGATTGCTTTACCGCCAAAGCCATTAGCTCAAGTGTATTTACCGCCAACAGTTTAGCCTCCAATCCGTAACACAATCCTTTGGCTGTTGAAACTCCGATACGCAAACCTGTGTACGAACCTGGTCCGCAACTAACGGCAACAGCATCTATCTTTATGTTTTCCTGTTTGGCTTTGTCAAGTATTTCTTGAACAAAAACACTAAGCAAAGCTGCATGTGAAGGCTTATCATCATTACTTATTTTTGAAGCAACGCAAACACCATCACGCGCAAGCGCAACAGAGCATACTTCGGTAGAGGTTTCGATACAGAGGGCGTTCAAATACTTATAATTTAATGTTCAATGTTAATTTGTTTGACCACAAAAGTAATAAAATTGCCGCAGCTTTCGTTTAAATAGTGTAAATTTGCGGGCAAAATAAATCTAAAAATAATAGCTAAACAATGATATATTCAATGACCGGCTACGGCAAAGCCTCGATAGAAATTGCCGGAAAGAAAGTTACTGCCGAAATAAAATCGCTCAACAGCAAGCTAATGGACATTTCGACGCGCATTAGCAACGGATATCGCACCAAAGAAATAGAAATACGCAATGAACTATCCGGGCGCATTAAGCGCGGAAAGGTTGATTTCAGCCTGTATGTCGAAAGTTCGGTAGCCGAAACCACTACACAAATCAATTTGCCGTTGATTGAATCATATTATTGGCAAATAAAAGCAATTTCTGAAAAGCTGCATATTCCTGTGCCCGAAGATTGGTTTCAAACGCTAATGCGCATGCCCGATATAACCAAAACGGAATCGCATTCCGAACTATCAGAAGAGGAATGGGAAGATGTAAAAGCATTGATCCACAAAGCCATTGACGAATTCAACGCTTTCCGCGAACAAGAAGGAAAATCGCTCCAAAAGGTATTTGAAACAAAAATTGGGAATATTCGTAAATTATCCGAAGAAATAAATAAATACGAAGCCGAACGCATCGAAAAAATCAAAACCCGCCTGCGCGACAATCTTGCTGCCATCGGCGAAGTGGATTACGATAAAAACCGTTTTGAGCAGGAATTGATTTTTTATATCGAAAAATTGGATGTAAACGAAGAGAAAGTTCGATTGAAAAACCATCTGGATTATTTCCTCGAAACGATGGAACACGAAAAATCGCCCGGCAAGAAATTGGGTTTTATTGCGCAAGAGATTGGGCGCGAGATAAATACACTCGGTTCCAAATCGAACCACAGCGAAATGCAAAAGCTCGTCGTACTGATGAAAGACGAATTGGAGCAGGTGAAGGAACAAGTTTTGAATGTGTTGTAATTTTTTTAAATGGCTATTCCGCAATAATACTACTAACTTATAAAAGTTGCTTTTAACCACCCCTAAATCCCCTAAAGGGGACTTGCCTAACACAAGCAGTTTGTTATTGAGCGTGAGCCCCCTTTAGGGGGTTGGGGGTAATATAGCAGTTAAAATAAATTTTACTTGCAACATTGCGGATAAGCATATTTTTTTAGAGTAAAGACTAAAAGAACAAAGAGTAAAGACTAATATAAATGAAAGCTTTTCGATTTTTATTTATTGATGCGTTGCTTTTGTTTGGATTGCAGGCAAATGCGCAAACAAACCCAGATATTATATTGCCGGAATAAAGACAGACACCAACATACGACTAAAACCAATAGCAGTCATTATTTACTAACTTAGTACATGATAAAAATTAAAAGAACGATACAAAAACGATAAAAGCACCGTCATGTCGAGCTTGTCGAGACATCGCAAAAGGCTGATTAATGCTGTTTTTGCGATGCCTCCACGACACTCCTCGTGCCTCGTCGTTTTGGTCGACATGACGGTATTTTTATTAATATATACAACAAATTTAATTTTTGTCTTGTGCTCGGATTTACTAAAGAAAATGGAACAACATAAATTCATCATCATTTCAGCTCCGTCCGGTTCGGGCAAGAGTACGATTATTCATTATTTATTGCAGCAAAATTTAGGATTGGAGTTTTCTGTATCTGCTACCACACGCGAACCGCGCGGCGAAGAAAAGGACGGTATTGATTATCATTTTGTTTCGGTTGATGAATTTAAGTCGATGATTGACCACAATGAACTATTGGAGTACGAAGAAGTATATCCCGGTCGTTATTATGGCACGCCCAAAAGCGAAATCAAACGCATTGCGTGCCAGGGCAAAACACCTATTTTCGACCTTGATGTGTTGGGTGGCGTACATGTAAAACAGATTTTTGGCGACCAGGCTTTGGCATTATTTATACAACCACCCTCTATTGAAGAGTTGCGCAACCGCTTGATCATTCGTGGCACCGAAACACCCGAAAAAATAGACGAACGCGTTGCCCGTTCGGCGTGGGAACTGACATTTGCCTCTAAATTCGATGTGGTGGTGGTGAATGATGATATAGAAAATGCAAAAGCCGAAACAATACAAATTATTCTGGATTTCTTGAAAAAATAAGGTATTATTAATCTTAGTATAGATTTTCTTGTTTTTTGTGATGCTGAACTTAATTCAGCATCTCTCTATCAATGCGGGATTGCGGGTCATACTTCGACTACGCTTGGTTGCTGAGCGAAGTCGAAGCACAGCAACCAAGCCCGCAATGACAATAACTATAAAACTATATTAATTTAACAATGTCAAAAATCTTCCAAACACTCGCAATTTGCAAATCCCTCGCGAGGGTAGTTTGTGGTTTTGCGTTTCAAACGCTATACCAAGTTAACCCTCGTTAAGAAACGAGGGTTAACGGGTTACTATTCAATAGTAATCACGCCCATTTTGCAACTTGTCTTTTTTCGAGCAGAAACAATAGCTTGTGTGTTCGAAATACGGAAACATTTTTTCATCTCGGGGTCCAATTCGTCCTTTTCCAAAACAGTCGTTTGCACGATGGCTTTTTTTTGCTTGCCGTCTTTATCCAACACCACGCTCACCAAGTTACAGTCTTTTCCGTAAGCCATTGATACATCTTCAGAATTTTCATTGTTTTGCATATTCTTTTTAATATTGTCGGAGAAAAGAACCACTACATTGTTGCCCGACAGGAAAGCCTCATAACTGAGTCTGTCGCTGAGCATCGGCGCACCGGCTACTTTGTCGCCATCAACGCTTCGTTGGTACTTGGGTATTCGTTTTACCCAAGCAAGTTTATTGCTATCTATTCTGAAAGCGTAAATATCAAAAAACTCGCTGCTGGTACTGGTCGAAGTGCTTGATCCCATAGAAAAGCCTGAGCCGGGTGTGCTGGAAGTTGTAATTTGTCCGGTACTTCTATTTGCCTCCCGATAAGTGGTAGTTTCGCGTTTGCGGCTGGTGTTTTCTTCGGCGCAAATTACGATTGTACCGTTTTCGCCATACAGAGGTGTGCCAAATTCGATGCCGTCGTAACGCTCTTTGGCTTTTCTTTTACGATACAAATTCACGATTTTCAAAGGAATTTCTTGATACACCGGATTCTCGGCTGCATTAAATCCATCATTCATAGAAAAAAAGTAAGTACCGGTTTTGGTATCGTCTGTTTGGTTGGTATAAAACCCAAGCGCGAGCAATTTATTCTCGTTATTGGTCAACAGTTGAATTTTCTGATATTGCAAATCGTTCATATTTACGGCAAAACGACTTTCTTTATCGGCAGAAAGTTTCAAAAGCTCATAAGTGTAAATGTCTTTCTTTTTGTCGGTAATATTTTTAATTGCCACAAAAGCATTGCCGTCATTGCTCTGTGTAAAATCTACCACATCGGGCAAAGTCATTGTCTTTTCAAAAAGTTTATTCAATTGATTATCGGTTACCAAAAAGCGGAAACTATCGTCTGTTTTCTTGCTTTTGCTATCATTCCTGAACACAAACAATACTTTCGAGCCGTCGGGAGAAACAGACAAATCAAGGCTGCCAAAACTATCTGCGCCCAATTTCCCGGTTACCTTTTCAAAAGTCATATTTACTTTGTTGAAACGATACAAACCATAGACAGGCGTTTGTATTTTTTTTAAATATTGTGGTGGATTTTCATAAACGCACACATAAGTTTGTCCACCTATTAAATACACATTCAGCGGAACACCCAATGTTTCATCAACCGTTTTGTTGCCGGCAGACCGGAAGGTTTTTTTATCGTATTTTTCGATAAAAAATTCGGTTTCGATACCGCGTTTGAGTTGTTCTATCAAAAGGTAATAAGCGTTTTCGTCTTCGCCCAGATAGTCGTTATACACTCCTTTTTTCTGCAAATTGGGATTAAATGCCGTTTCCCATTTCGCTGTAACTTTCGGTGTTTGCGCATTGGCATACACACAGGCAATGAGCATTGCCATTAAAACTAAGATGTTTTTTTTCATTGTTTGATTGATTTTAAAAAGTTGTCTAAATAATAATATAAAACACTCCAAGTCTCACAGACTTGGAGTGTTTTATATAAGATACTTATCTCTTCATTCGTTTTTCGGTGCTGCCATCGTTGTACAATACGATATACGATCCGCTTTGAGGTTCGTGTTTTAATTTCATGCCCATAATATTGTAGTAGCCTGTAATGGTTTTCTCGGAAGTAGTAGTATATATTCCGGTAGCACTACCCAGCGTAGTGAAACTGCCCGACTGGCTTTCCAATACCACGCTATTAACACCCAGTGTTTCGAGTGCATAGAAATATCCGGTACCGCTATTCAACCCTGTTACTGTATAGCTAAAGCTTGGGCTTGCCGCGCGCAGGTTTGTTTCTTTTACCAACTGCCCAGCTGCATTGAACTCATAAATATGAAGAGTATCAGTATGCGCTACATCAGAGTAGATGATTAGCCGATAGCCGGTAGCGTACTCGTAGGGTTGCCATTCTACGGTTAGCCCATCGGTGGTAGGGGTTTCGGTTACTTCTGTTAATGGAGGAAGTTCTACAATATTAAAATCTTCCCAAATAGGAGCTGTACGATATAATTTTCCTGATCCGAATGGTACTACAATAGCTTGAATTTCTATCATATTGCGAAAAGGATTCTCATTCAATTGTGGAGGAGTAGTGCTCAGGCAAGTTATTTTGCTAGTATTCAAATAATTAAATGCAATATCTCCTATGTAAGTAATGCATTCACCAAAAGTTAGCGATTTATTCAAACTTAAATCGATGCTAATAGCCCAACCTGTACTACTACTTATATCTCTACCAACAAAAACCGTATCTAAGGGACAATTATTAAATGGATTACCGCTTTCGATCGACAAAGGTTTTTCACCACATTCAAATACTAATTTTTTTAGAGGGCAGTTATCAAACGCGTCTGCACCTATATGTTTCACTGAATTAGGAATAGAAATGAAAGTGAGTTTATTATCCATAAAAACACCATTGCTTCCAATTGTATCTACTGATGAAGGAATAGTAAGAGAAGTTAAAGAACAAGATCTAAATGCAGCATCGCCAATCTTTGTTACGCCGTTAGGAATAATAATAGAATTGAGTTTTGTACACCCTCTAAAGATATGCATAGGTATTACCTTTACATTTTCGCCAATGATAACAGTTGTTACTTTTGTCCAACTTTCACCAGAATTCGACAGTGTAGCACAACTATCGGCATTAAAATATACTGTGGTAAGATTGTCTCTATTTTTAAATGCACCATTTGGCAGGTGTTTCACATTTTCACCAATAATTACTGTTGTAAGGCTTCCCCAAGCAATACTGCTTGATATGGTTGCACAATTTTCTGCATTGTAATTTAATGTAGTGAGATTAGTACAACCATTGAATGATGTGGATGGTATCGAAATCATTTTTTTAGGGATATTAATTGATGTAAGTCCTGTGCAATCACGAAAAGCATTATTTGCAATACTTGTTACATTATAAGTAATTCCACTAATTGTAACTGTATTTGGAATAACAATATCACCACTATATCCTGACGGATTAGATGCTACAGTAGCATCCGTTCCTGAAAGAAAGTAATAAATACCATTCTCTAATGTTTGTCCATACATTCCTGTTGCTAAAAATAGCACAAATGTTACTGTAAAAAGTTTTAGTTTTTTCATTATTATAAATTTAAATTGGTTGTTTTTTTTATTGTATTTAAAAGTAATTGATGATAAGTACAGAACATTAAATAGTTTTAACTTAGTACATGACAAAAAATATTTGGGCGCGTCCCAGCTGCTTTCTGTTCATGTTTAACAATAAAGTGTTGCTTTCTGTCTCAACAGATTGTAATACCGAAATCTCGAATGTTATCATCTTTTACATAAGAAGTGGCTTCTCAATTTTTGAGAATTATAATCTGACACGAAAGAAAGCATTTCTCAACTTTTGAGCGTTGTCATCTTTCGCGTCAGAAACACACCTCAACTTTTGAGAAATGCTTTCTTTCATGTCAGAATCACCACTCAACTTTTGAGAAATGCTATCTTTCGTGTCAGAAATGATGCTCAACTTTTGAGAAATGGCATCTTTTGTGTCAGAAAGCAACTCTCAAAAGTTGAGAAGTACTATCTTTTGTGTCAGAAAATCATACTCATGTTTTGAAAAATGCTATCTGACAGTGTGAAGGCAACTGGTCTAACTGCTGCCAATATAGTTGTATGAGAAGGGTTTAGTATCTGTTGGAGTTTTAAAAAATAAATGTAATTAATCTTCGTGTCTTCATGCCTTCTTGTCTTCGTGTTAATTAATAAAGGCGCTTGCGCGAAAAATAAACACGAAGTCACGAAGACGAAAAGACAGAAATAATTTAAAATTCAGATTAAAATTCCTGAGTACATGACAAAATAAAAATTTTGCTTTGAAAAGTTTTAAACCAAAGGTCAACTCTTTAGCCTCGCTGACCTTTGGTTTAGAGCTTTTCATACAATAAAATTCATTTTTTGTCATGTACTAAATAGTTTTAATTATTTCTAACTGCAAATTACTGATTATCAATAATAATATACATTCTGGATAATATAAACTAATTTCAGTCTGGTACTTATATTTTGTAAACATAAATTTTATTAGTCAGAGATTGCTTCGTCGTACCTCCTCGCAATGACGATGGTCAACCGAAGCGTCATTGCGAGGGCGAGGCACGAACCTGAAGCAATCCCTAAGAGAAATATTTATTCCCTATTTCCTCATTCGTTTTTCGGTGCTGCCATCGTTGTACAATACGATATACGATCCGCTTTGAGGTTCGTGTTTTAATTTCGCGCCCATAATGTTGTAGTAGCCTGTAATGGTTTTCTCGGCAGTAGCAGTATGTATTCCGGTAGCACTACCCAGCGTAGTAAAACTGCCCGACTGGCTTTCCAATACCACGCTATTAACACCCAGTGTTTCGAGTGCATAGAAATATCCGGTACCGCTATTTAACCCTGTTACCGTATAGCTAAAGCTTGTGCTTGCAGCGCGCAGGTTTGTTTCTTTTACCAACTGCCCGGCTGCATTGAACTCGTAAATATGAAGTTTCTGGGTATGTACCGCATCGGCATAGATAATCAGGCGGTAGCCGGTAGCGTTTTCGTAGGGTTGCCATTCGATGGTTGCACCATTGATGGTAGGTGTTTTGGTTATTTCTGTTAGAAGGGGGAGTTCTATAATATTAAACTCTTTCCACACATTCGCATTTTTATAAGCTGTTTTACTTCCAAAAGGAACATAAAGAATATATTTTGATTTGTTTACAGCTTCGAAAACATTTGCATGAATAACAACAGGGACAGGGTTGAGGTTTATTATTGTGGTTAATCCTGTGCATCCGGAAAAAGATTTTTCTTTAATTTTTATTACCGATTCGGGTATAGTACAGACCCCTGTTTTTTTAGTAGGACATTGTATTAAAGTCGTCATTTGTTTATCGTATAATACATTATCATTTGAACTATAAGCCGGATTTTCGGGGGATACATAGAAAAAAGAAGAAGTGTTTGCAAAAGCATAATCTCCAATATGTGTTACAGTCTCAGGAATATAACCATCAAACCTGTAATTATTTGCAAATGCGCCCACTCCAATGCTTATTGTTCCATAAGGAATACTACCACCAAAAACAAAACTAGCTCCCTGATAAAAGGCAGAATCACCAATTACCAAATTTTTCATTTCTCCTTGGCGAAAAAGCCGAATGTTCGAGTATGAAAAAGCAAATTTCCCTATATAGGTTATTGTGTTAGGAATTGAAACTTCTACAGCATTCACATTCCAATTAGACCCATAGTCGTCATCAATACTTGTTACCTTATAACAAAGATAATCACAAGCATTTTCTTCAACTCGAAATAAACAAGGATTAAATGGATCGTTAGGGCAGTTATGCGTGTCAAATCCCAGCACTTTGGCAGTCTCGTTCGAATAATCAATTAAATACACAACACCATTAGTAACTTTAGTAAATTGTGATTGAACATTTAAACTTACAGCTGTCAATAGCAATCCTGTTGCTAAAAATTTTAGTTTTTTCATTGTTTTTGATTAAAAAATTGTTAAAGATATTTATTTCATATAAAACATGAGATAGCACTATTTCCTCATCCGTTTCTCAGCACTGCCATCGTTATATTGTATAATATACGATCCGCTTTGAGGTTCGTGTTTTAATTTCATGCCCATAATGTTGTAGTAGCCTGTAATGGTTTTTTCGGCAGTAGTAGTATTATTTATTCCCGTAGTAGCGCCAAGCGTAGTGAATGAGCCGAGCGTTTTGTCCAAAACCTCACCGCTTGTTATTTTTGCTGTTAAATCATAATAATAATCAGTATTACTTATTAGATCTGTTATAGTGTATTGGTAAATTTGTGCAGCTCTGGTTATGTTTGTTACAATACCGTTTGCATCGAAATATACTGTACAAATTACCGTCGAACGGCTTGCATCACTATATATTTTTAATACATAACCGCCAGCATCGGGTACTTGTTGCCAAGTTATTGTAGCTGTATTTTGATGTGGTTCAACACTTGTGTTGTCATCTAAGATTTTTGGATTTACGGTTAAGTTAAGTGCTATAATACTATCACACCCCCAAGTTGTTATCAAATTCAAATAATGCGTAAAAGTACCCACCGTATTTTGTGCGGGTAGAATAAATCCATGCCTGAAATAAGTTTGTCCTTGGTAAATAGCATCACTGAAGGTTATGCGTTTAGTTGGATTCACTATCAAATTAAGAGTAACGATACTATCGCAACCTTGTGATGATACTAAAGGTAAGTAATTTGTAAATGTTCCTATCGTATTTTGTACTGGCAGATTAAATCCATTACGCCCATAAGGCCTTCCCAAGCAGACAGAATCCACAATATTTGTTTGCTTTGGCTGACAACCTGTGTCTGCCTCGCGCGTTACTACTACAGTATAAGTCTTCTTTGTTACACCATCTTCGGCAGTAACGGTAAGCGAAAGGGTATTTTGTCCTACCGACAAAGCTTTACAGCCCGCATTTGTAAAATCAATCGTGGCGTTAGTATCTGCACGAGATCCATCAAGACAATACTCTGTATTATAATACGGCAGTGTTGCAGTATAGTTGGTAATATCAGGACTAAACGCAGGAGTAAGACGAAAGTCTGTCATTTTAGAAAGGTTGGCATTGTTAGAAAGCATAGCTGCCTCACGCGTTACCACCACAGTATAAGTCTTCTTTGTTACACCATCTTCAGCAGTAACAGTGATAGAAAGAGTGTTTGCGCCTACTTGCAAATTAGAATTACAAGCCTTGCTTTCGTCAATCGTTGCTTTTGTATCAGCTTTTGTACCCATTAAACAGCCACTGTTGTAGTTATACGGCACAGCTGCAGCATATTCAGTAACAGATGGGCTGAATGAAGGAGTGAGACTTGCGCCATTTAATCCATTTGTGTTTATTGCCGATAAATTGGCATTGTTCGACTTTGCCGGTCCGTAATCCACATAAATGCCATATACTCTGCATGCTTTACCGGAGAATAAAACCAAAGTTGCGCTTCCGCCTGTGTAATTCCAAGTAACGGGAGAAAGCGTTTTAGAGATAGATTTCACGCCAAGTCCAACGGCTGTATTTGGTGTGGCGACACCTTGCACGGTTAGCGTAAAATCGTTTGCTGTACTCGTTGCACTATTTGCGCCATTGGCATACACAGTAATGGTACAGGGTCCGGTAACGGCAAATCGAGTATTGTTGCTGGTACTGGCATTTCCGGCACCACCCCAGCCAAGACAAGTGGTGAAATTTTTGTCACCAATGCTAACGGTTTCGTTTACTTTGCTACCGCTTCCGTGCGTTAGCGTAACATTAGAATCAACTTGCGCGCCCACGCCCGCCGCCATAAATAACAAGAATGCTGCTGTAAAAAGTTTTAGTTTTTTCATTGTTTGATTGATTTGTATTAAACTATAAAGTTATTTTTATCTTGTTTAAACACTCCAAGTCTCACAGACTTGGAATGTTTAAAATAAGAAATCCCTCGCGACAGAAATTTTTGGGACAACCTCTATCGGAAATGTCAATTATGCTCTAAAGATTCCAACATATACACCATTTGTTACTTTTTTAGAATTACCATTTCCATCATATAAAGTACATGTAAATAATATACGAACTTTATATCCGTCTTCGTATGATGAATTTGTGACATCAGTAATTTCAAAAGAACTGCCTGTTTGAACTCCTGTTCCCTTACTAGTAGACCATTCTTTTCTATCATTATCATACCAGGTAATTTCGACACCATTTAAAAGGTCTTTAGAATAATTATAAGTGCCTTTTGATACAAAACCCGCTATGTCATTATTATTTAAAACATGACCATAAGGAATTTTCAATGCACCTTTTGAGATAGTAAAATATTCTGGATCATTCATTGAAAAACTTATATCTTCCCAAATGTACGATGTAATATTTACAAAAACATAACCATTTTCATACTTGTTATTATTTCCATAAGTACCAGTTCCATTATAAATATCATTAAAACCTCCCTCTGCTTTCATTTGATATTGCTTACCATCGATAACTGCTGCATACTGTTTTGTAGAACCAATGGTTATTGTTGCAGGATCAACAGTTACAGGTGCTACAGTTACCATACAAGTAGCCGTTTTGTCGCCTGCTTTGGCTGTAATAGTTGCCGTGCCTGCCGCTACGGCTGTTATTTTTCCATTAGCAACTGAGGCTATAGAATTATTGCTACTTGTCCATGTAACCGTTTTATTAGTAGCGTTAGTCGGCAGTACTGTAGATGTAAGAATTTCGTTTCCACCAACTGCAAGTGAAAGTGTAGTTTTATTCAAACTAATACCGGTTACGGCAATAGTAGTTGGATTATTATTACTTTTTTTGGCATAAACACCTGTCGCTATGGTCGAACCCTTTACACCGCCGACAGTATATTCGGTATCTAAACTTATCTTCAACGAATCGCCGGTTATGCTATATGTTTGAGATTTTATCAAAACCGGTGTGCCATTTTGGACAACCGTTTTGCCTGCCGCAACAGTTTTTGTAACACCATCTTTGGTGGTAACAACCGAAAGCGCAGAACCCTGTGTAGTATAAGTTCCATCACCGTCTAATGTCGAACTTAATTTTCCGTCGGCATAGAACACCATTTCCTGCTGTTGTCCCGGAATAGTGGTATTCATTGTTTGCCCGTTCATTACAGCGTAAGATCTCACATACTTCCATGTACCAACGATTGAACCAGTCTGAGGGTTGTCCGGATTATCCGTTGGATTATCCTGTGCTGGCGTGTCGTCATCTTTGTCCTTACAAGCCGTAAACAGTGTGGTAGCTAAACCTAAGGTAATAAGCAAACTAAACTTAAATAAATTTCTTTTTGTCATAATAATTAAAAATTAAAAGGTTGGTAAGTAAATATTTGTTTGTTATTGTAGGGACGAATGGTCATTATACCTCGACTACTCCTTGTGGAAAAATTCCTTTTTGACATAACATTTGTTTTTTGGAGTTAATAAATCAAATTGGGTCTGTTCATTAAACTGTGTCAACGGGGAAAGTATCAGCTAATGTACCATCTTTTCTCAAATAAAATAATAAACTCGGCTAAAATTTCTTTCCAAGCGGCAATAGGAGCATTCTTTTCCAATATCTTTTGCTGTACT
>JAVBLE010000055.1:0-6813 GCA_031553685.1 Paludibacteraceae bacterium | reverse complement strand
ACACTCATTTGTGCATTTACACCTGTTGTAAATGCGGCTGCCAACAGGATTGACAGCGAAAGAAAAATCTTTTTCATGTTATAAAAAGTTTTTGTTTGCCTCAAGTCCCCGTTGGCAGGTTTGTAGAATTGAAAAGCGTGGGACTATGCTTATTTTTATGTCAGAGGTCTTAGGAAACCTACCCAGAAAATAAGTATAGCCCACGCCGTATAAACGATGTGAGCGTTAAACTACTTATTCTTACTGGGTTGAAAGTTCCTAAGTTTCTGACACCAAGAATAAAGCTAACGCTTTTTGTTTTTAATAAAATGGTACCGACCGTTGTCGGTGTTATGTGTGCAAATGTAGGGATATTTTTGGTAAATGCAAAAAAGGCATAAAAAAGTCAGGGCTTCACTTTTTGAGTGAAACCCTGACTTTGGTCTGTGCATTCTCAATAAATTTCCTTACCTTTGCGCCCGAATTATCAAAACGCCTGTTTGGGTGCATTTCTGCTGCTAAACTCATTTCGTTGAGTTTCTAACCATTTTATGGAGAGGGGTTACACGATTTTCTTTTTAGAAGAAAAGATTTAATTTTTGCCGAAAGATGCCTGCCGTGCGTGTAACCATTTACAATTGGACAATTTACGATTTGACAATTTGGCTGTTGATTCTAAATCACAGTTGCTTTTGTCTGCTTTAAATTGTGGAATTGTAAATATCTAAATTTTAAAATAAAAAAATGACATTTAAAGAATTAGAACTGAAAGACGAGATTCTTCGCGCTATCGAAGAGCTCGGCTACGAAGAGGCTATGCCCATACAGGAGCGCAGCATTCCGTTTATGATGAACGACACGCGCGATCTTGTTGCGCTGGCGCAAACAGGAACAGGTAAAACAGCAGGTTTTGGACTGCCTATATTAAACCTGATTGACACCGAAAGGAAACAAACGCAAGCCTTGGTGCTTGCCCCCACACGCGAACTTTGTATTCAAATAGCCAACGACCTGAAAAACTACTCCAAATACATGAATGGGGTAAAGGTAGTGCCGGTGTATGGCGGCGAGAACATCATTACGCAATTGCGCCAGTTAGACATTCAGCCACAAATACTGGTGGCAACGCCCGGACGGCTTATCGACCTGCTGGAGCGCCGCAAGGTGAACCTTTCCGCAGTCGATTATTTGGTGCTCGATGAGGCTGACGAAATGCTCAACATGGGTTTCAAAGAAGATATTGAAAACATTATTGAGCGCACGCCGGACACACGCCGCACCATGCTTTTCTCGGCAACCATGCCGGGCGAAATTGCCAATATCTCGCGCAAATATATGAAAGAGCGCGAAGAAATAGCCATTGGCAAAAAAAATTCGGGCAACGAAAATGTAGAACATATTTATTATTTGGTGCAGGCCAAAGACCGTTACCTGGCGTTGAAGCGCGTGGTCGACTTGAACCCCGATATTTACGGGATCGTATTTTGCCGCACCCGGCAAGAAACAAAGGACATTGCCGAGAAACTGATGAGGGACGGCTACAATGCCGATGCCCTGCATGGCGACCTTTCGCAGGCGCAGCGCGACGCAGTGATGCAAAAATTCCGCATCAAAAACCTGCAAGTGCTTGTAGCAACCGATGTAGCCGCGCGAGGCTTGGATGTGAACAACCTGACGCATGTTATCAACTACAACCTGCCCGACGATACCGAAAGCTATACACACCGCAGCGGGCGTACCGGACGGGCTAATAAGAAAGGCGTTTCGATAGCCATTATCCACACCAAAGAGCGCAACCGCATCCGCGAAATAGAGCGGATGATTAACCGCAAGTTTGAGCAACAGCCTATCCCGAACGGATTGGAAGTGTGTAAGAAACAGCTTTTCCATTTAGTAAATCGTATGGAAAATGTAGAAGTTAATCATGAACAACTTGACCCGCTTTTCCCCGAGATATTAAAAAAACTCGAGTATCTTGATAAAGAAGAAATTATCAAGCGCTTTGTGTCGTTGGAGTTCAACCGGTTTTTGGATTATTATAAAAATGCGCCCGACCTCAATATTCAAGAGCGCGAACCACGCCGTGATGGCGAACGCACACGCGACAGGGAAGACAGGGGCAGTAAGCGCGGCCAGAAAATACGCCTGAAAATAAACCTGGGCACCAAAGATCAAATCAATCCGAAGCGCCTGTTGGGTATAATCAACGATACGGTAGGCGATAAAACCATCAGTGTGGGCGACATTGAAGTAACCAACAAATTTACTTTTTTCGATGTATTTGCCGATCAGGCAGATAAAGTAATCAATGCCTTTGCGTCGCAAGATATGATGGAACTGTCGGTAGCCAAAGGCAGTAAATCGAACGGCGAAGGCAAGAGAAGAAATGACAACCGTTCGTCGTCGTACAAAAGCGGAAGCGACCGGAATAAAAAACGCGACAACAAAAAGACCGGAAACGGCGGAGGAAACTCCGACAAGCCTTGGCGACGAAACCGGCGGTAAAGAAAACATTCCAAGTCCGAACTACAAATAGATTGCTGCCCTGCAGCTAAAAACCAATTCATTTTTTCTTCTGTTTTTTTATCTTTCCACACGAAAAACAGTAGAACCATATTTTAAGATATTACTACGCCTCCCGTAGCAATGCTACTACGATAGCCGTAGCTGTATTGCTACGATGGTCGTAGTAGCGTTACTACGATGGGTGTAAATTTATTGTACAGTCAGTATCTTTTCAAATATGGCAGTATGAGGCTCTTTCAATCCTGTTTTGATGTTGCTTCCGAACTGTGTAGTAACCTCCAGCTGATAAGTGCCCGCTGCAAGCACAGGTATCGCTGCTGGCGCGGTTTTGCAAACATAAGTGTTCGAAACCTTGTTTCTCGGGTTGAAAACCCTTGTTAATCCAGCCCAACGGTGGTCATTGAGCAAAGTCGAAATGCAACGCCTTGTGTTGCGGTTGAACCAACCTTAGCGGAGCTAACGCCCAGCATAATTTGACAATATTATAAATTGCCCTTGCTTGCAGGGCGCGCATTTATCGGATTACATGTATCCCAAGGCGATGCTTATGTTCACAGAACCGCGATAGTAGGGGCGTTGCATGCAACGCCCCTACTTGCAACGCATGACGATATTAATCAAGTAAATCAAATAAAAAAAATCCCACTCCGGCTTGGAGTGGGATTTTTATCACTGTCAAAAACTTTATAGGCTTCCAACTATTTCATCAGCTCCACACTCCGTTTTACAAAGTTGCTCAATGCTTCCCCTTTCAACATATTGTTGGATAGCAGCGCAAGGTCGATCAATTGGCGCACTTCCTTATTTTCGCCGGCAAATTGGGTAAACAACGCATTGGCTTTATTTCTCAAGTCCGTTTGTTGTTTTTCCAATGTGCTGATTTCTTCTTTTTCGGCTGTCGGTATTTCTTCGTCTTTCTTGCCTTTGTGGCTATCGCGAAGCGAGTTTAGTTTCTCATCAATGGTAGATTTCTCGGCACTGATTGGCGAAAGCTCCACACTGCAAGCCGCCTCTTCGGCTTTCAACACTTTATCTATCAACGGGTGCGAAGCATTTACCACCAAGCTGTACGAGTCGGGCATTTCGCCATAAAAACTCATCATACCACCGCCCATTGCCGACATATCTTTCATACGGCGCATAAACTCTTGTTGGGTAATGATGATCGGTTGTGCCTTCTCGCCCAAATTCTCGAACGACACAATGAAATTGGTTTTCTCCATCGCCGGAATTTGCGATTGGAAAACCGTTGTCAACGCTTCTCGTTGCACATCGGTAAGGTGTGTTTGGTTCAGGTCTGTTTTCACAATCAGCTTCTCTACCACATCCGAATCGACACGCACAAAGCGCATTTTCTCGTTTTTCGATTCTAACTGGTTGATAAAATGCGCGTCTAACTGTCCGTCCAATGTCAACACATCATAACCTGCCGCTTTGGCTGCTTCCACATAGCTGTGTTGCTCCACCGGATTAGTCGTATATAAGTAAATGAGGTTGCCGTCTTTGTCTGTTTGCTCTGTGGTGATAAGCGTTTTGTATTCTTCCGAAGTAAAATACTTACCGTCTGTATTTTTAAACAGCATAAACTTCTCGGCACGCTCAAAGAATTTTTCATCGGTGAGCATGCCATACACTACAAACAGCTTTAAGCTATCCCATTTGTCTTCAAATTGTGCACGGTCTGCCTTGAAAATCTCTTGCAAGCGGTCGGCTACCTTTTTGGTAATATGGCTTGAAATCTTTTTTACATTTCCGTCGCTTTGCAAATAACTGCGGCTCACATTGAGCGGAATGTCCGGCGAATCGATAACTCCATGCAACAGCGTGAGGAACTCAGGCACAATCCCCTCAACCGAATCTGTCACAAACACCTGATTGCAATACAACTGAATTTTATTCTTTTGCAATTCAATGTTATTTTTCACTTTCGGGAAATACAAAATCCCTGTCAGGTGAAACGGATAATCCACATTGAGGTGGATATGGAACAACGGATCTTCGCTCATCGGGTAAAGGTCGCGATAGAATTTGTTGTAATCCTCGTCTGACAAATCGGCAGGCTTGCGCACCCACGCCGGATTTGTATCGTTGATGATATTATCCTCGTCGGTTTCTACGCTCTTGCCGTCTTTCCATTCGGTTTTCTTTCCAAACGCAATCGGGATAGGCAGGAACTTGCAATATTTATTCAACAAACTGCTAATGCGCGCATCTTCCAAAAACTCTTTATTCTCATCATCAATATGCAGGATAATATCCGTTCCACGATCGGCTTTCTCAATTTCGTCAAGTGTATATTCGGGCGAGCCGTCGCACGACCAGCGTACTGCCTTAGCACCTTCTTTGTGTGACAGTGTAACGATCTCCACTTGCTTCGACACCATAAACGACGAATAAAATCCAAGCCCGAAATGCCCGATAATCGCGTTGGCATCGTTTTTATATTTTTCCAGAAACTCCTCTGCACCCGAAAAAGCAATCTGATTGATATACTTTTCAATATCTTCGGAAGTCATCCCGATACCTCTATCGGAAATAGTAATTGTTCCTTTTTTCGCGTCTACTTTCACGCGAACGGTCGCATCGCCCACTTCGCCTTTAAATTCGCCAACGGACGATAGCGTTTTCAACTTTTGTGTTGCGTCCACTGCATTTGACACCAGCTCACGCAAAAAAATCTCGTGGTCGCTGTACAAGAACTTCTTAATAATCGGAAAAATATTTTCCGTCGTAACTCCTATGTTTCCTTTCATATCACTGTGTTTTTTAGAGCAAAGAATCAAGAGTAAAGACCCAAGACTTCTTTGAATTAATATTATTTTTCGGTGGCTGAATGGTTGTTGAGCCTGTCGAAACATCGAAGCCCCATATTTCAAAAAAAATGCCAATCCTGAAAGACTGACATTTTGACATTGAACTGATATTTTTATTTCATTTGTTTATAATTTTATTTTTAATTGTCAGATAGAATATCCATGAGGTTATAATCATTGCGCTTGGTGTGCTTTTGCTCATGGATATTTCTTATTGTTTAATTCTTCTTTTAATAATTCATAGATTTCTTGCCATGGTTTGAGGTAGAATTCTGTTGTTTCGTCTGTAAGTTGAGCAAATGTATTGGAAGCGTAGAAAATGTCCATGGCAGACATTGCATCAATATCCCGGTCAAGCATAAGTTCCTCTATCAAAGGTTCCGAGATATCGGTTATCTTTCGTCGGGGTGTTTTATTTACATAAATAAGCGCCTGCAACGAATTGAGTGTACAAAAACAAATCTGATGAGTTTCTTCGTGATATTTAAGCTCTTCCAAGAAATTATCCTTTGTGATACTGCCTTCCAAATAGGCATCTATACGATTTTGTATTTTATCATCGGCTACCGGACCTTCTACAATGTCATAATCATGCGCCGGTTCGGGATTATTTGTATTGCGGTTCATCACCACAAAGTCTAACCAACTATCGTTATATGTGTCAAATTTTTTTACCCTACAAATCTCATGCGTAAATGCATTCTCGTCATATTCAAATTCAGTGATAACTCCTGCTGCTCTATGTCTCCTGCCTACATTATCCGACCATCTTTCGGCATGATGTCTAAATTTCGTAACATAAAATCCTCGCCCAAAATCTCGATGTGATCGGCATTGCAACAGGTCTATCTTTTCTATCTTTGTATAACTCCCATGATAAACTTTCATCAGCGCAATCCTCCATTTTGTTTGCAAACTTCATAAATATCATGTATAGCCCAGATGTCATTATCAGCATGTAATGTCCACCAGCATTCGGACAGAAAACTTAATCCCCCATATTTTTTCAAGTAAAAATAAGCTTCTTGAATGTTCATCTTATAAGTTTCTGCAAATTTGGGAATGATAAAACTAATAAAACTTATTTTATCACTTGTTTCCTTATCTAAAACTTTACGGTTCATTATCTTACAAATTAAAATGCACACAAAGTTAACTATTATTTCCAAATAACGGAAAGCGACCGCTTTGTTGAAAACACCAAATTTCTCGTTTCAAGCGGAAAGCATCTCACTATTTACGCCGCTCGCCTCGCTTTTTGTGAGGAAATCCTCCCTTTTAGCGAGGAATTCCTCACTAATAACAAGGAATTCCTCGCTCGGAGTGAGAAATTCCTCGCTTTTTGCGCAATCGTTCGGGTCTGTTCATTAAACTGTGTCAACGGGGAAAGTATCAGCTAATGTACCATCTTTTCTCAAATAAAATAATAAACTCGGCTAAAATTTCTTTCCAAGCGGCAATAGGAGCATTCTTTTCCAATATCTTTTGCTGTACT
>JAVBLE010000069.1:0-2589 GCA_031553685.1 Paludibacteraceae bacterium | reverse complement strand
TTACAAAAAAAACTTTACACAATGTCGAATATAGATAAATGGTTCAAACAAAAGATAATCACAAACTTTACGATAGACTATAGCACCCCGTTATTGTCGTAGAGCCGCGGCACGCCGCGGCTCTACGACGGTTCCTAGCGGAGACATCACAAGAACCAAACTGTCTCTGCGATGTCTCGGCTACGCTCGACAGTTCGACTAAGCTCGCTGCAACGCATGACGAAGTCTTTTTGATAGGAATAACTTGAATTTACTCCTCTTCTACAAATAATAAATCAGCCATCACTCCATCCGAAACCGTAAAACCTTTTTGTGTAAATCTCAGATAATTATTTTCTATAACTAAAATATTGTTTTGCAAATAATTACGAGCATTATCTAAACAATAACTTAAGCGGTATTTCCCAAATTTTTCTTCCAAAACAGCGAGCGAAATACCCTTAACCGTTCGCAATGAAGTAATAATAAAATCATTGTATTGGTCTGTTTCCGAGAGGGTTTCGAGTTCGTAGGCTGGTGTTCCGGCTTCAATATCCTGCAAATAGTCCGAAATGGAGGATTTGTTCCATTTCCGGGTCGTGCCGTTGAACGAATGTGCTGAGGGTCCTACTCCCAAGTAGTTGCTTCCGTTCCAATACGACGAATTGTGTTTTGACTCAAATCCGGGTTGCGCAAAGTTGGAAATTTCGTATTGTCTAAACCCTTTTTCTTCCAATTTTTCGACCAAAGTTTGATACATTTTCAGGCTCAATTCTTCGTCAATAGGCGTTATTTCCCCTCGCTGTAATTTTTGCCACAAAACCGTTCCTTTTTCATAAGTCAAGTGATATGCCGAGATATGTTTTATATTCATATTCAATATATTATCTACACTAAAAAGGAAGTTGTTTATGGTTTGCGAAGAATAACCATAGATTATATCTACATTGATATTCGTTAGCCCTGCTTCAAAGCAAGCCTGTACGGCGGTCTGTGCTTGGGCTGCCGAATGTCGCCTGTTGATAAGCCGGAGCTCATCCTCCACTAAACTCTGTACACCGATGCTAATTCTGTTGAACGGCAAGCGGCGAAGCATCAAAATATAATCTGTTGTAAGGTCGTCGGGATTGGCTTCAAGGGTGATTTCCTCACAAGCCGAAATATCATATTCTTTTTCGATGGTAGAAAACAGTTGACGGAAATCATCTTCGGTGAGTAAACTCGGCGTTCCTCCACCGAAATAAATAGTCTTTACAGGCTCATTTTTGATGTATTTCTTTTCGGCGGACAGTTCGGTACATATTGCGTCTATCAATCGTTTTTTGAGCGTAAAATCGGTCGAAGAATAAAAATCGCAATACGCACAGCGCGTTTTGCAAAATGGGATATGGATGTATAAATTCAATGATTCAAAAATTTAAAAATTCAAAGATTTAAGTTTACAAAACAAATTATTGATATATTTTTATCGGTTCAGATTGCTTCGTTCCTCGCAATGACTCTTCGGTTAGCAGTCGTCATTGCGAGGAACGAAGCAATCTCTGGCTAATGGATTTAATGGTTACAAAATGTATCATTATTTATTTTGAAATACTTAGAACAAAGATAAATAAAGGAAATATTTAAAAATTATGGAGCGAAAATAGTTGAAATATTTGAAACAGAAAACCCCACCAGTTGGGTGGGGCTATGAAATAAACCCTGCACGGCTCAATGCAGGGTTCGCTGTCAAACAAAAAGCATCTACAAAGAAACGCTTAGTGAGCCAAATCGTTTAGATAAATCGCTAAAAGCAAACTTCAATTTTTCGAGTTCATCGTTTGTAAAGGTTGCCGGTTTGCCGTTTACAACATTACCATTTATGCGCTGGGATAGCCACGAATCTGTTTTGTTAAAATACTTTTTGGCAATGTATGCAATGGAAGTAGCCGGAAGCACATCTTCCATCTTTTGCCGTATGCTTAGGGCGGTTGCTTTTTCGGCAGTTTCAGCAGCCGAATTAGCCATTGCTTCTGCAAACAAATCCGCATCCTTGGCTATTAATTTTTGCATTTCAACATCAATAGCTTCTCGTTCCTTGTCATTTTTTGCCCTGCAAAAGTCTTCTTTCAGTTTATTTATTTTCTCTATCATAGTATTTGGTTTTTACCTCTCCTTTTACAGGGAGAGGCTTTGTTGTTAATGTCCGATTTCTTTAAGCCTTTCAACAATAATATTTATTTGTTCGTCGAAGTAGGCTTTTGTTTTCTCCGACCGTCCGGAAACTTCTTTATGGTAATTGAGGAAGAATAAAAGTTCTTTTTCAAGATGCTTTTTTTCTTTTTTCATTTCTTTGTTCAGCATATTAAAATCTCTCTTTTTGTTTAACACTTCAAAGATAATAATGGTTTCCTTATTGTACAAATTTATTGAGTTTTTTTTCAATATAGATTATATTCAATAAGACATTATAGAATTAAAAATCAGTTCTTTATTACCCCTAAATCCCCTAAAGGGGACTTTGGTTTAATTTGGGCTGTATGTATTTGCCAAAAGCCCCTTTAGGGGTTTGGGGTGATAAAATAAGTTTCATAATTTATTGAACATCACTACACATATAACACTATTGAA
>JAVBLE010000049.1:0-25823 GCA_031553685.1 Paludibacteraceae bacterium | reverse complement strand
TGCACGCGTTGTTTGTTTGCTTTTTTTTTTTTGAATTTTTTGGTTGTAATTTTTTTATTGTTTTGTTTTTATTCATCGTAGAGCCGCGGCGCGCCACGGCTATACAACGGCGCGCCTCATCCCGGCAGGTTATTCTTTCACACAGCGTAAATTATATGCATACGATCGGGCAGCTTCTTTAATATCTACATTTCCATTTTCTATCAGTAAAAATTTATTACTAAGCGTATTGATGCCATCATTATCACCACACCAATAATAGCCATATATATTTGTAAACTTAAGAGAAGTAGACCAGTAATCACGATAACCCGTTGCCGGAAGGAAAATGATATTAGTGCCACTACCAAATTCATAGCCATTTTTTCCATTAAGAACTTTCCATGCGCCGGCTTTATTAATAAGGCTCTGAAATTCGGATTCAGTTGGCAAACGATAACCTGAAGGACAAACATTATTTGTTGTTTCCCAACTTGTAACTTGATTACCATTCCACAACCAATTCCAAGTACTACCATCTGTTGAAACAAGCGGATCGGTTGCACTCCAACCCACTTTACTATTCCATTGATAATACATTCCCGCATCTTCCGGATTATTAACAAAAGTACCCGGTGCACCCACATTGCGGGTTGCCCAGCAAACGCCATCTATCATAACACAGTCCGGATCGGGTAGCGATTGTGGCACTTCTACTTTCAGCTTAAAATTTCCCCAGCGCACATGATCGGTGCGGCTGTCCCACACAATGGTTTTGCTGGCACCGGTGGTTTGGGCGGTTAGGTCGCCGCTCACGGTTTGGGCGGTGAGCCATGTTTTACCACCGTCTGGGCTGTAATACAGGGTTACATCGGTGGGATTGGTAGTGCCCAAATCATAAGTTACGGTTACTTGCCCCGGGCAGGCGAAACTGGCTTTTACATTGGAAATGCCGGCTTGAGGGCAATCTTCTATATTGCCAAAGCCTTGAAAAATAACAGCATTTTCATAAGCATCTTTTGAACCACAAGGGACAAAAAGCGTAGCGGTAGCCAAGGATGCCCCATAAAAAGGGAAATAAGTAGCATCTGAAGAATATGTAAAAACAGGAGGCACGGGATTGAGTATATGCAACTCTTTTATATTATTGGCAAAGCCAAAAGTTCGATTATCAAGCTTGCTAAAATTCGTAGGGAGAATAATTTTTTCCAATTTTCGGCAAGAGAGAAAAGCCCAGGCTGGTAGCGTAGTAACATTTTCGGGGATAATAACTTCTAATAAGTTATCGCAGTCCATGAAAGAATAGCTCGCAATAGAAGTAAGCGAAGTAGGGAAAGATACCGAAACAAGATTTGTTAAATTGCAAAAAGCCGCATAGCCAATGCCAGTTATCCCTTCTTCTACCTCAATGTGCCTTATTTGAGCGGCAGCAGCTACCGTCCACGGTGCAGTAGGAGGGCCATAATTGTAGCGAGCCATATTGCCTATGCCTCTTATATACAGCGTATCATTGCTCAAAACAGCTTTTACATCGGCGGCATTGGGCGTGCCACAGTTCCATGTTTGCGCATGAGCACCAATGCTTACTAACGATGTAATTAATATGATTGTAAATTTTTTCATTCTAATATTCTTTTACACAACGGCAAGTTCTACCCGCAGCCCGCGTACTGCCATTGCTTGTCTGAAAACCACTGCTGCTAAAGTCAAATATATAAGCATAGTGATGCTCTGTTATTGGATTAGTGATAACAATACTTGTACTGCTCCAATAAGTACCCTGCAAACCTACAATTCCTCCAAGAGCCCCATTGGTAGAACCATCGCGGTAGCCTGTGGCAGGAAGGAAAAGCGTGTAATTGGTGCCACTATCGGGTGATATTTTCATTCCTGGTGTTCCCTCATCGCTCCAAGTCCAAGTGTTCACAGTCTTAATACTTTCCCATTCTTCTCGCGTTGGTATTCTGTATCCTTGTGGGCATGGGTCATTTACCGTTTTCGGGTTATCCCAAATATTGTCGTTTGGCGTTTTTCGCCAATCAGATTCTGTTGTATTAGCCACAATGAAATTTCCATGTCCTGGCACATCGGTTGCAGATAAATTATTTGGATAAGAAGTTATTATTGTACTGTTGCGTTTTTCATGTCCATCAGTATTTCGTCCCCATTGGTAAAGATCGCCATAAACGGTAGCATCTGCTTTGCTTGTAGTTGGGTATTGCATTTGTTTTTCAATGCTCAAATTAGGATCGGCACCCAGATTATAACACAAGAAAGTGAGTTTGCCTACCGGTAGAGAAGAATTTACGGTGCCACATGCCGGTTTAGGCTGCGGCACCTCTACCTTCAGTTTAAAATTTCCCCAGCGCACATGATCGGTGCGGCTGTCCCACACAATGGTTTTGCCCGCGCCGGTGGTTTGGGCGGTCAGGTCGCCGCTCACGGTTTGGGCGGTGAGCCATGTTTTACCACCGTCTGGGCTGTAATACAGGGTTACATCGGTAGGATTGACAGCACCTAAATCGTAGGTTACAGTTACTTGCCCGGGGCATGCGAAACTGGCTTTTACATTGGAAACGCCGGCTTCACAGGGCAATTCTTTAATTGTACCGAAATCTTGCCAAACCGGTGCACTTTGATATGCATTCAACGAGCCGCAGGGGACATAAAGCGTGCAAGTGTCAATAGGCGTATCTTCAAATGCATTGCTTGACACAGTGGGTGGTGTTGGGTTTTTGATAGTAACGCTTGTCAATTTCAGACAAAGTGAAATGGCATAATCATCTAAATGTTTTACATTTTCGTCCAGTATAACGGTTTTCAGGTTTTCGCATCCACCAAATGCCGTGCTACCAATTGTATCAACATTTAATTCTGTTGTTTCCAAGCTACTATTCAAAATAAATAAAAAAGAAATTGAAGGAACATTTTTACCAATAACAATAGATTTTAGCGAAGCATTCGAAAAAGCGAGACCGAAAGCATACTGTTCTATTTTTTTTACAAAACCGGGTACTACAAAACGACCATCAGATTTGGCTTCGGGATAAATATATAAAGTACTGCGATCTTTACTGTACAGCACACCATCAACCGAACAATAGTCCGGATTATCCGTATCTACTATTATTTCGGTTAGTTTAGGCATAATATTGAACGAAAAATATGGTTGGGTATCTAAATTTGTTAGCGTTTTGGGTACAAATAAAGACGAAATGGCTGTACCCGAAAAAGCGATACCGGATATGTGTTCCAATCCTTCATTCAGGTTGATGGAAGACAACACATCACAATTCAGAAAAGCAGCATAGCCGATACTACGCATACTTGCAGGCAAAGTAACCGAAGTAAGAGCTTCCATTCCCATAAAAGCAACTTCTCCTATACTGCTTACCCCTTCTTCTACAACAATAGTAGTGATGCTGTTATTTCCATCCCAAAGTGCGGAATTTGTATAGTAATCCCTCATCTGCCCGGTTCCCCGAATATACAGCGTATCATTGCTCAAAACAGCTTTTACATCGGCGGCATTGGGCGTGCCGATATTCCATGTTTGGGCATGGGAGCAAATGCCTAATAACATTACTATTGATATAAGTATGAATTTTCTCATGTGGATATAATTGTTACATGTAACAAAATTTAATTCTAACAGGGGGTTAAACCTCTGTTAGGGTTTGGGCTTAGCGATACTGAACCCGGAGGGTTCAAATGTTTATAGCCGATGTAATTGTGATAAGAAGTTCGACTCCTACGGAGTCGTATCTATTTTTTATCTGATTATTTCTATAAATATTCAATTAGTTCCCTTCGGTCACTGACCCAATGTCATCAACTTAAGCCTTTCGTCATGTCGACCAAAGCGACGAGTGGTCGCTGAGCGTAGTCGAAGTGGATACGAGGAGCGTCGTGGAGACATCGCATGAGTAGGCATTGTCAACTTATATTTGCAATTTCTCAATCTTATGCGATGTCTCCACAAGGTCGACATGACGGTAGTCTTTCTCAATTTAATCCTTAAGTTGATGACATTGGGTCACTGACCTTTGGTTCCTCCGGATTTGTAATAATCTTCATTTAAAATAGATGGAGATTATTTTCATCCCCTGCCATGCCAACACCCATTTAATATATGGCGGGGGGCAGTATGTCATCATTAGGGTTTTAATTCATCACGGGGAACTCTTCCCCCATCAAGGGGAGTTCTTCCCCCAACACGGGGAACTCTTCCCCCAACATGGGGAAGCTTTCCCCCAACACGGGGAAACTTTCCCCCAACACGGGGAACTTTTCCCCTAACATGGGGGGCTTTTCCCCCATCAAGGGGAAACTTTCCCCCAACATGGGGAAGCTTTCCCCCAACACGGGGAGCTTTTCCCCCAATACGGGGAACTCTTCCCCCTAATCCGCTAACCCTCGTTTCCTAACGAGAGTTAATTGGTAAAGCGTTTGAAACGCAAAGCCACAAACTCCTGGTTAGGAAACGAGGAGTAGCGGGGCACTTCGACAGGCTCAGTGACCACGCCGCAGTTCTACCACATCTCTATAAGTATTTTACTTTTTAATCACCTCCACAGTCCCTTTCAACTGTTTCTTTTCGTTGCCCGAAGTATATTCGAGCACATAATAATACACGCCGGCATCTGCCGGTTTGCCACGCACCCGCCCATTCCAGCCTTCGGTGCCAACGGTTGTTATCAGTTGCCCGTAACGGTTGAAAATAGTTATGGAATAATTGCCCAGACAGTCGGTCAGAGGCAGCCCGTTGGTGAAATTATTTACACCAAATAAATTATTATTCTTGCTGCTTGGGTCTATTATTGTTGACAGTTTCACATCGCAGGGAGGATTGGCAGGATAATCGCGTACCGACAGGTTGAGCGTAACGATGCTGTCGCAACCATACCGGTTATGCAGGTTCAGGGTTTTGATAATATTATTTACGGCAGATTGTATGGGCAGACTGAACCCGTTTTTATTATACGCATTATTGAGGTAAATCGTATCATGCAAGTCTGTCTTGTCGGGTTTGCGCAGCGTAAGGTTAAGCGTTACGATACTGTCGCAGCCGCCCGATGCCATCAGGGTGTCTTTATATGTGCCGGCAACGGTCATGTTTTTTCCTTTGAAAAAATAACTTCCACCCGCACAAATATCCTTGTCGATGATTTTTGTAATCGTATTGGTTACTTGCAGGTTGAGCGTAACGGTGCTGTCGCAGCCGGTAACCTTGGACACTAAATGTTTGGTATCGGTAACCGTTGTACCCAAAGTTTGCGGCGCAATATTGAAATTATACCTGTTGTAGGCTTTATTGGGGCACACCTGGTCACTGATTATATTTTCAATTTTTTTATTGACCCATAAATTCAGGACAATGATACTGTCGCAACCTCCTGTTTTTGTTTTAAGCGAGCGACTGTAACTGTGCGTGCCCGGAATACTTTGTACCGGCAGGCTAAAATCATTTTTAGTATAGGCATTGTTCACACAGATAGTATCATAAAGCTTTGTTTCGTAACTTGGCTTTACATCCAACTTTACGGTAACGGTACTATCACAACCCAACAAACTGGCATAATAAAATGTTTGCGAGAAATTGCCGCTTTGCGTAGGGGTGATATGCAAGCCATTGCCGGTATAGCTTTTGCCCAAGCAAATATTGTCTTGAAAAGTTTTCTGATAAGTTGGATTTACTTTTAAATTTAGAGTAATAGGAGCAGAGCAACTACCTTGCGTTATAGTTCGGTTGTAGGTTCCGGCAGCGGTTTCGGTAAAGCCATGTTTGGTATAGGTTTGTCCTTGGCAAATGCTGTCGGTAATCGTCTGCCCCGATACATTATTTACAATAATGGTTTTACTTGCTGTAGCACCGCAGCCTGCCGACGAAGTGGCTGTAACCGTATAAGTAGTGGTTTGCGCAGGCGATACGGTAATATACGGGTCGGTGTTTCCTGTGTTCCAAAGGTAGGAGAGGGTAGGGTCGTAGGTTACTTGCGGTTCCTGGTAAAGCCCGATAGCCCGTACGGCAGCATTATTGTTTTTTGCACTGTTATAAATTGATCGATAGTTTAATATCATCATACGGGCAAATGCTTGATCTTTTTCCGAACTTGTCCAGTATTCATTTGCGATAAAGTCGGTTCCACCATTCGCCTTGACAATGGGCGAAATAATCCCCCATGCACCCAGCAGCATAAGCCACTCGCCATCACTTGGGATAAACCAGCCTTCGCCCGTAAAACCGTCAAAATTCATATAACTGGCAGCATACCCCATGCTGGGATTTTGCTTTTGTTGCATAAAGGTTGTGTTTAATGATCCATTGTAATCCCATATATTCTTTTTGGTAGTAAGTGTACCTATGTTGAGGTCGGTATTTGTATCGCCCCATTGGCAGGAGGCTACCGCATCATTCAGTGCAACTATTAAATTAAACCCTCCCGGAACTGCATGAAATACTACACCTTTACTGCCATCACGATTGGTTATCACATCGCCAATTTGCACAGCTCCTGCCACCTGGCTCGCAAACAGCAAAAATAAAATAAGTATATATTTTTGTATCATGACCTAAAAATTTCTAACTTGTATAACACCATTTGACCCCATTTTACCATGCGCCCCGCTACCTCCCATATATCCAAAGTCAAAAACAAAAGCATTGGGTGAAGTAAAGCCTCCGGGTTCGCTGCTTGTCCAATAGCTGCCACTACCCCAGTCTGTGCCACCACACCTTGATGTCATACCTCGAATATGGGAATAATATATTCCATGCAATAGGGACGATTGCCCGACAGACGGCAAGTACCACCCATTATTAAAATCGACAGCCCATGCAGCTACACTGTTGTTTTGGGGTAAAGCATTTCGTATAGCCCGGGTGTTGGAATAACCATCCAAATCGGATGCAATATCAAGATAATCCCAGCCCGTTTGAGGCAGTCCTGGTATAGAATTATTGGTGTATGACCATACAATATTATCTATCGGAAAATATTTGGGTTTTAAATCAACAATCCAACCATGCTGCCCGCTTCCGTCTACATAAAACACAATTCCGGCAGCCGTTTTTCCATTTGGATTTAAGAGATAATCCAATGCTTTGACAATACTTCCATCTGTGCAATAAACATCACCGGGGGCAATTTTACCGGTTTGACCGAAATTTGCCGAAGCGTTATTTGCCAGCGCATGCAGTGTAATGGGCTGGTTGCTACACAACACGGTATCATTTTGTGTAACTATTTTTACCGTTGGGGTTGGGAATACAAACAGTTCGAGAGTGGTAATGCTATCGCATCCCAGTATGGTTTTTTCGCGGTGTTCGTAGGTGTAGTATCCGGCAATATCCTGTTTTCCAAGGTTGAAACTATGCTTATTATATACATTTCCGGTACAGATACTGTCGGTAATCAGCGTTTCGTATGTCCGGCGAGGTTTTACCGGCAAAGGTATTGCACCCGTTCCGCATCCATTTTCACCTTTCAGCACAATATTTCCGGGTGTCGCATCATTAAAATAAACCGTAATTTGATTAAAACCCTGACCACTTACAATCGACGCATTGGCAGGCACTTCCCACAAGTAATCAGTCAATCCTGTATTTCCTGCAAAAGAATAATTAACCAACCGGTTACTGCAAGGACTTGTATCGCCTGTAATACTGTTGGGCATATTGAAAGAGCTGTTAACAGTGAGTTCTAAGCACACAATGCTATCGCAGGCAGTCGATTTGGATTTATACCGTAGCGTATCCATCAAAACCCCTGCAGCAGGCTGTATTATGTTGAAATTGTTTTTAGTGTAATCTTCTCCCTGGCAAATGGCGGTTTTTATATGGTAAAATGTTTGTAAAACGGTCAATTGCAGGGTCGAAGTTGCACTGCTGCTGCAAGTATTCGGATTGAAAAAAGTGTTGTAATAAGAAAATGTGCCAACCTGTGTTTGTGCAGGTAGATTGTAAAAATTTTGTTTGTATGGTTGCCCTTCACAAACGGTTGCCGTATAATCTGTATTTTGAGTCGGGATAACAGACGAAGACGCATAAGCGCTTAAGCGGAACTGGCAACCGGTAGCCGAAGTAACCAAACATGACATACTCATATCGCCCGCCGTTTTGTTGCGGGTACTGGTGCGGGTTTTATCTCCGTTATCCCACAAATACGAAGAAAAATCGGCTGGAGCTTCTAAAGTGAAGTTATTACCCGTGCAGGCATTTATTTGAAGTTTGTTCGAAGCGCATTTTGCAGTGAAATAAGCATAGCCATAATGTGCGCCTCCGGCACAATCGTAGGTAGTAAATTGCACTTGCACCTCCTGTCCGGCAAAAGCAGACATATCTAACCCTACATTTGTCCAATCGCGCCAATGTATAGGAGTTATCTTGTTTATAGTTTGAAATCCGGGTATGCCCGCTCCCGCTGTTACATCATATTCGGAACAGGCTTCGATTAATTTCCCGTTTTTATCCATAATTCTCATAATAAAACGGGGTTGAGACGAAAAATCATGATTAGGATCTTCCATAATAACAGCAAACTTCACCAATAAAATCGGATTATCCTTATCTACGATAAAATGGTAAGTCAAAGCCTCCGCTTGTGCACCTACCTGATCGTTGCCAAGCCGGATAACTTTGCTTTCGCCGGCAGGCAGCAGTTGAAGCGCATTACCGGTATTCGGGTCAGTGCCCTGTGTAGTAATTTCGGTGTGCCTGCCCAAAACAACTCCGCTATTTGTAAAGGGATTGCCGGTATTGCCATAAAATGCCTCTACATACGATGCATTAATATCCGTAAAATCGGGACAAGTAGGCGAAACAGTATAAGCATGCAGCTTTGAAATAAAGAAAGCAAAGAAAAAGAGAGAGAGTAAAGTGTTTTTCATAAAAGGTTATTTATACTTACTTGTTGTGCATTTAGATTTTATTTGAATGTATTGAAATAATGAATTTCTATTTCTTGACAGAACCAAAGGTCAGCGGAGCTAATTAACATAATTTACATGTTTTTTATTTTGCCAAAGGCAAAATTTATCTGTTAATTTTGTAAATTATATCCGTTGACCTTTGGTTCTGTCAAAAAAAGGAACTTTATTCAAAAAAGATTATATCGAATAAGATTATATATAAATGTTGTTCAACGGATTATGAAACTTATTTTATCACCCCAAACCCCTAAAGGGGCTTCTGGCAGATACAAACAGCTCGAATTAAGCCAAAGTCCCCTTCAGGGGAACTGAAAGTCAGCGACTGCAAGGAGCTAATTAGGGGGTAATAAAGAACTGATTTTTAACTTCATAATCACTTATTCGATATAATCTCTAAAAATAATCTGCAAATGCACAACAGGTTTATACTTCAAAATTTCTGTTTTTTTGAATGCACATCATATTTACTATTTAAAGAGGCGATCCACCAAACTCTCAATCATGCGAACCAGTTGTTCCTTCCCCTTTTCCGTATCAAAATCGATAGTAGCAAAAGTCGAAATCTTGCGGTGCAGCACCAAATAATAAATACCCGAAGTAATCAACGCCAGCACCGCATCCGAGTCTAAACCAATTTTCTTAGCCGCTTTCCGGTAATACTCAAGCACCCCTTTCCCGTTCCTTTCGCGGTTATTAGCCACCTCGCGCGTAATATCACTCTCGTTTAGCAACTCCCACAACAAAAACCGTTGCATAAAATCATTCCCATACAATTCATCGATCAAATTCGTAAACAGCCGTTTCAAATTTTCCTTAGGCGATTTCCGCTCATCAACCTCAAACGAACTTGAAAACCAAAAATCATGCTTCTCGCTATACGATTTCAGCAATCCAGTCAGCCCTCCAAACCGCTTGTACAGCACTGCCGTCTCAACCTTAGCCTCCTTAGCCACGCCAAGCAAACTAACACCGACAAATCCCCTTTTGATAATTTGTTTCGAAATAGCCAAGTCAATACACTCATCCAATTGAGCATTCGTGCGGCGCACCCGCTTTTTTTCAGTAGAATTTTCCATTTTTCAATAATAGTTTTACAAACACATATTATGTTTAAAAATTGTTTATGCAAAAGTACAAAAATTATACGCATATATATGTTTAAATTAATAATCTAATAACTTAATCTGCAAAAATAAGAATAGAAAAACAATTAAAAAATACCACTTAAGTTGTATTTTTTATGCCCCAAAATTGCCCTCGAAACACATAAAATGCATAAAGCCAATACAATAATCAATTCTCCTGCAAATTACACAAACACAAGCCAGAGACAAAACCAATAAAAAATTATCAGGGCGTGGTCGCTGAGCCTGTCGAAGAGCGCCGGGTCTGTACCAATGTCGACGGGATCGGGCTGTACGCTATACTCCTCGCTCGTATGCCTGTCCGGTTCGTAGAGACAAGGCATGCCTTGTCTCTACCGACATTCCCATATCGTTCGCTGCGGGGTGCCGCTCAATGTCATTAAGTCAAGGAAACAATTCCAGAAAACCATCCGCCATGCGTTGCAATGAGTGTGGTCAAACTATCAACCGAATCCTTTTGTCATTGCGGGCTTGACCCGCAATCGCACAAGACCACTGATTCTGACAAACAAGGCAAACCATGCCTGTTAATGTGATTGCGGGTCAAGCCCGCAATGACGAAATCTTTAACTTAATGACATTGCGTCCGCATACGCGGGTTGGTTCGCCGCAATTCTACAAAATTACAAACACAAAAAATCATATCATATAGTACTTTAGTCTCATTTTTACCAAAAATTTTTACCAAAAATAACTCTTTCCCATTTGCCGAAAAATATATACTTTTGTTGCTCAATTTTTCAGCAAAATAAAACTAAGCTAATACACGACAAATGAAGGTTTTAAAATTCGGAGGAACCTCTGTAGGTTCGGCACAGCGCATGAAAGAGGTAACCAAACTTATCTTGGACGGCGAACAAAAAATAGTTGTACTCTCGGCAATGTCGGGCACAACCAACTCTTTGGTAGAAATTTCGGACTATTTGTACAAAAAAAATCCGGCAGGCGCGTTGGATGTTATCAACACGCTTGAGCAAAAATATTTTATCACGATAAAAGAACTTTACACCACGCCCGAATACCTTGCCAAAGGCGAAGCATTAATTAAAGAACACTTCGACTACCTGCGTTCGTTTGCCAATTCGAGCAAAATCTTCACATTATTTGAAGAAAAAATTATCCTTGCCGAAGGCGAATTGATGTCCACCGCCATGGTCAATTTCTATTTGTGCGAAATAGGCATTAAATCGATCCTGTTGCCTGCGCTCGAGTTTATGAAAACCGACAAGAATGCAGAGCCGGACATGGCTTACATCAAAGAAAAAACAGCCGAGCAACTGGCCAAAAATCCGGGTGCCGAAATGTATATCACACAAGGCTACATTTGCCGCAACCATTATGGTGAGGTGGATAACCTCCAACGCGGCGGTAGCGACTATACAGCATCAATTTTAGGCGCAGCTATCAATGCCGAAGAAATCCAAATCTGGACAGACATTGACGGTATGCACAACAATGATCCTCGTTTTGTAGAAGGCACTAAACCGGTAGCTAACCTGCATTTCGAAGAAGCAGCCGAGTTGGCATATTTCGGGGCAAAAATCCTGCACCCAACCTGCGTGCTTCCGGCAAAGCAAGCCAACATTCCTGTTCGATTGCTCAATACGATGGAGCCTGCTGCAAAAGGCACTTTGATTTCGACCCTTTGCACACCCAACAAAATAGAAGCAGTGGCAGCCAAAGACGGCATCACGGCTATCAAAATCAAATCCGACCGCATGCTTTTAGCACACGGTTTCTTGAGCAAAGTGTTTGGCGTGTTCGAGCGCTATCAAACATCCATTGATATGATTACCACTTCCGAAGTAGGCGTTTCCATGTCGATCGATAATGATAAAAAATTGGACGAAATCGTCAGCGAACTCAAAACCATCGGAACTGTAACAGTCGATAAAGATATGGTTATCATTTGTGTTGTCGGCGACATGAATTATGAGCACATTGGTTTCCAATCTAAAGTGGTAAGCGCTTTGAAAGAAATTCCGCTTCGCATGGTATCATACGGAGGCAGCAACTACAATATCTCATTCCTTGTCAAAGCCGAAGACAAAAAACGCGCTTTGCAGGCTTTGAGCAAAGAGCTTTTTTAAAATGTAATTACTCCTGAAGGAAACATGGAAACACTAAGTATCAATTTATTAAATCCCAAAGCACGGCAGTTGTTGGCTGATTTAGCTGACTTGAAGCTGATTGAGATTAAACCGCAAAAATCATGGACAAAAATCCTTGAAAGGCTGCGCGAAAAAGAATTGGCAGTGCCTTCATTAGACGAAATTGCAAAAGAAGTAAAAGCAGTACGAAAAGCAAGGTACGCTCATGCGAAAAAACCATAAGATAATCATTGACACCAATTTATGGGTTAGTTTTTTGCTGACTAAACAATTTCATTTTATAGATAGTTTGTTGGATGAACAAAAAATTGAACTTGTGTTTAGCGAAGAGCTTTTGCTTGAATTTATTGAAGTAGCACAGCGACCAAAGTTGAAAAAATTTTTCTCAAAGGTCGATTTAGAATATCTTTTAGAACTGATTTATGAAAAAGCAACTTTTGTAGCAGTTCGATCAAAAGTAAAAGAATGTCGCGACGAAAATGATGATTTTCTATTGTCGTTGGCAAAAGACAGTCGAGCCGATTATTTACTGACAGGAGATAAAGATTTGTTATCTGTTGGTTGCATTGAAAAAACAAAAATTATTACGATTACCGAATATCGGGATATTCAAGTGTAAGGCAATTTTTTATGAGTATAAAAGGAAATTTCCCAACAGATAAATTTGCGGCAATCCAAACGCCGTTCTATTATTACGATACCGCACTTTTGCGCCAAACGCTCGAACTAATCAAGAGCGAAACCGAAAAGTATGGCTATCACGCACACTATGCCGTAAAAGCCAATGCCAATGCCAAGATTTTGAAAATTATAGCATCGTATGGATTAGGCGCCGATTGTGTGAGCGGCAACGAAGTGCAAGCCGCTATCGAAGCCGGTTTCCCAGCCGATAAAATTGTGTTTGCGGGCGTAGGAAAAACCGACCGAGAAATCAACTTGGCATTAGACCACAATATTTTTTGTTTCAATGCCGAATCAATTCCCGAACTCGAAGTCATCAACGAATTAGCAGCCGCCAAAGGAAAAACGGCTGCCGTCGAATTGCGCATCAACCCCAATGTGGACGCGCATACACACCATTACATTACTACCGGATTGAATGAAAATAAATTCGGGTTCAACATGGAAGATATAGACAAAGTATTGTCTGTTTTATCTTCGTTGAAAAATGTAGAGTTGATAGGCGTTCACTTTCATATTGGCTCGCAAATTACCGACTTGTCGTCGTACGAAGACCTTTGTGTGAAGGTAAATAGCTTGCAGGACGAATTTGAAGCCAAAGGTGTTTTCTTGAAGAACATTAATATAGGTGGCGGTTTGGGAATCAATTATGAGCACCCGAACCATTTCCCAATTGCCGACTTTGAAACCTATTTCCGTCTATTCCACAAAAACCTGAAACTTCGCGAAGGACAAATCGTTCATTGCGAACCGGGTAGGAGTGTGGTAGCACCTTGTGGCAGTTTGGTAACCCGTGTAACCTATGTCAAAAAAGGCGCAACCAAACAATTTGCTATTGTGGATGCTGGCATGACCGATTTAATCCGTCCCGCGTTGTATGAAGCCTATCACCGCATCGAAAACATCAGTTCCGATGCACCGGAAGAAATGTATGATGTAGTCGGTCCCATTTGCGAGTCGTCCGATGTGTTTCAAAAAGACACCGTGCTGAACGGAACCAAGCGAGGAGATTTTTTAGTACTTCGTTCGGCGGGAGCCTACGGCGAAATAATGGCTTCACGATACAATTTGCGCAATTTGCCGGAAGGCTATTTATCAGAAGAAATATAATAATGCTTGAAATAGACATAAACTCAATAGAATGGTATGTATGGGCGCTTTGCGCTCTTTTTTTGATTGGTTTTTTGGTACAGATATTTTACTATCTGTATTTTTATGCCGGCATATTGTATCAAAAACGAAAAATACGAAAAGGAGACATCGAATATTCCAATGACAACAAGGGAATTTCGGTAATAATCTGTGCCTACAACGAATCCGAAAATTTACGCGAATTCCTGCCATCAGTATTAAAACAAAAATATCCTACATTTGAAGTAATAGTCGTCAACATCGGACAATCCGACGAAACCGAAGATTTACTCAACAATTTATCAAAACAATATCCCAATCTTTACGCTACATATATTCCGCAAAATGCACAAATGATAAGCATGCGCAAATTAGCCCTGACCATAGCCGAAAAAGCAGCAAAATACGATTGTTTCCTCTTCACAGAAGCTAATTGCGAACCCGTTTCCGAAAACTGGATACAAAACATGGCGCGCAATTTCACCGACAAAACAGATTTTGTTTTAGGCTACACAGCCAATCCCAAAGGAATCGACTTTGTATCCCGTTTAATTTCCTTCGACGGCTTTTTTGCCGCTTTGCAATATATGGGCTTTGCCTTGCGCCGGAAGCCCTTCACCGCTTCAGAAGGAAATATGGCATATCGCAAACAAATATTTTTCGACCACAAAGGATTTGCCACCATGTTACATTTGCGCTTGGGCGACAACGAACTGCTTTTCAACAAAACTGCCACAAAAACCAATGTAAACATCGAAATAGCACCTGAAAGCACCATTGTAGCACACGATGTTGCAACCTTCAACACTTGGTATCTGAAAAAAGAACGCCGGCTCTCCACCTTCAAACAATACAATGCCAAAAGCCGTTTTCTGGTTCAGGCAGAGCTATTCAGCCGCCTGTCCTTTTATTTGCCGCTTATCGGGTTAGCAATATTTGCCCGTCCCATAATCATTTACTCCGCATTGTTAGGCTTCCTGTTGCGCTACACCACACAAGCCATTGTCATAAACAAATCCGCACGGCATTTCAAAGAAAGCAAATTTTACTTTTCAATATTTGCATTCGACATTTTATTGCCGCTCATATCCCTATCCATCCTGATAAACAACGCCTTCAGGCGGTCGAAATACAAAAATTAATCCATTGGGCGCGTCCCCGCCACCTTCCCATTTTGGGAAACATTTGTACCCATGTCGGCGGGGTCGGGCTGTCCGCTATACTCCTCGCTCGCATCCTTGTCCGGTTCGTAGAGCCGTGGCGCGCCGCGGCTCTACCACATCCCTATTCCGTTCGCTGCGGGGTGCCGCTCCCATCCCTCGCGCATGCGCCAAAGGCGCGTTGGCTCACCCTCCGTACAGCAGGAAAACATAACAATTCTAAAAAAAACACCTGCCTTTTTGTCAGACAATCTGACAAAAATCAGTCGCTACCAATACAGTTTTCTGTCAAAAACGATAAAACAACAACAATCCATCCCTTGGCACAAGAATTGACTAAAAGCTATCGTATTTATCAAAAATAAAATTTTAATAATATTTAAAATAAAAAATCATGGGAAAAATCATTGGAATTGACTTAGGAACAACAAACTCCTGCGTGGCTGTAATGGAAGGCAACGAGCCTATCGTTATTGCCAACAGCGAAGGCAAACGCACAACGCCTTCGGTAATCGGATTTGTAGATGGCGGCGAACGCAAAGTAGGCGACCCTGCAAAGCGTCAAGCAATCACAAACCCAACCAAAACCGTCTACTCAATCAAACGATTGATGGGCGAAACATTTGACCAATCACAAAAAGAAATTGCTCGCGTACCTTATAAAGTAGTAAAAGGCGACAACAACACACCTCGTGTGGATATTGACGGTCGTTTATATTCACCACAAGAAATCTCGGCAATCATCTTGCAAAAAATGAAAAAAACAGCCGAAGATTACCTGGGGCAAGAAGTAACCGAAGCCGTTATCACCGTTCCGGCTTACTTTAACGACTCGCAACGCCAAGCCACCAAAGAAGCCGGCGAAATAGCAGGTCTTACCGTAAAGCGGATTGTAAACGAACCAACAGCCGCCGCTTTGGCGTATGGTTTGGATAAAGCACACAAAGACATGAAAATCGTTGTGTTCGACTGTGGTGGAGGTACACACGATGTATCTGTACTCGAATTGGGCGATGGCGTTTTTGAAGTGAAATCGACCGACGGTGATACCCACTTGGGTGGTGATGACTTTGACCAACGCATTATTGAATGGTTGGTACAAGAATTTAAAGACGAAAATAGCGGACTTGATTTGAGCAAAGACCCAATGGCGCTTCAACGCTTAAAAGAAGCTGCCGAGAAAGCAAAAATCGAGTTGTCAAATACTACTTCGAGCGAAATCAATTTGCCATACATTATGCCGGTTGACGGTGTGCCTCGACACTTGGTGCGTACGCTTACACGCGCTAAATTTGAGCAATTGATTGATGATTTAATTCAACGCACGATTGCACCTTGTAAAACCGCTTTGTCGAATGCCGGTTACAGCACTTCGGATATCGACGAGATTATTTTGGTGGGTGGTTCTACTCGTATCCCGGCTATTCAGGCTGCGGTTGAAAAATTCTTTGGTAAAGCGCCTTCAAAAGGTGTAAATCCGGACGAAGTGGTTGCCGTTGGCGCAGCTATTCAAGGCGGTGTGTTGACCGGCGAAGTAAAAGATGTATTGTTGCTTGATGTAACACCGCTTTCGATGGGTATCGAAACAATGGGTGGTGTGATGACCCGCTTGATTGAGGCAAACACAACTATTCCGACCAAAAAATCGGAAACATTCTCAACTGCAAGCGACAATCAACCTTCGGTAGAAATTCATATCTTGCAAGGCGAACGCCCGATGGCAAACCAAAACAAAACAATCGGTCGTTTCCACTTGGACGGAATTCCTTCGGCGCCACGCGGTGTGCCACAAATTGAAGTAACATTCGACATTGATGCAAACGGTATTTTGAAAGTGTCTGCTAAAGATAAAGCAACCGGCAAAGAACAATCGATCCGTATCGAAGCATCGTCAGGGTTGAGCGACGACGAAATCAAACGCATGAAAGCCGAAGCCGAAGCAAACGCCGAAGCCGATGCTAAAGAAAAAGAACGCGTGGATAAATTGAATCAAGCAGACGGTCTGATTTTCCAAACCGAAAAACAACTGAGTGAAATTGGTGATAAAATCCCTGCCGATAAAAAAGCGCCAATCGAAAGCGCTCTGGCAGCCTTGAAAGATGCCTACAAAGCACAAGACCTTGATGCGATTGACAAAACAATGGCTGATCTGAATACAGCTTTTCATGCTGCCAGCCAAGATATGTACAATGCCACACAAGGGGGAGCACAGCAAGGTGGAAATCCATTCCAAGATGCCGGAAATCCTTTTGCAGGGCAAAACCCAAATCAAGGTGGTGCTAGCCAAGACGACGGAGGAGTTCAGGATGCTGACTTTGAAGAAGTGAAATAACCACTCAAAATAAGAAAAATCAAAAATAGATAAAAGACGGTAAATCAAAAGTTTACCGTCTTTTTGTTTGTAAATATTTATTGGTAAATCAGGTGAAATTCCTGCTGTCAATTTGTGGCATCGGCGAAATTTCAATAAAATATGGCGTTTCATTATTCATTGTTGATAGTGTAATTCGCCGAAACAGCATATCCAAAAGACAAATTGACAATTATTTAACCATTTCGTAACAAAGCCTTTCCTATTCTGTAATATTCCACTGTTACTTTTGCATTGTAAATAATTCAAATTAAACCTTGAATTATTAAATCTTGAATTTCGAAGCAATGCACAAGAAAACAACACAAAAGATCGCTTTTACCACCTTTCGCCTGTTGGGAATCGCCGTAGTAGCCATTTTGTTTTGGATACTCGGTTTTATCGTTTACAACGGCGCGGGTGTTATCAGTTGGGATTTCCTTACCAAAGCCCCCACCGAAGGCATGACTGCCGGCGGTATTTTTCCCGCTATTGTGGGTACGCTTTGCTTGATGGTTGGCAGTATGGTATTTGCCTTTCCGTTGGGCGTAATGTCTGCCATTTACATGAATGAATATGCAGGCAACGGTTGGTTGGTAAAGTTTATCCGCGTGATGACCAATAATTTGGGAAGCATTCCATCCATTGTTTTCGGGTTGTTCGGAATGGCGCTGTTTGTCAATACACTGGGTTTTGGCGATTCAATTATTGCCGGCTCGTTCACGCTCGGTTTATTGGTGTTGCCACTTATTATCCGCACAACGGAGGAAGCCCTCAAAGCTATCCCCGACACTTTCCGCAGTGGAAGTTACGCGCTCGGAGCAAGCAAACTGCAAACCATTCGTCGCGTAGTGTTGCCGATGGCTTTCCCTAATATTATTACAGGATTAATATTATCTATCGGGCGCATGTCGGGCGAAACGGCGCCCATCCTTTTCACCGTAGCAGCGTATTTCTTACCCAAACTGCCGGATAGCATTTTCAGCCAGGTAATGGCGTTGCCCTACCACTTATATGTAATAGCCACCAGCGGAACCGACATTGAAGCCTCGCGCCCAATTGCTTACGGAACAGCTTTGGTATTAATCCTCATTGTATTGCTGATAAATTTATTAGCCAACTTGCTACGAAGATATTTTGGCAAAAAAGTAAAAACCAATTAACAGACAAAAAGACAATAGATTTTAGACAAAAGACAATATAAAGTCTTTATTCTAAAAGCGAAGCGGTCTTTAATCTTTAATCTAAAAAAATGATTACAACAAAAAATATAGATTTTTATTACGGCGATTTTCATGCCTTGAAAAACATTAGCATGGCGATGGAAGCCAATACGGTAACTGCCTTTATTGGTCCTTCGGGCTGTGGAAAATCCACTTTCCTACGCTTGTTTAACCGCATGAACGACCTGATTGAAGGAACCCGCCTCACAGGCGAATGCTTTATTGACGGCGAAAATATTTACAGCAAATCGGTCGATGTGGACGAATTGCGCAAAAAAGTCGGGATGGTTTTCCAAAAACCGAACCCTTTCCCAAAATCCATATTCGAAAATGTGGCGTACGGACTTCGGGTTAATGGCACGAAAGATAAATCGTTTATTACCCAGCGGGTGGAAGAATCGCTGCAAGGTGCCGCCCTTTGGGACGAGGTAAAGGATAAATTGAAAAAATCGGCGTTCGAGCTTTCGGGCGGACAGCAGCAACGGCTCTGCATTGCGCGCGCCTTGGCTATTTCGCCCTCCATCCTGCTGATGGACGAACCGGCTTCGGCTCTCGACCCGATTTCGACCTCGAAAATCGAAGAATTAATTCACTCACTGAAAGAGAAATATACAATTATTATCGTTACGCACAACATGCAGCAAGCAGCCCGTGTAAGCGATAACACCGGTTTTTTTATGTTGGGCGAATTAGTCGAATTTAACGATACAAAAAAAATGTTCCTAAATCCCGAAAAAGAACAAACACAGAATTATATTACCGGAAGATTCGGATAAACCCATTGACGATTAGACTATTTACTATTGACGATTTTGTATTTCAATTGTAAATTGTAAATTGTAAAATTGTAAATTGAAATCATGAAACATACAGAAAAAGAACTTATAGCACTCAAGGGCGAAGTAGCTCAAATGTGGAAACTCGTGCTTTCGCAGCTCGAAAAGTCGAAACAAGCCTTTCTGGCAAGCGATATAGAACTGGCACGCGAAATAGCTGCGCGCGAAAAACGAGTAGACGCTTTCGAACTGAAAATCGATAGTGATTGCGAAAATTACATTGCGCTCTATAGTCCTGTGGCAATTGATTTGCGACTGGTATTGTCGCTTATCAAAATAAGCAGCACGCTCGAACGAATCGGTGATTTTGCCGAAGGTATCGCACTGCATGTTATCGAGGACGATTGCGCGAAGATAGACCCGCAAATAATTGAAGATTTGCAGATAGAACGAATGTTTGATATGCTTATCAGCATGCTGTCCGACAGTTTTGTGGCGATAGAATCCGAAAACACGAAGATTTCGGGCAAAATCATTTCCAAAGATTTGGAAGTAGATATTTTGTATCGCAATGCGGTAAGTGTTTTGGACGAATATTTGCAAAAAAATCCGCACTTTATCCGTTGTGGGCTTAAACTAATGTTACTTATTCGTAAGTTGGAACGCATTGGCGACCATTGCAGCAATATTGTCGAAGAAATTGTATTTTATATTGATGCTAAAGTGTTGAAACACGGCGGGAAGGCGAAAGAATAAGTAAATAGAACGCAAATTACGCAAAAAGCGCGAATTATCAAAAATCAACAATTGCCTAACAATCACTGATTTGCAGAATATTCTTTGCGTAAATTTGTGTGATTTGCGTAATTTGCGTTCAAAAGAAAATTATTCCCTATTTTTGTAAGAAATAAAACTTTTATGTCAAAAATCCTAATCGTTGACGACGAGCGCGACATTTGCGAAATACTCGAATTTAACCTTGCGAATGAAGGTTTCGAGATTGTATGTGTGCATTCTGCCGAAGAAGCATTGGAAAAACTCACGCCCGACACTTCGCTCATTTTGCTCGATGTAATGATGGGAGGTTTGTCCGGCTACAAAATGGCAGAAATGTTGCGTAAAAACGGCAACCAAACGCCCATTATTTTCCTCACTGCCAAAGACACCGAAAACGATATGCTCACAGGTTTCTCTGTCGGTGGCGACGATTATATTTCCAAACCGTTTTCGATCAAAGAAGTGGTGGCACGAGTTCGGGCTGTGCTTAAACGAAATCATATTTCGCAGCAATCCATAGAAAAAAAATCATTGCAAAATATTGAATTTGATGATATTACTATCAACATCGAACTGAAAGAAGTAATTGTGCAAGGCGAAAAAATCACGCTTACTAAAACCGAATTTGAAATTCTTGTGCTGTTGGCACAACATCCCGACAAGATTTTTTCGCGCGAAGACATAATTGATAAAATATGGACAGAAACGCCTTACATCACCGAACGAACGGTCGATGTACACATTACCCGCCTGCGTAAAAAACTCGGTGCCTGTGCCGGATTGATATCTAACCGTTCGGGCTTTGGGTATCGGTTCACTGTATGAGCAATCAATAATTTTTACCATGAAAGTAAAGTAAAAAAAATAGCACATGGAAAATGAAAATAAAACAATTCACGATTTTGACTTTAATTTAATCTGTGAATATTTTGCAAGTGTAGAGCGACAAGGACCCGGAAGTCCCGAAGTTACACTAAAAGCGTTGAGTTTTATAGAAAACCTTACCGACAAGTCGAAAATTGCAGATATTGGCTGTGGAACAGGTGGACAAACAATGACATTGGCGCAACACACAACGGGAAATATCACAGGGATTGATCTTTTCCCCGAGTTTATCGATCAATTCAATCAAAATGCCCAAAGCCACCATTTTCAAGACAGGGTGAAAGGTATTGTTGGCAATATGGAAAAACTTCCTTTTCAGGACGAAGAGCTTGATCTGATTTGGTCGGAAGGGGCAATTTATAATATTGGTTTTGAGCGAGGATTGAGCGAATGGCGGAAACTCTTGAAAATAGGCGGACATATTGCAGTTACAGAGGCTTCATGGTTTACAAACGAGCGTCCTGCCGAAATTGAAGAATTTTGGCAAAATGCTTATCCCGGAATAGATACAATTCCAAGCAAAGTCGCCCAAATGCAAAAAGCAGGGTATATTCCCGTCGCGACATTTATTTTGCCTGAAAATTGTTGGACAGAACATTTTTATGCACCACAAGTGTTGGCACAAGAAAATTTCTTGAAAAAGTATGCAGGAAATAAAACTGTCGAAGAATTTATTGCGAGCGAACGACACGAAAAATCATTGTATCACAAATACAAAGCATATTACGGATATGTATTTTACATCGGAAAAAGAATTGAATAATGCCTGTAGCTAACTTGGGTACTAGGGCTACAACTGCTGAAAATACAAGATGAATAAAACAAACTGCTTATGTTTATAGAAGAACTGATAGGTAAAACAATTACAAATATTTATACCATCGTCGAGTATCAAATAAATGGACTTGACAAAGGAGAATGTTTTATTGAACTTGATAATACGATTATTATTGATATTCCATTTGGAGACCCTACTGATGTTTGGGTTAAGGAGTTAGACAAGAAAGCTCAAAGTGTTTTTGTGAATTTGTCAGATATTCCTATTTCTTTTGTTAACAAAGAACAAAAAACCATTCAGGAAATAGTTGATAAATACAGCGCATATCAAAGAACATTTTTCGGCAGGTTGAAGAAATTATTTGGAATTAAAACAGAAATTAATGAATACCAACCTTATAATATAGAATATCAAGAAAATAAATTGAGGTACATTCAAAATAGAAAAATTGTAGATTTTCTTTGGTACGATGATGAGATAGAAAAAGGATATATTCTTCTTGACAATGGTTATACAATAACTGAAACAACAACTGCAAATCATGGAACAGGAATTGTTGGTTTAAATTATTATGAGAATTTGGAAAAATTAACAGCAACAAAAGGTTGTGGAATTTTACGGTTAGCTGACAGAATAAAATGCAGCAGCTAACTAGTTTCCTGTCTGCAAGCCTTCTGAAATCAGTAATTGAACTTTTGCTGCCCGCTTCGGCTTTTGTTTTTGGGATAGTTAGCAGCTTGCAAACAACTGCAAGGATATTGTAGAGCAATTAACCGGAGGGTTAATCAACAAAAGAAATTTAGAGTAACAAGATAATGTAAAATTCCAACCAAAGTGACATTGATCGTTTGTACAAATAATTCGGATCATAATTGAATATAATCGAATCAAATCGTATCATTTTTTAGTTTATTTTTCAAATCAAATTCGTATATTTTCGTATCAAAATGTATCAAAACCAAAGAAAATGAAAAACAATAATGTATTTGATCTTAAGCTGCATGTTGATTGGAAATTACTGCTGATGCGTTAATTTTTAAAATGTCCATTTTAATATGTTTATAATCAAATAAATATGTTTTGCTTTGGACTTTTTGATTTGAATTAAAAATAATATCACTCTTCATAGAAAGTATTGAATTTAAGTTTTGGAGCTTTAACGAATCATCTTTAAATGAATTGCTTACTGAATTTCAAGTCAATCAAAATATCGAAAAACAATTAATCACATATAGCATCAATTTTTAACGCATCAGTACTAAATAAGCATAATAAATCTATATGGGAATTATTAAGTTGTCTTGAGCCAAAAACAACATGAAACTAAAATACAAACACCGGCTTTTCCTCTATTTCTTTATTCTGTTCGCTTTATTTACGGCAGGAATAGTCATTTTGGAGCAATCGCGCGAGCGGCGGTACAAAACCGAAGCACTGGAAGAAAAGCTTGACGCCTACACTTCGGTTGTCGAGGCTGCTTTGCACAAAAACCAACCGCCGGACTCAATCCTTTCGCTGCTTCCTGCCAACATTCGCCTCACGCTTATCAATCGACAAGGAAAAGTATTGTATGACAATATAATAGACGAATTTGACACGCTCGAAAATCACTTGAACCGTCCCGAAATAAAATCCTCGCAAACCGACGGGCGTGGCACCGATATTCGCATTTCGTCGTCCAACCAATTGGAATATCTCTATTATGTCAAAAATTTTCCCGATTACTATATCCGTGTAGCTTTGCCTTACGATGTGCAGGTAAAACATTTACTCAAAGCAGACAATTTCTTTTTGTATTATGTGCTGGTACTTTTTATAGTGATGTTATTTCTAATCAATTATGTATCAGGTAGATTTGGAAAATCGATTAAGCAACTGCGCGATTTCTCGCATTCAACTATCAACGAAAACACACTTTCGTTCAATACCGATTTTCCCGACGATGAATTGGGTGAAATAGGCTCAAAAATTGCCGAAAATTACCATCATCTCAAAAAAAATGAAAAAGAAATTGCAGCCGAACGCGAAAAACTATTGCAGCATGTATACAGTTCCGAAGAAGGCTTGTGTTTCTTTTCTTCCCAAAAGAAAGTGTTGTTCTACAACGGCTTGTTCATTCAATACCTCAACATCATTGAAGACGAACCCAATACTGAACCGGCATTTATTTTCGACAATCCGCTTTTTGAGCGAGTAACGGCATTTTTATCCTCACACACCAAAGATGAAAATTATTTCGAAACGCAAATCGCCAAACAAGGAAAATATTTTGCCATCAGAATCAATATTTTCGACGACGAAACTTTTGAAATTATCATCAACGACATTACCAAACAAGAAAAAACACGCCTGCTCAAACAAGAAATGACCGGCAACATTGCGCACGAGCTGCGCACGCCGGTAACTAGTATTCGCGGATATTTAGAAACTGTATTACAGCAATCATTAGATAAAGAAAAAGCTCAGCAATTTCTCGAAAAAGCCTATAACCAAACACTTATCCTGTCCGAACTTATCCAAGATATGAGCCTGATTACCAAAATGGAAGAAGCACCGCAAGCTTTTCCTTTGGAGAAAGTGAATATCAATTATTTATTAGAAGGATTGAAAAGCGATTTAGAAATTCCGTTGCAAGAAAAAGACATGTTTATGGAGTGGAATATTCCGCAGGAAACAATTATTGAAGGGAATAAAAACCTGCTTTATTCCATCTTCCGCAACCTGACCGAAAACGCCATTCGTTATGCCGGCAGCAGTGTTACCATTTCAATCAGGCAATACAATGAAGACAAAGATTTCTATTACTTTTCGTTTGCCGATAATGGAGTAGGCATTGCCGACGAACAGCACTTAAATCGCCTGTTCGAACGCTTTTACCGCATCAATGAAGGTCGCACGCGCAACACCGGCGGTTCAGGCTTAGGATTGTCTATAGTAAAAAATGCAGTCCTTTTCCACAAAGGAAACATTGTCGTGAAAAACAGGCTGGAAGGCGGGTTGGAGTATCTGTTCCGATTGCCGAAAAATAAATAATAGCATACATACCCCATTTCCCCAAAATAATATTTTTTATAACACTACCAAATTGATGGATAAAATGCATCCTCAAAATGTTCTAAATCATATAGTTTTTCATTTCTTAACACTATTGAAATAACATCAAAACGAATATCAATATCCAATCCATGGTAAAGTACATAATTATGCGCTGCAGTAACCGTCAATTTAATTTTCTGCAAATTTATTGCATCTTCAGGCCATGCAAAAAAATCAGTAGAACGAGTTTTAACCTCTACAATAACCAATAAACCATCCTTAGTTGCAACAATATCTAATTCTTTCCTACCCGACCGCCAATTCGTATGCTTAATCACATAACCTTTAGAAATTAGATATTCCTGTGCCAACTTCTCACCTAACTTACCCAATTCATTGTGTTGCCCCATAATCCTTAACGATGATGATCTAAATACATAAAAAAAAACGATAATTTGGGCGCGTCCCTCCCACCGGCACTTATTACACAAAGGAAGTAAATCCGTTATCCATTCCCCTTCCTTTAAAGGAGGTTAAGGGGAGGTCGGGTCGGGCTGTCCGCTATACTCCTCGCCACCACCGACAGTCATCACACAAACTGTCGTCAGCCGAAGTTAGCCTCTCTCCCGTAGAGAGAAGCTAAGGAGAGGTGGCTGCGGGGTGCCGCTTCCATCCCTCGCGCGTCCGCCCTGCAGGACGGATTGGCGTACCTATCCCTATAACAACAAAAGTCCTCTACAAAAAAACATGTAGAGGACTTGTAAAAAGGCAGCGACCTACTCTCCCACATACTTGCAGTACCATCGGCGTGATTGGGCTTAACTTCTCTGTTCGGAATGGGAAGAGGTGGAACCCCAACA
>JAVBLE010000052.1:0-21768 GCA_031553685.1 Paludibacteraceae bacterium | reverse complement strand
TGTACTCACAGCGACATAATCGGTTATGTTTCCTCCGTTTACCACAGCGCGGAAGCGAGCCGCTTGCGGCAGGTTCTCAATCACCAAATTTTCAGTCGTTTGGTTTATATCCGTCCAAGTAGAATATGGACTGAACGAATACTGCCATTTACTTATCGTGCCTGTATACCGGCTCAAAGTAACTGTAAAACTGCCTGCTCCTTCGCAAATGCTTTCACATGAAGAAACGATAATCGGCTCTTCGCCGATATACCAGATTCTTTTCGTTCCCGATAGTTCATTAAACAGTTTTGCCGTCCTGCCCGAAGTGCTTGCCGTAGTCGCATTCATGGTAAAGGCGTCAACATCAGAGCCTGTGTTTAGCGCTTCGGCTAAGTCAATACGGCTACCGTCCCAAGTGCTCAACAGATCAAGTACAATCAGTGTCGAACCGCCGCTTCTCCTGGCTGTGCCCGATACGGACAAATAGCCTTTTGTGCCGGAAGCATTGGTATTGGCAGTAATCGAAGTGTAAAGCCTCGAACCGCTTTCGCCCAGATAATTACCGGTAAGGGTAAACTGGTTTTTCTGTTGCCCTGTGGTGCCTGCGCCCATATATAGCTCACCTGTGCTTTTGTTGGTAAGGCTGCCGTTGACTAAGGTTGGGTGGGCGCCGATGGTTGCTTTGCCATACAAGTTGCTCGGAACTTGCGCCATGACAGGGATATTAAGCCCTATTATCAGGCTTAATATGATATATATTTTCCTAATAGGATTCATTATATTGAACTTGAGTTATATTTATTTTACTCTAAAGTTTTGCACCTCTCTTTATTGTACTTTTTGATAAGTCACACCGTTTTCGCCTCCTCCGGTTCCACCAAATGCTCTAAAAGCAACTCCTGCCGGAGCATTAACTGCTTGATTTATTCTACCCATATAATAATATGTTTTGTTTGCTCCGCTAGCATTATTTACAATTACATAGCCATTTACTAAAGAATAATATGCATTTGATGGCAATGCCCCGCTTATAAGAAAAGCTCCTTCGATGTCTGATGAAGGATTTGAATCAAGAGTTGTGGATGTTGCAAAAGATGAATGAGCCCAATAATATTCATTCGCTCCTGTAATTCGTGTATTTACACCATCAATTGTTGTATGTAAAACCATTACAACATCTATTCTCCATTTGCCAGGAGGAAGTGTAATACTGGTGCCAGTATAACGCCACTTCCCATCATTTAAAACATTTACTCCCGCACCTAAAGTAGCTCGCCCAATAGCCATATCCGGAGCACTTGTTACTTGTATCCATTTACTTCCATCATTGTAATACTCACTTGGCGTAACATTGTTTGGGTAAGTTCCGGCGGTAGCTGTGTTATACACATGCATACCGGCTACATGTGCACTCAAAGGCGAAGCGCTTGTGGTGGAACTTAACGCCACCCGAGGCAGCAATAATCCTTGGTTCGAACTCACCAAATCGAGTACCGCATTTGCATTTGGTGCAGCACTTGTTCCCACACTCATTTGTGCATTTACACTTTGTAAAAGCACGGCTGCCAACAGGATTGACAGCGAAAGAAAAATCTTTTTCATGTTATAAAAAGTTTTTGTTTGCCTCAAGTCCCCGTTGGCAGGTTTGTAGAATTGAAAAGCGTGGAACTATGGCTTGCTAGTAATCGAGGTCCTGAGAAAACCCTACGCCAAACAAGTAAATAGCCCACGCCGTATAAAACGATGTGAGCGCTAACTACTTATTTTTTGGCGTGTTGAAATTTCTCAGGTTTCGATTACCAAAATAAAGCTAACGCTTTTTTGTTTTTAATAAAATCGGTCCGACCGTTGTCGGTTATGTAAATGCAAATGTAGGGATATTTTTGGGAAATGCAAAAAAATGTGTGCCGTTCGTAGGGGCGTTGCATGCAACGCCCCTACGGTTATCCGTCGTTATTACGATAAGAGAGGAGTAGCGGGTTTGTGGGATTTGTGAAATTTTCCTGATTGTATTGAATTAATCTTACAAAATCCCCAAAATCCTATAAATCATGGTTTAGACAGGGCAAGGGATATTTGGGGGAAATGCAAAAAATGCATACCGTTCGTAGGGGCGGTGCATGCAACGCCCCTACAATGACCACATGCAACGCCCCCTACGGTTACTCGTCGTCATTGCGTGGAAAGAAGCAATTTTTAAACGGATGAACGGTTTAATTTTAAACAACTTCTACGATTTAAAATAAAATCGTATTTTTGTCGTTTAATAGTCTCTAACAAAAGATTTTTTAGCTTGAAAACATATATCCGTACTGCATTAATTACTTGTTTGGCAGCCTGTTTGTTGCTTGGTTGTTCCAATACGAAAAATACTTGGATGAGCCGTAATGGGCAAGCCCTTGTTACCCACTATAATGTCTATTTCAATGGATATGAAGCCTATAAAGAAGGGATTAATAATATTTATACTTCCAATGTAGATGATTATTCGAAGTTAATTCCGCTTTATCCGATCAGCAATCATGCGAGTGCCGATGCGGCTACTTCACAAATGGACAGAGCTATCGAAAAAGCTCAAAAAGCGGTCAAGGAACATTCTATCCGCAAAAAACCGAAACGCAACGCTAAAAAAGCAAAAGATCCCGCCTATCAGTCGTTCATGGCACAAGAAGAGTACAATCCGGAAATGGATGAAGCATGGATATTGTTGGGTAAGGCGCAATTTCATAAAGCGCAATTTTTGGAGGCAGTTGGTACATTTACTTATATTGTCAAGCATTTTGGCGAAAATAGAGATGCTGTTGCCGAAGCCCGTGTTTGGATGGCTCGCAGCTATATCGAAATGGATTGGCTTTTTGAAGCCGAAAGCGTGCTTGACTTGGCAAACAAAGAGCAAATGTCGTCCAAGTTGAGCGGACTGTATTCTACTACTCGCGCCGATTTATTAATCAGGCAAGATAAAAAAAAACAAGCTATTCCTTATTTGGAAGTGGCTGCCGATAAAGAAACTTATAAAAAACAACTGGTGCGCACCCGGTTTGTGTTGGCTCAATTGTATCAGTCGTCCGGACAAAATTCGAAGGCAATAGATTATTATAATAAAGTTTTAAAATCAAATCCGTCATTTGAAATGGATTTGAGTGCTCGCATTGGCCGGGCAAAGGCAGATAATAAAAACAGCGAGAAGGCAGTCAAAGATTTGAATAAAATGTTGAGGTCGCCTAAATATGCTGAAAATCATGATAAAATCTATACAACAATTGGTGACATCTATTTGGCTCAAGGCAAAACGGATGAGGCGATTAAAAACTATAAGTTAGCAGTAGAAAAAAGCAAAACTGGCGGTTATGATAAATTACAGGCTTTGGTTTCGCTTGCCGATTTGTATTATTCTCAAAGCAAATATTTAGAAGCACAGCCATATTACGAAGAGGCTGCTTCGCTTATTTCGATGGATTCGCCTGATTACACCCGTGTAACACGCCTCAGCCAGCAATTGAACGACTTGAACCAACAGGCACAAATTGTTATTCAGCAAGACAGCTTGCAGGCTCTATCCAAGTTGCCAAAAGAAGTGCAGGAAGCTCGTGTAAAAGAGCAAATAGCCAAACTGCTGGCTGAAGAAAAAGCCCAAAAAGAAGCGTTTGAAAAAGCAATTGCGGCACAAAGCGGCGGCATGGAGGATGACAATAGCGGAATGCCTCCAATGGGTGGCGGCATGGGACAACAAGGCAATTGGTATTTTTACAATGTGTCGTTGGTGGCTACCGGAAAAGCTGATTTCCAAAAGCGTTGGGGAACGCGCAAACTGGAAGACAACTGGCGACGGAAAAATAAACTTGTTATATCAACTCCCGATGGTTCGGAAGCAGTGGCTCAAGATGGGCAAGGTCAACAAGGCGGAGGTTCGCCTGCCGATTTTCAGTCGAATGTCAATACCGATATTCAATATTATTTGAAACAAATACCGGTTACAGAACAGCAATTACAGGCGTCGGACGAACAAATAGCGACGGCTCTTTATAATCAGGCAAATATCTACAAAGATCAAATCGAAGACATTCCGATGGCAATCAAAACATTGGAAGAACTGAACCGCCGTTTCCCAGCCGATAAACGCACACCCGAAGTGCTTTATTCGCTTCATCAACTAAATAAAAAGATTGAAAATGCCGATCAGGCAACGGCTTATCGTACCGAATTGATCCAAAAATATCCTGAGACAAATTATGCCAAAGCACTCGCCCAACCGGATTATGCGGAGCGCATGGCGAAAATGCACGATGTGCAGGATTCGTTGTATCAGGAAACCTATTTTGCGTATTTGAAAAGCGATTATCAAGCTGTTTTCAATAATTATAAAATAATAAAAGAAAATTATCCATTATCGTCATTAATGCCTAAATTTGCTTTCCTCAACGCTTTGAGCGAAGGCAAAGCAGGCAATACGGAGGCGTTGAAAACGGATATGGAAAAAATTGTCGAAACATATCCGCAGAGCGATGTAAGCCCGATGGCTAAAGATATTTTGGCATTGATAAAACAAGGAAATCAAGTGCAGACAGGCAGTTCGCATGGTTCGATGCTTAGCTTGCGCGATGCTCAAAATACAACAATTGTAGACGGCGGTGATTCGCTCAAATTTGTGGTGCAAAATAAAGAACGCCATTTTATTGGGATATTGGCAGAAAATGATGTAGATTTTAATAAACTGCAATTCAATATAGCAAGTTATAACTTCACCGGCTTTTTAATAAAGAATTTTGATATAGACATTCAAAAATACAATGCAAGCAATCGGTTAGTAACGATATCGTCGTTTGATAATTTGGACGAAGCTGTTTGGTACAAAAACAGTTTGCTTTCAAATGCCGATGTGAGCAATGTTTTGAGTGGGAAAAACTATTCTGTTTTTGCTATTTCCGAAACAAACTATCAAATGCTGCGCAAAGGATTGCCGGTAGAACAATATCTTGATTTTTACAATAATAATATACTACATTCGGCACAACCGCATACGATACAACCAACACAACCGCTAACTGCACCCAAAGTTGAGCCTGTACAACCGGTAACACAGCAAACAAAACCGGCTACTGCCCAACAACCTGTAATACAACCGGCAGTTGATACAGTCACTGTGAAAAAACCTGCGACAAAAGAACTAAAACAAACAACTAAACCAGCAGTTGATACAACAACGATTAAGAAACCTGTTGTCGACTCGACTAAAACGATTAAAAAACCGGTTCAACAACCGGCAAAACCGGCTACAAAGGAATCGGTAGCAGACACAACTACTACGAAAAAAACGGCAACTACAGGGACTAAACCGACAAGTAAACCGGTTGACACAACGGCTGTAACCCCAAAACCGGCAGTTCAACCAAAAACAACGGTAAAACCGGCAACAACAAAGCCCGTTGCCGATACTACAACCATAAAAAAAACAGCGGTTACGCAAACACAACCGGCAATTAAACCCGCAACAACGCCTGCACCTGCAACTCCTGCGCAACCAATGGCTGCCAACTACAAGGTGAATGCGACAGCGCCACATGCGTATGCTATTATTGTAACAAAGGGTAAATTTGATTTTGATAAATTGAAATCGACCCTCGAAGCGTATAATACATCCTATTATCCGCTTATGAACCTGAAAATAACCCGAACACCGATAGATGACGAGCAACAGCTTATCACAGTCGGAATGATGCCCGAAGCAAATACCGCACGCTCGTATATGTTCCAAGTGTTGCGCAAACAGGAACTTTTGCAGGCATTGCGCGGGACAGAATACCGCAGTGTCCTCATCTCGGACGAAAATCAAGCTGAACTACTTCGCACAAAGGCTGTTGCTGACTATTTGAACTTTAGCCGGACAAATTATATGAAATAAATTTTGTATATTTGTAGATATAAAAAGGCAAGAATCATGATACATACCATACGAATAGATGACAGTACAGCTGTCGGAGCCAAACTGATAAACGAATTGCGACATTATCCTCAAAATGTAGAATTTGAAACTAATACAGTTGCCGAACCGTTTCAAATCCCTGAAGGATACATGAGTAGTGAAGAATTTCGCAAAACGGTAAAAGAAGATTTGCTAAAGAGATTAAAAGAAGATGGTTATCTCTAGTTTGGCTGCCCGACAAGATTTGGAAGATATTTTGTATGGTTTGGTAACTTGGGAAAAGCATCCATTGGAAGTTACTCATGCAGTTTCTTATATAGATGATTTGACTGTCGAAATTGATGCTATTTGCAAACAATCATTTCATTTGAACTGTTACTATGATCAACATAAAAAATATGGTGAAAAAGTTTATCGGTACAAACGAAATCAAAACACACATTGTCATATTATTTATGATTGGGATATTTTTAACAGAGTGGTTTATATAAATAAAATTATCAATAATTATCTTACAACAGAAATAAAGGGAAACTAACATATAAGTTTCTCTTTTTTGTACAAAAATAAAACTTATAACAGATGAAAATACTTTGGGTTGATGATGAGATAGATCTACTTCGGTTGTATATCATTTTTTTGGAAGAAAAAGGATACGAAGTATTTACGGCAAACAATGGGAAAGATGCCATTGACCTTTGCCGCGAGAATAATTACGATATTATTTTCCTGGATGAAAATATGCCCGGTTTGAGCGGTTTGCAAACCCTTTCGCAAATCAAAGAATTGAATGCCTCTACGCCCATCGTGATGATTACCAAAAACGAAGAGGAAAACATCATGGATATGGCTATTGGCAGTAAAATTGCTGATTATTTGATAAAGCCGGTAAATCCAAATCAGATTTTGCTGGCAATCAAAAAACATGTGCATATCAAGGAAATTATTTCAGAGCAAACTACTACAAACTATCGTACCGAATTCGGGCAAATCAGCATGCAAATTAATGATTGCCGAACTACTGAAGACTGGGTTGCATTGTACAAAAAGCTGTTGTTTTGGGAAATCGAACTCGACGCTGCCGATAACGAGATGAAAGACCTGTTGCAAATGCAAAAAACAGAAGCCAATACGGCATTTACCAAATTCATCAAGAAAAATTATTTGGATTGGTTCGATTATCCCGACAGTCGCCCAATGATGAGTCCCGATTTTTTCAAGAAAAAAATATTTCCACACCTTGATGAGGGCGAAAAAGTATTCCTCATCGTTATTGATAATTTTCGCTATGATCAATGGCTTGTAATAAAAGATGTTATTAGCGAATATTACACATTAGAGGAAGAAGAAGCTTATTACAGCATCTTGCCAACGGCGACACAATACGCCCGTAATGCCATTTTCAGCGGATTGATGCCTTTACAGATTCAGCAAATGTTCCCGAACCTTTGGGTGGAAGAAGAAGAGGAAGAAGGTAAAAACCTTCACGAAGAAGAATTGATACAAACGCAACTCGACCGTTTCCGTCGGAAGCACTCATTTTCGTACCATAAGATAAACGACTCGCATGCTGGCGAAAAGCTGATTGAGAAATTGCCATCATTAATGTATAATGATTTCAATGCCTGTGTGCTCAATTTTATTGATATGCTTTCGCATTCGAAGACAGACTCTAAAATGATGCGCGAATTGGTACAGGATGAAGCAGCTTATCGTTCGCTTACTTTGTCGTGGTTCAAACATTCGTCAACCATTGATTTATTCAAAGCATTGGCAAATTATAAAGTAAAAATAGTGTTAACCACCGACCATGGTACAATCCGCGTAAATAATGCCATCAAAGTAATTGGCGACCGGAATACAAATACAAACATCCGGTACAAGGTAGGTAAAAATCTAAATTACAACAAGAAAGAAGTATATGATATAACCCAACCGGCTAAAGCGAACTTGCCTGCGCCCAATGTGAGTTCAACCTATATATTTGCCACCAGTCAAGATTTTTTTGCATACCCAAATAATTACAATCATTTCGTAACCTTTTTCAAAGACACTTTCCAACATGGAGGTATCTCGCTCGAAGAAATGATTTTGCCAAGTGTGGTAATGGAACCAAAGAAATAGGAATTATATTTCGCCCGAAAATACCTTGCTAAGCTCTTCGGGCGAAATATCCAACCGCAATTTGCCTTTTTCGGCAATCGAAATCTTTCCTGTTTCTTCCGAAACAATAATTGCGATTGCATCTGTTTTCTCGGCAATACCCAAAGCTGCACGGTGGCGTAGCCCCAAGTTTTTTTGTATGCTCTGGTTTTTTGAAACAGGCAAAATACAACCTACAGCCATAATCCGCTTTCCTGATATAATCATCGCACCGTCATGTAGCGGATTATTTTTAAAAAATAAGCTTTCAATCAAACGGGAGTTTATTTTTCCATCAATAGTTTCGCCTAAAGTATAAAACCCGCTCAAATCAGCATTCTTTTCAATAACAATAAGAGCCCCACAGCGGTTTTTCGACATGTGCGAACATGCCATTATCAATTGAACAACTGTAAAATCTTCTATTTGCCTTGCGCCCGTTTTTTTTGAAATCCACCTAAAAATAGCCCAGTTTTTCTCATTCCCAATCATCGAAAAGAAACGGCGAATTTCTTGCTGGAAAATAATAAATAGTGCAATAGCTCCTACGCTCATTACTTTGTCCATAATGGCTCCAAGCAACTGCATTTTCAATACTACGGATACCAAAAACCAACAAATTACAAATGCCATAATCCCCATGAAAACATTTGCAGCACTCGTTCCCCGCACCAATCGGAAAGTTTGGTACAATAAAAAAGCTACTAATAAAACATCAATAATATCTTTTATTCCGAAACCAATATCCATAATAAAATGATTTTTTAATCTACAAATGTATATTTTTTTGTAAACATATAAATTTTTGCTGTAAAAATAATGTTGGAAGCATATACTTTTCGACAAAAATAAATAGCAAGAGTAAAAAAAACATTTAAAATTTTTTCAAAAACAGAAAAATATATACCTTTACGCCCACAAAAAATTAGGGGTAAAATAATTTTTTGTAAAAAATTGTGTTCAATACACAATATCATTCAATATATCAAGTTATATTTGTACCGAAATTAAAATCGTAATATTACTATGAAACTTAATTTAATGTCAAAAGCAGCGCTTTTTTGTGTATTGTTAGCTGCTGTTTCTTGTTCGAAAAAACAAACTTCATCAGTTACAGGATGGACTTACAATGATCCTAAAACCGGAGGGTTTCAAGTCGCTCGAAATGTGAAACAAGTCGCTCCTCCCGGTATGGTGTATATCGAAGGTGGAACTTTTACAATGGGGCGTACTTATGAAGATATCCCAAGCGATTGGAATAATGTACCTCGCAGGGTAACTGTTGTTTCGTTCTATATGGATCAATGTGAGATCAGTAATTTGAACTGGAATGAATATTTGCATTGGACTAAGTTAGTGTTACACAACTATCCAGACCTCATTCGTCGTGCAACTCCTGACACATTGGTGTGGCGGTCGGAATTGGCTTATAATGAGCCTTATGTAGATTATTATTTCACTCATGTGGCTTATAATAACTATCCGGTTGTAGGTGTAAGTTGGGAACAAGCTAATGATTATTGTGTTTGGCGTACAGACCGTTTGAATGAAATGGTTATGTATAAAAACAAAATAATTAATTTGCCAGACTATGAGTCGATAAAAACGAATGATGATGCTGAGGACATTAAAAACAACTTAGTGTATAATACAGACAAGTATTTGCAGAGTTCGGAATACAATCCGGAAGATGGTAAAAAACCAATGACAGATGCATTTGGGGAGCAACGCAAAGTTAGTAGCCGAGATGGCATATTGTACTTAGACATCCGCTTACCAATTGAGTCAGAATGGGAGTATGCCGCTTATGGTATTTCAGCTAAAGATAAAGAAGAAAACTTTGGCGAAAAACAACAATTCCCTTGGGCTGGTCATCAAATGCGTAATCCAAATAAAAAATTCCGTGGTGAAATGATGGCGAACTATGTGCGTGGTCGTGGTGATATGATGGGATTAGGTGGGCACTTGAATGATAAAGCTGCTATCACAAACACTGTTACATCGTACTGGCCAAATGGTTACGGATTGTATAACATGGCTGGTAATGTAAACGAATGGGTGATGGATGTGTATCGTCCTCTTTCAAGCGAACAATATGAAGAATACAACGCATTCCGTGGTAATGAATATAAATCGCCATTGTTGCTAAGTTCCACAATGGAAGGAAAACAAGTGAAAATTCCGGTTATTGATAGTCTGGGTCGTGTGAAATATGTATATCCTGTAGAAAAAGATTCTATGGATCAATATATCAAATACGATGTGCGTAACTTTAGAGATGGAGATGCTAAATCAAGCAAAGCATCTGATAACTGGAAAACTCCTATGGACCCGGATGAAGCGGCAAAATTAATGTACGATCCGGATCAGGCAACCAGTGCAGAAAGCATGTTGGCTCCAAAATTAACAAATACAACCCGTGTTTATAAAGGTGGATCCTGGAAAGATCGTGCATATTGGTTAAGCCCTGGCACACGCCGTTACATGGAACAAACGAAATCGGCAAGCGATGTTGGTTTCCGTTGCGCAATGAGCAAAGTGGGTGTAGAACCTGCTGCTGAAAGAAAATAATAAAAATCAAGATACGATTTTTATTGCAAGAAACAGTTATTAATGAGACTAAAGGTAGTTTTTAAATTATTATTACTTTGTTTATCATTCATAACTGTTTCTTGTTCAAATAAACAAGCTTCTTCTGTTACCGGTTGGACTTATAATGATCCTAAGACTGCCGGATTTGAGGCTTCAACAAAGAAGTATAAACAATTAGCCCCTCCTAATATGGTTTACATAGAAGGGGGGACTTTTACTATGGGGCGTACAGATGATATTATTTCAGACGATTGGAATAATACTCCCCGTCGGGTAACAGTGAGTTCATTTTATATGGATCAGTATGAAGTGAGTAATGTGAATTGGCGCGAATACCTAAATTGGACAACAATGGTTTTTCACAATTCGCCGGAACTTATTCGCCGAGCATATCCAGACACACTTGTTTGGCGTTCGGAAATGGCTTACAATGAACCTTATACCGAATATTATTTTGTTCATCCGGCATACGACAATTATCCTGTAGTAGGTATCAATTGGGAGCAGGCGAATGATTTTTGTGTTTGGCGGTCTGATAGGTTAAACGAATTGGTTTTATATAAAAATCACATTGTTAATCTTCCTGATTTTGACGCGATTCGAACAAATGATGATATTGATGATATTCGCAATAATTTAGTTTTTAATACTAAAAAATATTTGTTGAGTTCTTCGTATGTTCCTGAAGATGGGGCAAAACCTAAAAAAGATGCTTTTGGCGAACAACGGAAGATTAATGTCAATGATGGTCTTTTATTTTTAGATATTCGGTTACCTATTGAGTCCGAATGGGAGTATGCTGCTTATGGTATTTCGAGCAAAGATGGTGAGGATAACTATGGCGAAAAGCAGCAATACCCTTGGTTGGGAGGGCACCGAATGCGGGAAAAAGGTACGAAGAGTAAAAAGTGTCAAGGTGAATTACAAGCTAACTTCATTCGAGGTCGTGGGGATATGATGGGGATTGGCAAATTGAATGATAAAGCAGCTATTACCGACTTGGTTATGTCGCACAAACCAAATGCCTATGGGCTATACAATATGGCAGGCAATGTGAACGAATGGGTAATGGATGTGTACCGTCCTTTGTCAACTGAATATTTTGATGAATACAACGCTTTTCGTGGGAACGAATACAAATCGTCATTGTTAGTGGCGACATTTGCAGAAGGGAAAACGGCTCGTGAATTTGTGATTGATGAATTGGGTCGAGTAAAATACACTTATCCGGTTACAAAAGATTCGATGAGTGCGTATGTCAAATATGATGTGCGCGATTTTCGGGATGGTGATGCTAAATCGGGAAAGATTCCTGAGGATTGGAAAAAAGCAATCGACCCTGATGTTGCTACCAAACGAATATATGATCCAGATTATGATGTAACAAAATCGCCTCGGGATCAAAATCCGGAAAGTTTACTGTCGCCTAAAATTACAAATACAACGCGTGTCTATAAAGGAGGATCATGGCGCGACCGTGCATTCTGGTTAAATCCCGGTACACGGCGTTATTTGGAGCAAACTAAATGCACCAATGATATCGGTTTTCGTTGTGCAATGAGTAAAGTGGGTGCGGAAAGAGTTATTGATCGAAAATAAAGAAACGAAACAATTGCACTTGTTGAATAACAAGTGTTTTTTATTCAAAATATTTTTCATTTTATGATAAAGAGAACAAAAATAGTAGAGTTACTAAGCTCTACTTTTCAGGCAGAGACAGTGAATGTGAAAGGTTGGGTGCGGTCTAAACGCGGCAATAAAAATGTGAATTTTATTGCATTGAATGATGGCTCAACTATCAAAAATATCCAGATTGTTGTTGATTTGGCAAACTTTGATGAAGAATTACTGAAAAGGATATCTACCGGTGCTTGTATTAGTGCGACCGGTAAATTGGTGGCTTCGCAGGGAGGAGGTCAGGATAAGGAGATTTTGGCTTCTGAAATCCTTGTTTATGGTGAAGCTGACCCAACTACTTATCCTTTGCAAAAGAAAGGACATTCGTTGGAGTTTTTGCGCGAGATAGCTCACCTGCGCCCGCGAACCAATACTTTTAGTGCGGTGTTGCGTATTCGCCATGCCATGGCTTTTGCTATTCATAAGTATTTTAATGATAAAGGATTCGTCTATATGCACACACCGATTATTACAGCGTCGGATTGTGAGGGGGCAGGACAGATGTTTCAGGTTACTACGCTTAATTTGGGCGAAATGCCTAAAGTAAATGGCGTTGTTGATTTCTCGGAAGATTTCTTTGGCAAGCCTGCCAGTTTGACTGTTTCGGGTCAGCTTGAAGGTGAATTGGGCGCATTGGCTTTGGGTGCTATTTATACTTTCGGACCTACTTTCCGTGCGGAAAATTCGAATACGCCACGCCACTTGGCTGAGTTTTGGATGATTGAACCCGAAGTGGCTTTCAATGAGATTGATGAAAACATGGACTTGGCGGAAGATTTCTTGAAATACCTGATATCGTATGCATTGGAAAACTGTCAGGATGATTTGGCTTTCTTGAACGAAATGTGGGATAAGGAATTGATTGAACGATTGAACTTTGTGGTAAAAAATAATTTTGTTCGATTGTCATATACCGAAGGGATCGAGATACTTGAGAAAGCAATTGCCGGCGGACAGAAATTTGAATTCCCTGTGTCGTGGGGTATCGATTTGCAATCGGAGCATGAACGATATTTGGTAGAACAGCATTTTAAATGTCCGGTAATTCTGACAGATTATCCGAAGGATATTAAGGCGTTCTATATGAAGATGAATGAGGATGGGAAGACGGTTCGTGCCATGGATGTGCTGTTTCCTAAAATTGGGGAGATTATTGGTGGTTCGCAACGCGAAGATGACTATGAGAAATTGAAAAACCGCATAGAAGAAATGGATATCCCAATGAAGGATATGTGGTGGTATTTGGATACACGCAGGTTTGGGTCGGCTCCGCATGCGGGCTTTGGGTTAGGCTTTGAGCGTTTGTTGTTGTTTGTAACGGGCATGGCTAATATCCGTGATGTGATTCCTTTTGCCCGCACTCCTAAGAGTGCCGATTTTTAATTTATTGAATAATGGACTAAAAAGCTACAAGTGTTTCTTGTGGCTTTTTTATTGTGATTGATATATGAAAGCGTTTGCAACTATTGGTTTATTGGTTGTGTCGAATGTGTTTATGACTTTGGCATGGTATGGGCATTTGAAGTTTAAGGAATTGGGTTGGTTTGTCAATCGGGGTTTACCGGTTATTATCCTTATCAGTTGGGGGATAGCCTTGTTTGAGTATTGTTTTCAGGTGCCGGCAAACAGGATTGGTTTTGTGGAGAATGGGGGTCCGTATAACTTGTGGCAACTAAAGGTAATGCAAGAGGTAATCAGTTTGGTTGTGTTTACTTTTTTTGTTTCATTTGTATTTAAAACACAGGTGCTTAGCCTTAACCATATTATTGGCTTTATCTTTCTGATTTTGGCTGTTTATTTTATCTTTAAGTAGAGAAATAACAGTGCTGAAATTTCGTTTATCGACCTAAAAGAACTACTTTTGTGCCGCAAAAAAGAATATAAAACAATATAATTTTATCCGAAAGAAAATATAAAATATGCATCCTGAACTTAAAAGTAAATTAATGACTGCCGAAGAGGCGGCGGCCTTGATAAACAACGGCGAAATTATTGGTATCAGCGGTTTTACAGGCGCGGCGTACCCTAAGGTGGTAACTAAAGCGCTTGCCGAGCGAGGTGCGAAATTGAAAGCGAATGGCTCGGATTTTGGCATTTCGCTTTATACCGGTGCTTCGGTGGGCGACGAGTGTGATGGTATTCTTGCCCGTGCGGGTATTATGAATATGCGTTTGCCTTATCAGAGCCATGCTGATGTGCGAAGCAGTATTAATAAGGGTGATACGGATTACCTGGATATGCATTTGGCGCATTCTGCCCGGATGATTCGCATGGGATTTGTACCTAAGCCTACGCTGGCGCTGGTGGAGGCTTGTGAGGTTACTCCTGATGGTAAGATTTACCTGACCGGATGTGGGGGCAATACGCCTACTTACCTCGAAACTGCCGACCGCGTGATTATCGAACTTAACAGTCATTATGGCGATACGCTTATTGGTGTGCATGATTTGTTTATTCCTGCGATTGGGGATATTATTAATATTCGTTCGAGTGGCGACCGTATAGGGAAAGAGTATGTGCAGGTTGACCCGCGCAAAATCGTTGCTATTGTGGAAACTAATTTGCCTGATAACCTTAAGCCTTTTGCTGAGCCGGATGACGACTCGAATGCTATTGCGGGGTATATCCTGGAATTTCTTGCTCATGAGCGCCAAAAAGGTCGTTTGCCTGAAGGGTTACCTTATCAGAGCGGCGTGGGCAATGTGGCAAATGCGGTGCTTGGCGCAATGGCTCGCGACCCGAAACAAGTGCCTGTTTCGCTTTATACAGAAGTTATTCAGGATTGTGTTTTTGATATTTTAGAGGCGGATAAACTGATTGTTGCCAGTGGGGCTTCGGTGAGTTATTCGATTGCAGGGCAGGAGAAATATAAGCAAAATGCGCATGCGAAGAACTGGAAAAGCAAGTTTGTGCTTCGTCCGCAGGAAATTTCCAACAGTCCGGAAGTGATTCGCCGGTTAGGTGTTATTTCGATGAATACGGCGCTGGAGGCTGATATTTTCGGGCATGTGAACAGTACGCATGTAAACGGCGCCCGTATGATGAACGGTATTGGTGGTTCGGGCGATTTTGCGCGCAACTGCCTGCTTGGGTTCTTTATGACCCCGAGTGTGGCTAAAGGGGGCAAAATCAGTGCTTTTGTGCCTATGGTAAGCCATACGGACCATACGGAACATGATACGATGATTTTTGTGAGCGAACAGGGCTTGGCTGATTTACGCGGTTTATCGCCTGTAAAGCGTGCGCGGCTTATTATTGAGAAATGTGCTCACCCTGATTATAAACCTCTTTTGACTGAGTACTTGGAGTTTGGTTTGAAGCACTCGCCGGCGCTGCATACTCCGCACACGCTCGACAAGGCTTTCGATTTCCACAAACGGTTGATGGAAACGGGAAGTATGATGAAGTAGAATAAAAATGGCGTTACAACTTATTTGTAACGCCGTTTTTTGTCACTCCCACTCAATAGTCGCTGGGGGTTTGGAACTGATATCGTACACTACCCTGTTTACACCTTTTACTTTATTGATGATTTCGTTGGATACTTTTGCCAGAAACTCGTGTGGCAGGTGTGCCCAGTCGGCAGTCATGGCATCGGTGGAGGTTACGGCGCGGAGGGCTACGGTATTTTCGTAAGTGCGCTCGTCGCCCATTACACCTACCGAGCGAACGGGTAAAAGAATTGCTCCGGCTTGCCATACTTTATCGTATAAATCCCAATCGCGCAGGGCTTGGATATAAATATCGTCGGCTTCTTGCAAAATGTGTACTTTTTCGGGGGTAATATCGCCCAATACACGAATGCCTAAGCCGGGTCCGGGGAATGGATGGCGTTTGATTAAATGCGGCATCATGCCAAGTTCGGTTCCTACAGCACGCACTTCGTCTTTGAATAACAAACGAAGCGGTTCGACCAATTTCAGGTTCATCTCTTTTGGGAGTCCGCCTACATTGTGGTGCGATTTAATCACCGTGCCTGTAATAGAAAGCGATTCGATAATATCAGGGTAAATAGTGCCTTGCCCGAGCCATTTTACTTCTTTTAGCTTGTGGGCTTCTTCGTTGAAGACATCGATAAAGCCTTTGCCAATGATTTTGCGCTTTGCTTCGGGATCGGTAACGCCTGCCAATTCGCTGTAGAATTTGGCTTTGGCATCTACGCCGATTACATGTAAGCCGAGATGGGCGTAATCGTCCAGCACGCGTTGGAACTCGTTTTTGCGCAACAGACCGTTGTCCACAAATATACAGGTTAGATTTTCTCCAATGGCTTTGTTGAGCAATACGGCTGTAACCGAACTGTCTACTCCGCCCGAAAGGGCAAGGATTACTTTGTCATCACCCAGCTTTTGTTTCAGGTCTTTGACTGTTTCTTCGATAAAAGAAGCCGAAGTCCAATCTTTTTTGCAGCCGCAGATATTGAGGAAATTGTCTAACAACTGCATGCCACACTCGCTGTGATATACTTCGGGATGGAATTGCACGCCCCAAGTTTTTTCGCCATCTACTTTATAAGCAGCAATTTTTACCTGTGGAGTAGAGGCTATTATTTTAAAATTATTCGGGATTTGGGTGATGGTGTCGCCATGCGACATCCAAATTTGTGCATCTTTATAAATGTTTTGCAACAAAGCATCATCGGTGTGTGTTTCGGTAAGGTGCGCACGACCGTATTCGCGGGTGTTTGCGGGCTCTACTTTTCCGCCCGAAGTGTGTGAAATAAATTGTGCTCCGTAGCAAATGCCCAACACGGGATATTTGCCTCTGATCTCTGCCAAATCGGTTTTGAATGCTTTTTCGTCGTAAACGGAGAACGGGCTGCCCGAAAGGATTACGCCTTTTACATGGGCATCGCCAAAGGGGAATTTGTTGTAAGGAACTATTTCGCAATAAGTGTTGAGTTCGCGCACACGGCGACCGATCAATTGGGTGGTTTGAGAACCGAAATCGAGGATAATAATTTTTTCGTGCATAAGGGAGATGATTTTGAAACCGCAAAAGTAGTTTTTTTACCGCAAAGTTCGCAATGAATTTTGTAAAGATAACAAAGATTTTTTGCCTCCTTTGCGTGCCTTGCGGTAAAGAATTACATTATACTCATCACCCAAGCAAAGAGGAATATCTGTAAAATAAAAACAATAGGGACGCCAATTACAAACGACAAATGTTTGGTTTTGTGCCGGAACATATACATGCTCGACCATGCACCTACACTACCGCCCACAATCACCCAAAACCAGAGTTTCCACTCGGCTATGCGCGAGAGTTGCTTCTTTGCCCGATATTTGTCGGCGGCAAAAATTAAAAAAGCGGCAAAATTAATTACTACTGTGTAGGCTATTAGGATATGTGCATTCATGATAATTTGTTTATTTGCTTATTGGTTGAGTTGTTGATTTCAAATAAAACATATAAGCTACTCAACAGATAAACATGGGTTAATTTACTTTCGATATTTCTCCTCCATTGAAAAAATTAATGATATTGCGGCAAGCGTCTTGTGCTATGGCAATGCGGGCGTCGATGGTGGCTGTGCCATTGTGTGGGGCGAGCACAACATTGTCCAAAGTTAGTAATTCGGGCGTGATTTCCGGCTCAAATTCGTACACATCGAGTCCGGCGCTGAGTATTTTGTTTTCTTGCAGGGCTGTAACTAATGCTTTTTCGTCTATTACCGGTCCGCGGGCGGTATTTATTAATATGGCATTAGGCTTCATTAGATTGAATTGCGGTGTGCTTATTAAGTGTTTTGTTTCGTCTGAAAGGGGTGTGTTTATGGATATGAAGTCGGCTGTTTTTAGTAATTCGTCAAACGACAGATAGGTGGCATTGTATGGTTGTTCTTCGCCGGCAGGTAATTGGTGGCGGTTGTGATACACGATCTTCATGCCCGATGCTACCGCGCGGCGTGCAATGGCTTTGCCTATCCGCCCCAATCCGATGATGCCGAGTGTTTTGCCGTGCATGGATACGCCGAGGTTTTCCATCAATCCCCATTTCAGCGCGTTGGGCGTGCGTAGCTTGCGGTCGCACTCGGCAATACGGCGGGCGCAGGCGTACATTAGCGCCATTGCCATTTCGGCGGTTGGCTCGGTTACGGGGTTGGGGGTGTTGGTTACAATAATGCCTTTTTGTGTGGCGTATTCTACATCAATGTTGTTGTATCCAACGCCATGATTGGCTATGATCTTTAGATTGCGTCCGGCATCTATTATTTTTTTATCAATGTTGAATGAGAATGTGGGCAAGAGCGCGTCGTGCGTGGGCAAGAGGCGAAGCAACTCGTCCATACCGAATGCTTCGGCTTCAGGAATGGTTACTTTGAAGTGCTTGTACAGTTCTTCTATTCCTTCATGGATAAGGCGATTGGTTAGCAGGACTTTTTTCATGGGTCTATAACTTTATTTTAATGGTCAGATTGGAACCGAAGGTCAACGAACACGCTTCGACTGTGATTAGCGCCTACGGGAGTTAACCCCCCAATTAGTCATTGGATTGTATGAGTTTTACTCATGGGTGTTTCATTGGGCATTCTTTTTATGACAAAAATAAGAATTTTTGGACAAAAAAAGTAGAGGTTGTTTTTAAGCGGAGGTTTAGCATGGCAGCACTTGTGCCCGATGGACACGGATAAAGAAACATCCAACAAACGAGCCGCATAGCGGCGAGGGGCAAGTTTCACAAAGAGCACAAATAGTATAGTATTTTACTTGTGCTCTTTGTGAATTCTATGATTAAATCCAAATAAGCTAAGCCCGCTAATCCTCGTTTATCTCCCTCTGGTCGATGACCGTTGGTTCCTAACGAGGGTTAGTTAGTTCGGCGTTTGAAACGCAAAACCTGCTACTCCTCGTTATGAAACGAGGAGTAGCAGGTTATTTGTGTCATTCTTTTATTGATATACAAACTACGCTTTTGTAGCTTCTACTCTATCTGCTTGTGACATAGTGGCAAGTTCTTTTACTTTTTCTATATCAAGACCTAATAATTTAGCAACTTGTTCTCCATAATCTTTATGGGCTTTGTAAAACAAGGCTGTTTGGCGAAGTTGAATTCGTTTGTCGGCATTCTTTAAGTGCGAAGCAATGTTGTTTACCAAGTTGTTTCGGTCGTAGTCCGTCATTACGCGGCTGTATAATTCGCCTGCTTGCACAAAATCAATATCTGACAATATATACTCGTGCCGAGCAGCCATGCCTTGTACATCTACTTCGGGCAGTTTGTATGAACTGTTGGGAGCTGCTCCATCAAAGGAGTTCGGATAATAATTTGGCGCTGTTCCTTCGCCGCCCATATTCATAAAACCGTCTCGTTGGTTGGTGTTTACTTTTGCTTTGGGGGCATTGATTGGTATCATGTGGAAATTTGTTCCTAAACGATGCCGGTGTGTATCGGGATAGCTAAATAGCCGCCCTTGTAACATCTTGTCGGGTGAAGGTCCTATGCCCGGCACAAAATTGCTTGGAGAAAAGGCGGCTTGTTCTACTTCATTAAAGTAGTTTTCAGGATTTTTGTTCAATACCATTTTCCCTACCGGAATAAGTGGATAATCGCTTTGATACCACACTTTGGTTACATCAAATGGGTCGAACTTATAGTTTTTTGCTTCTTCGGGCTTCATTATTTGTACATACACACTCCACGATGGAAATTCTCCTTTTTCGATATTGCCGAACAGGTCGCGTGTTGCATGGTCGGGGTCGAAGCTTTCGAGCGAACCGGCTTCTTCGCGTGTAAGGTTTTTGACCTTTTGGTCGGTTTTAAAGTGTAGTTTGATCCAGTAATATTCTCCTTTTTCATTATACCACATAAAGCTATGACTTGTGTATCCGTTCATATTTCGATACGAAGCAGGAGTACCACGGTCGGAGAATAGAATGGTTACTTGGTGAATGCTTTCGGGTGTAAGTGAAAGGAAATCCCAAAACATGTTGGCATCTTTCAGGTTGGTGGCCGGATGTCGTTTTTGGGTGTGGATAAAGTCAGGGAACTTGATAGCATCGCGAATAAAGAAAACCGGGGTATTGTTTCCTACCATGTCGTAGTTTCCTTCTTCGGTATAGAATTTTACGGCAAATCCGCGCGGGTCTCTTGCGGAGTCGGCCGAGCCTCTTTCGCCTCCAACAGTAGAAAAGCGTACAAAAACATCTGTTTTCTTGCCTATTTCTGACAGAAAGGCTGCACAAGTGTATTTTGTAATATCATGTGTTACTTCGAAGTATCCGTGTGCTCCGGCGCCTTTGGCGTGTACAACGCGCTCGGGGATTCGCTCGCGGTCGAAGTGTGCGAGCTTTTCAACCAAATGGGTATCCGATATCAAAGTGTATGTCGGATTTTCGGTAGTCAAAGAGGCCTGGTCATTATCCACTGGTTTTCCTTGATTAGTGGTAAGTAATTTCTTTTTGTCCATAGCTATTTTAAATATAAGGGTTTGACAATGTAAATTTTTTCAATATCAAAAATACCTTTTTTATTTAACAAAAGCTATATAAAGAATTGAAATAACATAATTTAACCGGTTGCTATTTCTAAGAAAAGCAATTGGTTACACAAATGGGAGAGAGTCTTTGTGCCTTTTTGTCTTCGTGTTAATATCAAAAACACTTGCACGCAAAAATAAACGCGAAGGGATGAAGACACGAAGACACGAAGAAATTACAATCAATTAACCACAGTAGGGGCGTTGCATTTAGGGGCGTTGCATGAAACGCCCCTACAATGACCACATGCAACGCCCTACCACCCCCTCAAAAAGGTCGGCGTTTCGACCAAATTGGTCGGCACGCCGAGCAAAAAGACCGGCGCATTGACCAAAAAGGTCGGCATGCCGAGCAAATCGGTCGACACACCGACAAAAAAGGTCGGCACACCGACCAATTTGCTCGGCGTGTTGAGTAAAATGGGGGTCTGTTCATTAAACTGTGTGGGTCTGTTCATTAAACTGTGTCAACGGGGAAAGGTAAAAAAGAATAATTTTACAACCCCTAACACAGACAAAAGAATGGACAACAAAGAATTTAATTACAATAACTTTGAGCAAGAAGCCATCGAACAACTTCGTCAAGGCAAGTCCCTCAGTGGGGAGTACAGGATATTTTCATAGCCAGTATAGATAACCTTAAAGGGCTTTCTCAGGCTGTGGAAGCTGTTTTTCCAAACACAAAGGTACAATTATGTATTGTGCATCAAATCAGAAACTCTTTGAAGTATGTACCACGCAAGGATTATAAAGAAGTAGTGGCAGATTTAAAACAAATTTATCAAGCTACTGACCTTAAAATGGCCGAAAAAGCATTAGCCCGTTTTGATGAAATTTGGTCAAACAAATATCCCTATATAATAAAATCTTGGCTTGATAACTGGAAAAAAATATCGCCCATGTTTGACTTTCCTCAACCTATCAGAAAGCTAATGTATACAACCAATATTATTGAAAGCTTTAACTCGCAGTTGCG
>JAVBLE010000017.1:0-55488 GCA_031553685.1 Paludibacteraceae bacterium | reverse complement strand
CTTCCTGCACAATTTCCTTTCCCAACAGATAGGTTTGCGATTCATAATAAACACGGTCAAAATCCACTCCCAATCTTTTGTAAGTTACGTTAAAACCTTCGTATACCCACCCGTTCATAGTTTGCCACAGGGTAATCGTTTCTGGATCATGGGCCTCCCATTTACGTAACATTTTCTGCGCTTCTTGTATCAGGGGGGCTTTGCGAGCAGCGTCTTCCTTATCCATGCCTTGCGCCACCAATTGGTCTATCTCTTTCTTATATTCGATGTCGAACTTCACATAATAATCACCCACCAGGTGGTCTCCCTTTTTTCCTGAACTGACAGGTGTTTCTCCATTACCCCATTTTTGCCATGCCAACATCGACTTACAAATATGAATGCCGCGATCATTCACAATATTGGTTTTCACCACTTTATTGCCAACTGATTTTTCGATTTCCGACAAGCTATATCCCAACAAATTATTGCGGATATGTCCCAAGTGCAACGGTTTATTGGTATTAGGCGACGAATATTCAATCATCGTCAATGGGGAGTTTTCAGTAGCCGCTTTTGTGCCAAACAAATCATCTTTGTTGATTTCATTCAATTGAGAAACCCAATATTCGGAAGCAATAGAAAGGTTTAGAAACCCTTTTATTACATTAAAAGCACTTATGATGGGCGCATTTTGTTGTAAGTATTCTCCAATTTCCTGTCCGGCTTGCTCCGGCGATTTGCGTGCCGCTTTCACAAACGGGAATACAACCACAGTAACATCGCCTTCAAATTCTTTTTTTGTCTTTTGAAGCTGTACTTGTTCTGTTGTTACAGTGACATTATATAGTTTTTCTACTGCTTCAATTACGCAGGTGGTTATTTGTTGTTCTAAATTCATGCGTTTTAGTATATTGTCTGAACCTTGATTTTATCAGGATTTTCAAAATCCCACAAGATTAAATTTTAAATTTTTTATTGAATAGCCGCTTAAATTGTAAACTATTGTAGCCAAAATTAATCAATAATCCTGTTTGCAGGTTATACGCTTCCAAATAATTTTTTGCTTGTGCTAAATGTACATCTTCCAAATTAATAACCGCTTTTATTTCAACCGATATTTCATTTGCAACGAGAAAATCTACCCTTCGGTCACCGACATTAAAACCTTTATAAGACAGAGGCATTTCAAATTCACGCTGATGTTCAATTCCTTGTAAATTCATTTCGATAGATAATGCTCGCTGGTAAACAACTTCCTGAAAACCATTGCCTATTATCCGATGTACTTCCATCGCACATCCAATAATATCGTGCGTAAATTTATCCTGCTCTTCTTTGGTCATAAGTTATATATGAAAAAATCTTGTTCATTCTGTATATCTTGTTATAATCAAGGTTCAGACGGTGTTTGTAGTCCAACATAGCTTGTTCGATAGACAGTTCCGGATCTTGCATTTGGTCTAAACGCTCTTTGGCAACCTGTGCAATCCACAGCTTAAAAGGCTCGGCTTTGGGTGATGGAATGGATTGAATGATACGGAAGATAGCCTGGGTATTGGCAACATCAGTTTCCCTCATTTTCCCATCAGTAGCTTTTAATTTGAACTGTCGACAAATTGTCGACAGTTCAAAACCATCTTCTGATTTTACTCGAATCTTCATTTTGAACCAATAATCTCTTGGATTGGTGCTATCTGTTAAAACACCAACCACATCCACCACAGAGAAATACCATTCCTCTTCTTCTTCGCTCCAAATGGTGCGAACTTTTTTTTCTTCAAATAATTGAATATTTTCTTTCATTTTTATTCTCAAAATAGATTCAAAGATAAAACTTATTTCTTAGAAGTAGAAAGCATTCCGCAGGCAGCAAAAATATCTTCTCCACGAGATTTGCGGATAGTAGTTGTTATTTTATTATCAGATAAATAATCGCGAAACTGAATAATTTTGTCAGTATCGCTCGACTGTAAATCAACATCCGGGATTTCGTGAAAACGAATCAAATTCACCCGGCATTCCAAGCCCGAAAGCAAGCGCACCAGTTCGCGAGCATGACGCATCGTATCGTTATAACCTTTGAACATAATGTATTCAAACGAGATGCGGCGTTGATGTGAGAAATCATATTTCTTCAACAAATCGACTACATCAGTTATTGGATAAGCTTTTTCGACAGGCATTAGCTCCAATCGTTCGTTGGGGAATGGATTGTGTAAACTGACAGCTAAATGGCAATTTGATTTGTCCAAAAAAACTTTCATTCCCGGAATTAGTCCAATGGTGGAAACAGTTACTCGTTTCGGGCTCCAAGCATAGCCATAATCCGCTGTCAGGATTTCGAGCACACGAAGCACTTCGAGCGTATTGTCAAAAGGTTCGCCCATGCCCATCATCACAATATTGGTGAGTTTGCCGGCTTCGGGCACCGCCATGATTTGGTTCAGAATATCCGCAGCAGTCAAATTGCCTGCGAAACCTTGCTTTCCGGTCATGCAAAAGAGGCAGTTCATTTTGCAGCCTATTTGCGACGACACACAAAGCGTATGGCGGTCTTCTTCCGGGATATAAACCGTTTCGACAAATCCTTTTTCGGCTTGAAACAAATATTTCTTGGTGCCATCTACAGATTCCATTACTTCAACGGGAGCATTTTTGCCCACACAATATTTTTCGGCAATAGTTTCTCTATTTTTAAGCGAAATATTGGTCATTTCATCTATATCGGACACATGTTTTTTATACAACCATTCGGCTATCTGCTTGGCTGTAAAGGCAGGTAATGACAGTTCCGAAACTATCGCTTTGAGTTCCTGCCATGTTTTCCCGATGAGTGCTTGTTTTTGCATATCGTTTTTAATGAAAAACGGAATGATTGCTCATTCCGTTTCCAGTCTTGTTTTGTTAATTCGCAATTTAATAGAATGAATATCTATTATCTTTAATTTCAGCTTTGTCTTTTAGAGCTTCAATAGCTGTGTATACCGCATATCCGTAACGCATGGTAAGTTGGTTCTTCTCCATTTTTTCATTGAATGGAAGCGGGTTGTCGTATCTTTTTATTGCTTCAAATACATAAACCCCATTTTTGCCGGCAATAGGTTTGTATGTTTTGTTAAGTTCGGCGTTATTTACTGCAGCAATTACTTTTGGTTCAAATCCTACATTGCCAAATGATGAAGATTCAAAGTTTACTTGCATAGCCGTATCAACTTTTACTGACATTTGAGTAGCCAATGTCTGCAAATCGGAAGTGTTTTTCGATTTCAAATCGGACAAAATCAAAGCTGATTTTTTCTCGTTCATCAATTCGGATTTAATCTCAGGAGTAATTTTTTCTAAAGAACGGTATCCTTTTGGATTAACATCAGTAAGTTCGGCTACCATAAATACATTGTCGAGTGGGAACACATCCGATATGCTGCCTTTTTCGTTATCGAATGCCCAACGAACAATCTGGCGCGAATTTTTAAGGTTGAATAAATTAGGGGTGTTAGCTTCCAATTCAGGAGACGATTGTATCATATAACCTGACTTTTGTGCTGTCTTTTCAAACATTTCCTGGCTTGTAGCAGCTGTTGCAAATTCTTTCGCTTTAGTAAAGATATTATTGTAAGTTGTTTTGCTTGGGATTGTTTCAATGCTTATCACAGCTAATTTCACTTTAGGCACATTGGCTGTTTTTTTAGTGATTTCCCAAATTTGAGTAGCCTGTCCATCTTTGTAAGTAAAGAATGTATTTACAGGCGTGCTTACCAGTAATTTACCCAAGTTAGGAACATTTGATACCGAAGCTTCTGTTACCCAACCTAATTCGCCACCTTGTCGTGCTGTTTGGAATTTGGAATATTTCATAGCCAGTTGACCAAAGTTTGCCCCACCACGCAAAGCATTCAGGATACTGTCGGCAACTGTTTTGGTTTTTACCGTGTCGTTCTCATAGAAAACCACAATGTGTCGCACATCAAAAGAGTCGGGCGAAGCAATGCCGCTCGCCATGATACGAGCCATTTTATAAGTGTTCCCAAACAATGTCGGACCAAATACATCGCCTGCCTTTCCGCTGAAAGCGAAGTTACTTAAATCAGGATCAATATCTCTTTTTGCCATGGCAATATCTTGGTAAGGACGAGATCCGGCTTTGTTTACAACCAATTTTACATCATTTGAAGTTGCAAACTCGTCTTTCAATGCGTTGATAGCTTCTTCGGTGCTCTTGAAATCTTCAGGGCTTGGTTTAATGTCGAAGGACACAAATTTTATTTCGCGAGTCTCTTCCGGTTGTTTGTATAATTCTTTTGTTGAGTTGTATTTGTCTGCAATTTCTTTTTCCGAAACGCTTACTTTAGCATCAGGAATTGAAGTATAAGGAATTTGCACATACAACAAATCGGTAGTTGATTTTTTAGCATCAAAAGCCATTTTAGCTTCTACAGAGTTGGCTTTTAGAGTGCGGCTCAATAAAGTATTGTATTTTTCTTCGAGTTTGCCTGTTTTTACAGCGTTCTCAAAATACATCCAATAGTTTTTAAGTTTATTAAATCTTTCTTGTTCCTCTCCCGAAGTAGGTTTTTTTTGCAATTCTTTAAGTAATTCTACCACAAGATTTTTGTCAAATTGTCCGGCTTCGTTCATAAACAGACGGCGACCTGCAATCATGCTATGAGGCTTTTCTCCCACGGTCATATCTTCAAGTTCTTTCTGGCTCACAGCCAAACCGATTTTCTCGGCTTCTTCGGCTACCAATTGTTGGCGGATAAGCTGATCCCAAGTAGCCTGGCGAATTTGAGCCGTGATATTTTCATCTGCTTTTGTGTTGTTTTCTATTTCGTAAGCACTGATATATTGGTCAACAGCTTCCTGAAATTGTTCTCTTTTTATTTTTTCTCCATTAATTTTACCCATCGAAGTGTCTTGAGAAGGATTCCGGACAAAATCTCCCACAATAAATGCGATCAATGCTACCCCAATGATAATCATTAACAAAACACCTCTACTTCTGATTTTTTCTAATGTTGCCATCTTTATTTTTAGTTTAAAAAATTACATATTTTTTGAGCGCACGAATGTACAAAAAAATGTTGAAAGTAGAAACTGAAAAAATGAAAGTGTGAAAAAGTTTTTAATTTTCTATTTTTCGCAAATTCACTAATTCTATTTTATTATTGGTTACTTTCAATATTTTAATCGAATAATTCCCAATTTTCAATATTTCGTTTAATTTCGGGAAATCCTCGTGGTGGTGCAGTATATAGCCGGCAACGGTTACATAACTGTCCGACTCCTCCAGATCGATCCCGTACTGTTGATTTACGGCATCTATTTCCAATCGTCCCGAAAGAATAAATTCATCGTCACCAATCTTTTTTGAAATCAAGTCGTTGCTGTCGTGCTCATCTTCAATCTCGCCAAAAATTTCTTCCATAATATCTTCTAAAGTAATAATGCCGGCTGTTCCTCCAAATTCATCTACCACAACTGCCATTGTGCGTTTTTGTTTCATCAATATTTCGAGCAGTTTGTTGGCAGGCATTATTTCGGGGGCGATAGGGAGCGGTTTGATATTTTTTTGCCAATCGTTTGGATTGGTAAACATCTCGGAAAGATGAATGTAGCCTACCACATCATCAATAGTATCTTTGTAGATGATGATTTTCGAAAAACCGGTTTCGATGAAACGCAATTTCAATACCTCAATCGGAGTGTCGATGCTTAGGGCTTCGATTTCTGTTCGTGGCACCATACAATCGCGCAATTTTACACTCGAAAAATCAAGTGCATTTTGAAAAATCTTTACTTCATTTTCCAATTCTTCATTTTCATCCTTGTTTTCAATGCTTTCTTGCACCCAGTAATCCAAGTCTGTCCGGTTCAAGTTGTAATGGTTTACCGGTCTATCCGTTTTTCTCCCGAATATTCGTAAAATCACGATAGATAAGCTTGTCATAAAAGTTGAAATAGGGTAGAGGATGATATAGCATAGCCATGCAGGAAACGAAAAGATTTTAAGCCATAAGTTAGGATTGATCCGGAAAATGGTTTTGGGTAGAAATTCGCTTGTAACCAATACGATAACAGTGGCAATAAGTGTTTCCGAAACGGTAGTAAATACAGCATTGCTGGAAATGGCGCTTAGCGGAGTTCCCAATAAATTTGCCATTTGTAGACCATATATTACCAAAGCAATATTATTGCCGACCAAAAGAACAGAAATGAATTTTTGCGGATTTTTAAATAATTGGCTTAAGAAAATGACAGAAGGGCTTTTGTGCTTCTTGTCCAATTCAAACCGCAATTTATTGGCCGAAACAAAAGCTATTTCCATACCCGAAAAGAAAGCCGAAAATAGCAATGATATGATTACTATAATAATAGTGTTCATGATTTTGGCAACTATTGGTTAGCCACAGGAATTATAGCTGTAGGGCGACGGATAATGTAGCGCGTAAATGACGAATTGGATTCGAACCCAATACCGGTAATGGTTTTGGTTCTTTGTTTGATATTTATTTCTTTATCAGAATAAAATTTACCAATGGCTTCGTTCCAAAATAATTGTTGAGTGGTAAAAATCTCACCTTTCAGGTTTTTTATTTGCACATCGCCATTAAATTCCCATAAAGATTTTGCTTGATTATATCTTGCTTTTTTAGCATCCATATAAGCGTCAATTTTTTGACTTTGGTCGAATCGCTCAAAATGAATGCCTTTTTTAAATTCCCAATAAGGTTCTTGTACCTTGTCATAGACAATCCATTCGGGGGCAACGATGCGAAAGCGGGCAACGCCGGAGTCCGAAATAATCGTGTTTACATTCGAAGCTGTCATGGTAGGCAAGGCTTCTCGTTTTGGAGCTTTTGAGTCAACATCCAGTTTGTCGCCCGAACAACTGATAGTGAAAAAAAATGTAATTGTGGTAGCCATAATAATAGCTACTCGTAAATATTTTCTTAGAAAATGATACTCTTTCATTAATTCATTATAGTAAAAAGCGAGGACAAATTTCGATAAGTTTTTCGGGTTTACCAAATAATTTTAGGTTTTTGATAAATATGTAAATTAATATATAGAGAAATACTCATCCTGAAAATTCACTAAGTACAGTTTCTGCGTAGCCCGGGTGATGGCTGTGTAGAGCCAATGATAATAATCAGCAGTCAACGGGCTATCGGGTGGCATGTAGCCCTGGTCGATAAACACAGTGTTCCATTGCCCACCTTGCGCCTTGTGGCAGGTAACGGCGTAGGCAAACTTCACTTGCAACGCATTGTAAAACTCATTTTCGGCAATGGCTTTCATGCGGTCGCGCTTGTTGCCTATATCGGCATAATCTTCGGCTACTTTTTCAAATAGTTTTTTGTTCAATTCTTCCATTTGAGCAGGTGTTTCGGCAGCAAACGAGTCGAGCAAAATGCGGGCATCCAATTCGTATTCGTAATCCAAAAAACGCAAACTGACATCGGCAAACTCACAATCATACATGGTATAATACCGGCGAATGCGGGTTATCTCCACAATCTCACCATTGGCAATAAAATCCAGTTTCTCATAGTCTTTTGCCCAATAGTAATTGTTTTTTACTACCATCAGCAAATCGCTGTTGTTGATGCGCTCTTCCTTTTGCAACACTTGGTTGCGTATGCCTTGATTATAGCGCGAAGCCTGTTTATTTGAGCGCGTTATCACGATACAATTTTCCATTCCTTCACGATCGTACACTGTGTTGAGCGTATCAATCAGATCGGCGCCCGACAAGCGTTTGACATCTTTATATCCGGTCAATTCAAATTGAGGTTTTTTGTTCGTTTTGTTTTGCCGGATATGTTCGCGGATTATTGTGGCATTATGCAAAATGCCGCTCTCGCTGCTTTGGCGCACCACTTGCTGCAACCCAAACGACGAAACAGATAGCGAATATCCTTCGAGCACGCTTGCTTCCAGTGCCGGACTGTTTTCCTGTCCTACAGGTGGAAGCTGTGCATCGTCGCCTAACAGCAACAGCCGGCAACCTTCGCCCGAATAGATATAAGAGATCAGGTCGTCCAGCAAATGTCCTGTTCCGAAAATATTTTCGCCAAACGATGAATTGGAAATCATCGAAGCCTCATCTACAATAAAAAGCGTATGCTTATTCAGATTATCGGCTACTTCAAAGTGGAAATTGGTAATTGATTTTTGGCGGAATATTTTTTTATGAATAGTAAAAGCAGGGTGTCCGGCATACGAAGCAAAAACTTTGGCGGCTCGCCCTGTCGGAGCCATTAAGATGGTTTTTTGCTTAAATTCGGTCAACGCTTTTATCAATGCTCCGACAACCGATGTTTTTCCCGTACCGGCATAGCCATTGAGTACAAAAACTTCGTCCGAATTTCTCGACATCAGAAATTTCGACAATTTCTCTATCAGTCGTTCCTGTTCATCGGTAGGCTCGAAAGGCAGGTGTTCGAGTATTTTTTTTGAAAGAAAATCGGAGAGCATTGGGTTTGTTTTATTTTTTTGCAAATATAAAACAAAAAAACGAAGCTTTTTCTAATGAAACTAACCACCAAAACCGTTACAATGATGGTGGTTAGATTTTTTATCTCATTCGATATTCTCTGCCTTCTTCATTAGAGATTATATCGAATAAGATTATATATAAATGTTGTTCAACGGATTATAAAACTTATTTTATCACCCCAAATCCCTAAAGGGGCTTCTGGCAGATACAAACAGCTCGAATTAAGCCAAAGTCCCCTTCAGGGGAACTGAAAGTCAGCGACTGCAAGGAGCTAATTAGGGGTAATAAAGAACTGATTTTTAACTTCACAATCACTTATTCGATATAATCTCTATTATATAAAAAATCAGGCTTTATGATTAATCAAACATATTGCGTATCCTTCGGAAAAAATCTCTCGTTGCAGAAGCGGTTGGTTTTATGTTAGGCGATTCTTGCAGTTTTTCGATTGCTTTTTTCTCGTCTTTATTCAGATTTTCCGGAATATAAATTCCAATATGCACGAGCAAATCACCTGTTCCGTAACGGTTTACACTCGGCAAACCTTTTCCGCGCAGGCGAAGCACTTTAGCAGGCTGCGTGCCTGGGTCTATTTTGACTTTTACCCTGCCGTCCACCGTTGGCACTTCGACCGAACCGCCGAGAATAGCCGTTGGAACATCGAGTAACAGGTTGTATATCAAATCGTTTTCGTCACGGATTAGTTCTTCGTGCGGTTCTTCTTCAATCACCACCAGCAAATCTCCATTGATGCCGCCATGACGGGCTGCGTTTCCTTTGCCGTTTATCGAAAGCTGCATGCCTTCCATCACTCCGGCAGGTATGTTTACCGAGATTACTTCTTCTTCGCGCAATACGCCTTCGCCGGCACATTGCGTACATTTTTTAGTAATCACTTTACCTTCGCCGCCGCAGGTTGGGCAAGTCGATTGCGTTTGCATCGCGCCCAAAATAGTTTGTTGCACGCGGGTTACATAACCGGCACCCTTACAGGTAGAGCAGGTTGTAGTGGCATTAGGGTCTTCGGCGCCACTACCATGGCAGGTTTTGCACGAAACATATTTTTTCACCTTGAGCTTTTTCTCCACTCCGGTGCTGATTTCTTTCAGATTGAGGTGTACTTTAACACGCAAATCTGAACCCCGGTTTACACGCTGCCCGCGCGCACCTTGTCCAAACCCGCCAAAACCACTAAAGCCGCTAAAATGCCCGCCGAAAATATCGCCAAAATGCGAAAAGATATCTTCCATACTGCCACTCCATTGGGCTCCACCGCCTCCGCCGTTTACGCCGGCGTGTCCGAATTGGTCGTAGCGTTGGCGTTTTTGAGGGTCGCTCAGGATTTCGTAAGCTTCGGCAGCTTCTTTAAATTTCTCTTCAGCTTCTTTATCACCCGGATTTTTGTCGGGGTGGTATTGAATGGCTTTCTTGCGATACGCTTTTTTTATTTCATCATCGCTTGCATTTTTGGCAACGCCAAGTATTTCGTAATAATCTCTTTTTGTTGACATATTTTATTCTCCTACAACTACTTTGGCAAAGCGAATTACTTTATCATTGAGCATATATCCTTTTTGCACACAATCTATCACTTTGCCTTTTTGCTCTTCGGTTGGAGCCGGAATGGTGGTTATCGCTTCGTGATGTTCGGTATCGAAATCTTGGTTGTCAGCTTCGATAGCTTTCACGCCATTTTGGCATAAAAAAGCAATGAATTTATCATAAATCAAATTCATTCCTTCGCGCACGGCTGTTACATCGGTAGCGTCTTCGGAGGCTTTGAGCCCGCGCTCAAAATCATCGACCAAAGGCAAAATATTACTCAATATATTTTCGCCCGCACATTTAATAAGGTCAGCTTTTTCCTTGATGGTTCGCTTGCGATAGTTATCAAACTCCGCCATAAGCCGAAGGTGCGAATCGTTTAGTTGCGATAACTTTTCTTCCAAGTCTTCGGCTGTAGATTGTGTGGGTGCGTCAATTGCTTGCGCATCGGCTTGTGTTTTATCCTGTTCTTGGTTTTCTAATGGTTCGTCGGTTGGTATCATCTTTTCGCATTTTTTTATTTAGAATAAATTCTTTGTTTACAATTTCTTTGCCAATGGTATTTTTGATAAAAATACTGACTAATTGGCAGGTTTGCTGTTGGGGCTACAAAAGTAATACTTAAAACAAGAACAGCCAATTATGTAATCCAAATAAACATTATCTTTGCACGATATTTACAAAAAAATATGACTAATCCGGCTATAGAAAAACAACGCCTTTTGGATATGCGATATATGCGCATGGCACAAATCTGGGCTGAAAATTCGTATTGCGAACGGCGCAAAGTGGGTGCCTTGTTGGTGAAGGATAAAATGATTATTTCGGATGGATATAACGGCACGCCTTCGGGCTTTGAAAATTGCTGTGAAGATGAGGATTTTGTATCCAAACCCTATGTGCTCCATGCTGAAGCAAACGCGCTGACTAAAGTGGCTCGCTCGCACAACAGCAGCGAGGGCGCAACGCTCTATGTTACGGCTTCGCCTTGTATCGAATGCGCGAAACTGATTATTCAGTCAGGCATTAAGCGAGTAGTTTATGGCGAGCATTATCGTATAATTGACGGTGTCGAATTGTTGCAAAGAGCTGGTATAGAAGTGGTTTTTATTGACCTCCCCCCAACTCTCTCCCAAGTAGGGGGAGTCGCAACTGTTTAACGGACTGTTTTGACAATCAAATATCTTTGAACCTTGAATTTTTGAATCTTGAATTTTATATATGAGTAATAAATGGAAGGCTTTGCTGCCAATTCTTTTTACAGTGGCTGTGGCGGTTGGTATTATTATCGGTAGCCAGATTGAATATTATACAAATGAGAATGTTCGTATTCCGAAGCCGGGTTCGTTCCCGGGCTTTGGGAAGGAGAAATTGCAGACGATTATCGACTTGATTGATGAGGAATATATCGACACGATAAATATCGATTCGTTGAATGACGAGGTAATCCCTGAGATTATTAAGCAACTCGACCCGCATTCGGTTTATATCCCGGCAAAGGATATGAACCTTGGCAACGAGGATTTGGAAGGGAGCTTTAGCGGTATTGGCGTGCAGTTTAATATACAGTCGGACACAGTAATGGTGGTTTCGGTGATTAATGGCGGACCTTCGAAACGACAAGGGATTCAAGCCGGCGACCGTATTGTGTCGGTGGACGATTCGTCGTTTGTGGGTAAAACAATAAATCAGGAGAAGGTGCTTCGTACTTTGCGGGGCAAAAAGGGGAGCAAGGTGAAATTGGGCATCAAACGGCGCAGTTCTACCAAAATCCTTTATTACACCATTACGCGTGGCGATGTGCCGGTAAAAACGGTGGATGTTTCGTATCTGTTGACTCCGCAAATAGGGTATGTAAAAATAGGCAGCTTTGGGGCGCAAACGCACGACGAATTTATGTTTGCCATGAGTAAACTGAAAAGCCAAGGAGCTAAAAAGTTTGTGTTCGACCTGCGTGGAAATCCGGGTGGATATCTGCAAGCGGCTATTGCTATGGTGAACGAATTTTTGCCTCGCAAAAGCTTGATTGTTTATACCGCAGGAAGGACATACGGGCGCGAAGATTCTTATGCTAACGGGAAGGGGAATTTTCAGGATGATGAGTTTGTTGTATTGATTGACGAATGGTCGGCTTCGGCAAGTGAGATTTTTGCCGGTGCGATGCAGGACAACGACCGCGCTACGATTATTGGACGCCGTTCGTTCGGGAAAGGACTGGTACAAAAGGAACAGGAGCTTAAGGATGGGTCGGCTATCCGGCTGACGGTGGCTAAATATTACACGCCTTCGGGTCGTTGCATTCAAAAGCCTTATAAAAGAGGCGACGCGGAGGATTATATGAAAGATATTGTAACCCGCTACAAGCATGGCGAATTTAATACAAAAGACAGTATTAAACAAAACGAAACCGAAGTATATAAAACCAAGAAAGGACGGAAAGTGTACGGTGGTGGCGGTATCACAGCCGATATTTTTGTGGGGCGAGATACTCTACTGCAAACGCCTTATTACAACAAAGTGATCAACGAGGGTTATATTTACGATTTTGCGTTTAAATATGCTGATGAAAATCGTGCAAAATTATCACAATTTAAAGATTGGAAAGCGTTGTTAGCTTATTTGGAAAAACAACCATTGCTGAACGATATGGTGGTTTTTGCAGAGAAAAAGGGAACAGCGCGCAATGTGTCTCAAATTGTAAAATCGGAACCATTGTTGGAAAACCTTTTGTATGCTTATATTGCCAATATCAGCATAGGCGACGATGCGTATTATCCGATTCAAAACAAGGATAACAATATGATTAAAGAGGCGATTAAACAACTCAATAAATAGACATTAGAGCAATGCTTCGACTTCGCTCAGCAACCGAGAATAAAGACAAATAGTCTTTATTCTTTCAGCAAAGCGATTTTTAATCTTCTAAATAAAATGATCGACCTCCAATCGTTTTTCGACAGCGAACTGCAATGCTGGGATTTAGCCGCAAAAAATTATGCGGTGCTACAAAATGTGCAAACCAAAGCGTTCGACTTTGGCAAGTACGAAATCCGTGTGCAGTTTAATCCGGCGAGGGCGGTGTCGTCGTTGGCAAAATTGGATGCGAAAACTATTGCCGAGCGACCTTGTTTTTTATGCGAAAAAAATCGTCCTGCCGAACAACGGAGCATTGATTTCTTGGGTAAATATGATATTTTGCTAAATCCCTTTCCTATCTGCAACCGCCATTTCACCGTTGCTTCCAAAAAACACGAACCTCAACTGATAACCGGAAAATTGGCGGACATGCTTGCTTTGGCAGAAGAAATGCCAAATTATACTATATTATATAATAGTGCCGGTGCGGGCGCATCGGCTCCCGACCATGCTCACTTTCAGGCTGTAAACAGCGATTTCTTTGCCTATCCTTTTGAGATAGAGCAAGCGGGACTGATTCGAAAGGTAAGCATTATCTCCACCAATAAAAATGAGATTGAACAGTGGTTTGAGTTCCGGTACAAAGAATTGCAGATGGATGCAAACAGCGAACCATTGATGAATATTTTTTGCCGCAAAGAAGGAGCTGTTTGGATACTCACAATCTTTCCGCGCACAACGCATCGCCCTACACAGTTTTTTGCCGAAGGCGATGAACAACTGATGATTAGCCCCGGCGCTATCGATATGGCAGGCACGCTGATTGTGGCTCGCGAAGAGGATTTTAATAAAATAACTCCGCGAGATATTGTAGATATTTATAATCAAGTGAGTTAAATGGAACCACACATAAACATAGGCATTTTATCTTCAAGCCAAATTCGATTTATTTTCAATGAGGATTATTTTTCTGAAAATAAATTATATTCCGGTTTACAAACAGCTATGTATGAAAATGGGAAAGTTCGCTTTAATGATGAATTATTGGATAAAATAATTTTTTCTGCAGAAAATAAAAATTCTGCTTCGTTCGATTTGTTGGATGTGGTAATCGGTATCGGGTTTCATTGGGAACGAAAAGAAAACCAGCGGTTTAAGGGAGATTTAAAGATAATAGCCAGGGATGGTGAATTGATAGCTGTCAATATTATTTCTGTAGAAAATTATCTGGCAAGCGTTATTTCGTCCGAAATGAGCGCAACGAGTTCGTTGGAATTGCTCAAGGCGCATGCTGTTATTTCGCGCAGTTGGCTGTTGGCACAATTAGACGCAAAAAAAGAAGTGAAAAGTTGCGTTTCGCAAATGATTTCTACCGATACAGAGCGTATTAAATGGTACGACAAAGACGACCATTGCCATTTTGATATTTGTGCAGATGACCATTGTCAACGCTATCAAGGTATTACGCGCGCTACGACGGATTGTGTGCAACAAGCCATTGATGCCACATGCGGACAAGTGTTGATGTATGCAGATAAAATTTGTGATACGCGGTTTTCTAAATGTTGCGGCGGCATTTCGGAATTGTTTCAAAGTTGCTGGCAAGACAAACATTACGATTACTTGCTTCCGGTCGAGGACAAGCCAAACAGCAAAGTGTGCACCGAAAAGATGACAGAACAGGATTTGGAACAATTTGTCAAACATCCTTCCGCAGGCGATTTTTGCAATACAACTGATGCAGTGGTTTTGAGCCAGGTGCTCAACTCGTATGATCAAGAAACGCCCGATTTTTATCGTTGGCAGGTGGAATATTCACAAATTGAAGTTTCGCAATTATTGAAAAAGAAATTACATATTGATTTTGGCGAAATTATAGATTTAATTCCTGTTGAGCGAGGCGTTTCAGGGCGATTGATTAAGTTGAAAATTGCAGGAACAAAGCGTACTCTTGTTTTGGGGAAAGAATTGGAAATCCGCAAAGCGTTGTCAAATTCGCATTTGTACAGTTCGGCATTTATCATTGAGAAAAAAAATATTGAAAATAATATTCCTCAAAAATTCATCTTGACCGGTGCCGGTTGGGGACATGGCGTAGGGCTTTGCCAGATTGGCGCGGCGGTTATGGCAGAAAAAGGCTATCTTTATGGCGAAATTTTGTTTCATTATTTTAAAAATACGGAATTAAAAAACATTTATTAATCTCCCCAAAAGAACACAAAAATTCTTTGTGGCTTTGTGGCTTCCATTATGAAAAAAATATTATTCTTTCTGTTTCCTATACCTTTTCTTCTTTTATACTCGTGCGAAAGCGTGATAGAACCGGACTTAAAAGATGCTCCGCCCCAACTCGTTATCGAAGGTACAGTAACAAATGAAGATACTACACACACAGTCATGCTGTCTATGAGTACTTCATTTACTGCCAACAGTGAATTTGTTGGAGTGGAAGGCGCTACAGTCGAAATAACCGACCTTACTGATAATCAAATACAAACGCTTACCATGACTGAACCCGGCATTTATCAAACAACAAAATTTGCAGGAGTTTCGGGGCATACTTATGTTCTTCGCGTAGTGGTGGATGGAAAGGAATATACGGCTAAAAGCACCATGCCAAGCTTTGTACAGGTGGATACAATTTATGAACAAAAAACGGCTTTTGGGGGACAAACTATTACTACACTTATTGCCGAACACACTGACCCTACTGATGAAAAAAATTTCTATCGTGCCAAATTATATCTAAACTCCGAACCTAAAAAACCATTGTATTTTACGAACGATACTTACGAAAATGGTCAAGTAATGCACAGTCCTTTTTTTACACACGATGCTGTTGCCGGTGATACAATCGATATTGATTTTATGAATACCGATGAAAATACCTACACATATTTTTATACTTTGGGCAATGCACTTGATGCCAATTCGGCTGCTCCTGCCAACCCGACATCCAATATAACGGGTGGATGTTTAGGCTATTTCAGCGCACAAACACTGGAGCGCAAACGACATATTATGCAATAAAATTAACTTGTAACAAGCATACATGGTTAATAAGAAAAAAATAATCAACGATCCGGTTCTTGGATTTATCAATATCCCGTCCGATTTCCTGTACGACCTTATCCAACATCCTTACTTCCAACGGTTGAGTCGAATCCGGCAGTTGGGAGTGGCTTCATTCGTATATCCGGGTACGCAGCACACCCGGTTTTTGCACTCGCTCGGGGCTATGCACCTGACGATGGAAGCCATTGCACAGCTCCGATCTAAAGGAAACAATATCACAGAAGAGGAAGAAAATGGCGTATTGGCAGCTATTTTGTTGCATGATATCGGACACTCGCCTTTTTCCCATTCTTTGGAAAACCTGTTATCCAAGGATATTGATCACGAAAAAATTACATTATTATTACTCCAAAAAATAAATAGCGAACTCGGTGGAAAACTCAATACCGCCATTGCTATTTTTACTGATACTTACCCCAAACGCTACCTGCACCAACTCGTTTCGAGCCAGCTGGATATGGACAGGTTAGATTACCTGATTCGCGACAGTTTTTTTTCGGGAGTTGTAGAAGGAACGATTGGGGCGGAACGGATTATCAAAATGTTGAATGTTAAAGACGATAATTTAGTGGTGGAAGCCAAAGGAATTTATTCGATTGAAAATTTCCTGATAGCACGCCGGTTGATGTATTGGCAGGTGTATCTGCACAAAACGACGATTGCTGCCGAAAAAATGTTGATTAATATTTTGCGCCGTGCCAAAGAATTATCCGGGAAAGGGACAGATTTATTTGCTTCGCCGGCTCTTTCTTTTTTCTTGAAAAATAATATTACTGAGAAAGATTTTGTGGACAATGAATTGGTTGTCAGTCAATTTATTTCGCTGGACGACAGCGATGTGGTTTCGGCAATCAAAACATGGATTTCGCACCCCGACAAAGTGCTTTCTACCCTTAGTTGCGGCTTTATCAATCGCCGGTTATTTAAAGTAAATATTAGCGACATGGAGTTTGACGCAAATGTTTCAACCAAATTAAAGCAAGAATATTTGCAAAAATTTGGCATTACCGAACATGAAGCAGATTATTTTCTGGTAGAAGGAAAAATCCATAGCAACACCTATAATCCTTCAGCCGAGAATATTAAAATCCTGTACAATGACGGCTCTGTACGCGAAATATCTGAGGCTTCGGATATGCTCAACACCAACATGCTTTCGCAACGCATGACAAAATATTACCGGTGCTATTTACCGGTCTAAGTTCCGGATGAACAATCTTCGGGGTTAAAATGTCTTGATCCTAAACCCATAAGTCCATTCTATATAATCAGCCCTACCCATAGATGCCTTAATGGATACACCTGTGAATTGTTTAAATTTATCTCCAAAATTATAAAATACTCCTATTCGCTCATAGATTCTCCCTCTCGGCTTTGCCGAATAATAAGTGTAATATCCCAACGCTGCCTGCAAAGAAATATCACCCAATAAAAGATCGAATGAACCGAAAATTGACTGCGAAAAATTATTTTTATATGAAAGATTGTCCGGGTTTTCGTACATTTCGTAACCGGTATAAATAATGTCTATTCCGGCACCCCATTTCATGCAAGGATGAAACCGCCTTTTGTAGCCAAATTCAAGTGTAGAGGCAAAAAAGTTTTCAGGAATGTTGTCTATCTTGTATTGTAGGAAGCCCGGAGCATAAAAAGTATAAACCTCATTTTTCAAAGCAACTGTTTTGTCCTTCAAATCATCCTTTACATGCGACTTGCGCGAATTTTGGTAGTATCTCATTCCTGCAAAAACAGATACTCCATTTATCCCAAGATTTGGCAAATGTACAGCCCCATTTGAATAATGTGAAAAGTTTTCGCCTACAAACACATCTATTTTAGGTGAGAGTTCGTAAGATTGAATAAGGGAAAGATCTATGTTAGCCGTTAAATTGGTACTGACATAATCATTGTGTAGATTTTTCTCGAGATTATATTTTTTGGAATGCAACCCTATCCCCAACCCCATACTATATTCGAAAGAAAACTTATTTATCCTAAAAAAAGGTGCTTGGATAAATGTGTTTAAACTGATACTTTGTCCAAAAACTTCACTGTCAAAATAATTTGTAAAACCTAATCGGAACCCATATCTGGGGTGTTTGAAAAAAGTTTCCCACGAATTATTCCCAACCGTTTGATAACCGATGCCATACACTCCACCTAAAAAGTTTTTACTGGAAATAGTCGATTCGGAGCGAGGACTTTGAATCAGTGCTCCATACTTAGGGTAAAACTCCTGAAAAAATATTCCATCCGGCTTTGCTACAGTCGATTCTATGATAAAAAAGCTGCAAATACAAAATAGAATAAATTTTTTTCTCATTTTTTCAGGTTCAAATAGTAAAAACAACCTTTTAGATTAGACATAATATCTTATTGAATATAATCTCTAATGTTTCTTTATTTTTTGCCGCTCCTATGATACAGTTTTCGGCGTCCCTGTATATTATTTTATTTGCCCGTACAGACAACCCCCCTTTGTCCGCTCGGACAAAGACCTTTTGTCAATGTTGACAAAGGGTCTTTGTAAGCGTTTGGAAAACGGGTTTGTCTATTAGAGATTATATTTAATAGAGTTATATGTATATGTTTTTTAATAAATTATACAAACTTATTTTATCACCCCAAACCCTAGTGGTTAGGGGTGATAAATGACTGATTTTTAATTCTATAATATCTTATTCGATATAATCTCTATTATATAAAAAATAATTCCGCATGGTGTTACAACATCAATGCGGAACCTGTAAAAGGTACACCTTAAGCGAGTGCAAAGATAAAAAGAATTTAGAATGAAATAAATAAATAGATTCTTTTAAATTTCAAATACATTATGGTTTTATGAAATTTCGTTTAATACATTGGTAATAAGGCTTTCCATTTTTACTTATGCCTTCTATCACAATATTATATGGAGCAGATCGGTCGGCTGTATAAAACGAGATATGTGCTTTCCCCGATGCGTCGGTTTCTAATTTAGGCTGCCAGGCGATGGTCGTTCGCAAATCGGGCATCTGACTTTGGCGGATAGAATCTACTTCGTATTTTGGCTGATAAAACTCTGTATGCCGTGCATATCCAAGCGGTGTGAAATAAACAATATTATTAGGCGTTGGTGAAGTATAGGGAGTAAATCCCTGTCTGAAATTCAACACGATTAAAATATCATCCAGCGGATCATGTGTAGTAAATGCTTTTACCGATTGTAGCACATGTACCGACTCTAAAGAAGACACCTGCACATTTTGAATTTCTTCATAAGTATAAATATTGTCTTCCCATGCAAAATGCGGTCCCGGATCGTCGTTTACTTTCCCTTCTTCGGCATAAGCAGCGATTTGACTGAGTTGCAGCGTCCGGTTTTCGTTCCAGTTGCCCATACCCGGCAAAGTTTTAAGCAGGGTGCTTAAAGGCGAATTATCATACCGGTGCAATGCTGCACCCGATAACGAATATCGTTCGAAACTACCTAAATACTGAGGATTTGAGAAGATTTCGACAGGTACATCCGCTATTTTTTCTCTTACGGTAACTGCCTCCAGATTATATATCGGGGTTCCATTTTCATTCACATACTTCTGATTGGCAATTTCCAAATAATCGTCAATATCTTTATTTAATTGTTCAGGAAGAATGATCGACTCGGTCAAAGGAGGAAATGTGTCTTTATCCACCTGTATCTCCACCGCATATTTTAATCCCTTTTTACGCTTTGCCTGCAATGTGTATTGAATACTATCTGGAGCCGTAAATCCGACGAAATTAAAACGACCTTTGTCATCTGTTTCTGTTAATCCAAACAATTTGATTTTAGGCGCTAATATAGTTACAGCTACTCCTTTTTCAGGCTTATTGAGCAATCCTGTAGTAATCTTCCCGCTGATTGTCTGACCTTTTTCTAAAAAATGAGGATTTTGTTCTCTTTTACCTTGTAAAATATTGGCTACATTAAACCGTCGCCAACCTTGTGTCAGCATTAACAAATCCAAACTTGCAGCCCCATTTTTGAAATTCGGGTCAAAATATAATCCCGGCTTTTCAATATATCCTTTCAGGTCGGAAGTAAGCAAAAGCGTGGACACTATGTTTGCCGCGGTAGAATCTATTTTAATATCCGACGCATCGGTTACAGCCACTGCAAAACTGCCTTCTACAGGCTTGCCGTTATCAGTCAATGCAAGATCAATATTAACCAGGTCGCGGGCTTCGTATTGCGCCTTGTCTGTTTGCAGCGTGAGACTGTCTGTGTGCTGAGGTCTGGCAAATACAAGACGCTCCGAAAGCATTTTATTATTTTTATCAATCAAAAGAAAAGAAATGATGCCCGGTCGCAAATCTGCCAAAGGAAACGAGGCGTATGGAGATTTTTTATTTACCAGTGATGAGTAAAAAAGACTTCCCCGACTGTGCCCGACAAGCGTAAGCGAATCCCAGTCTGCATTCGCTTTAAGCCCAACAACTACAGTTCCTTTTTGAAATTTAGCTTCGAGAGCCACCGCCTTTTTACTTACTGCTGGCAGGGTAAAGCGTTTTTCAACACCGGCAGCAGTTTTTATCACGGCATAGTATGTCTGTGCAGTATCCGGTTTAAAAGTAAATTTTCCCATTCCTAAATGAGCGCTGCGAATATCACCTGCCTTTCGGTTATCCTTATCAAACACACTCCCCGTTATTTCTACAGAAATCCCATTGGATTGAATTGCTTTGAACGCCACAATATTATTCGTGCCACCTACCAATTCTCCTCCTTCGGCAAAAAACTGCACATCGAAATCGTCATTTCTTTCAGGCAGCACAAAACTCCGCTCGTAACGGTTCGTTTCGTCTTGAAACAGCACTTTAATAGTCGGTTTGTGCAATTCTATTTTTTGCGGATTGTAATCGACCGTTATAGTTCCTTGCGAGTTGGTAGTGAGTGTACGGGTATTTTTATTGTTGCCACCGCTCAAATCGGTATAATAACTTACTTTTTTGCCCACAAGTGGCATGTTTCCTTGCGTAAAATGAATTTTTGCACGCACTTTTCTGTCATCTACGAATTGATAACTGATTGTAGAAGTCAATTTGCTGGTAATGTTATTCCCGATGTAAAACGATTGGTGGCAAAAAAAATCATCACCCACATTGCGCATCCAGTTTGTATAAGCTCGAACTGTGTAGGTTCCTTCGGGGATAGCCTCATCAAGATCAATGCTACAGGCTATAACCCCATTGTAGTAGGGCAATTTCATACGGCGAATAAGTGAATCGGCGCTATTGGTCAGTTCCACATATACTGCACAACTTGTTGTATCTAACTTATGTGCATTGGCATCAACCACAAAAGCGCGAAACCATATACGGTCGCCGGCTGAATAATAAGGTTTATCAAACTGCAAGTATATTTTTTCTTGCTGGGCAACTTTGACGCGGGGCAACTTTTCCCACAAACCGTTATTATGCCCCGCAAACAAAGAGAAAGAAACAAACAAAAAGAAGAATATTTCTATTATTTTTTTCATGTTATTAAACTTATAATATTATCCCGCCACCCAAAACCAACCCATCCCGGTAAAAAGTCGCCGCTTGTCCCGCAGCAATCGCTTCGAGAGGTGCGGCGAGTTCTACTTTCAATAAATCTTCATTTACCTTTACTATCCGGCAAGGTGTGGCTTGCTTGCGATAACGGATTTTTACAATCGTATCAAAACCATTTGTAAAATCAGTTTCGTTTACCAAATTATATTTATGTAGGAAAAAATCCGTTTTGTACAATGATAATAACGGAGCCAGCACCACAATATTTTCGTCGGGCAATATTTCTTTTACAAACATAGCCTTATTCAGCGTCAATCCCAGCCCTCGCCGCTGCCCGACGTTGTAAAACGGATAACCTTTGTGCTGCCCAAGCACCTTTCCCGCTTCGTCCACAAAATCTCCCTGTGCAAAATTAAAATTCGCAGCCTGCTCGCGCAAAAACGAATGATAATCGCCTGGGCAAAAGCAAACTCCAATGCTGTCTTTTTTAGTTGCCACTCGCTCAAATCCTCGATCGGCTGCAATTTTCCTCACTTCAGTTTTGGTAAAATTGCCCAAAGGAAAAATTATTTCAGACAAAATAGTTTGAGGCAATCCCCACAGAAAAAACGACTGGTCTTTGTCCGCATCCTTGCCTTGCGAGATATAAAAATGATTATTTTTTTCAACAATATTACAATAATGACCGGTGGCAATCCGGTCGCACTTGTGCTCTTGAGCCAAGTCGTAGAGCAATTGCCATTTCAATTCATTATTACAGCGCACACAAGGCACAGGAGTTCGTCCTGCCAGATATTCGCTCACAAAATAATCGACCACAAGCTGCCGGAACCGTTCGCGGGCATCGACCACAAAATGTTCGATACCTAAGCTTTGCGCCGTTTGCCGGGCATCTGCCAAATGCTGTTCAGAATCCGCGCCGTCCCAAAATCGGAAAGTAACGCCACGCACTGTATAGCCCTGCTCCTGCAAAAGCATTGCCGCCACCGAGCTGTCTGTCCCGCCAGACATGCCTAATAAGCATATTGGAGATTTTTGGTTCATCAAAATAAAAGATCAATTCAAAGGTAGAAAAATAATTCGCTCAAAAGAAAAATGCCAAAACACAATCAAATGTATTTCGGCATTTTATTTATCATGAAAAAGATATCATTTATTTCGGATCGTATGCCCATTTCAAATAAGCAGCACCCCAAGTAAAACCGGCACCAAAAGCAGCTAAAATAATATTGTCGCCTTTTTTAAGCTGTTTTTCCCAGTCCCACAAGCAAAGCACAAGGCTTGCACCCGAAGTATTTCCATAGCGTTGGATATTGATCATCACACGCTCATAAGGCACACCGGTGCGTTTCACCGCCGAATCAATTATCCGCAAATTAGCCTGATGCGGCACTAACCAGTCAATATCATCATTCGTCAAATGGTTGCGTTCCATGATGGTAGCAGCAGCATTCGCCATATTCGTTACCGCATATTTGTACACTTGCTGACCTTCTTGATACACAAAATGCTGGCGTTTCTCAACCGTTTCGATCGTAGCCGGATAAGCCGAACCGCCGGCTTTCATGTGCAAATACGGATAACCAATCCCGTCCGTATGAAGTTCCGTATCCATCACCCCAAAGTTATCTTCGGTAGGTTCGAGCAGCACAGCACCTGCGCCGTCGCCAAAAAGCGGACAAGTAGTACGATCGGTATAATCAGTTATAGACGACATTTTTTCGGCAGCAATTACAACTACTTTCTTATATTTGCCCGACATAATGTAATTTGCTCCGGTTTCCAGTCCGTACAAGAAACCTGAACAGGCAGCCATCATATCAAAACAAAAAGCATTTTTTATACCGTTTTTTTCGGCACAAATAGACGCCGTGCTCGGAAACAAGTGGTCGGGCGTATTTGTAGCGCAAATCACAACTTCCACTTCTTCGGGTTTCGTGTTGGTCTTTTCGAGCAATTGGCGCAACGCCTTTTCGCCCATATACGAAGAACCCAATCCCTCGCCTTTCAATATCCGTCGCTCTTTAATACCCACCCTACTCATTATCCATTCGTCCGAAGTATCCACCATTTTAGCCAATTCCTCATTGGTCAAAATATAATCGGGGACATATCCACCTACGCCTGTAATTGCAGCATGTATCATACTCTTTTTCAATTTATTCGGTTTGAATAAAAAAAACTTGCCCTAAAGCCAAAAGCTTGGTTTAAGGCAAATCAATATTTATATGAGCAAAGCGTACTTCTTAAGCAGTTGCTATGTTCTCAATTGCCAACTTGCCTCTGTAATAACCGCATTCGCCGCAAACAGTATGGCGAATATGCATTGCACCACAGTTTGAGCATACCGACAATGTTGGAGCTACCGCTTTATCATGTGTACGGCGTGCTGCAGTTCTTCTGTTAGATTGTCTTCGTTTAGGATGTGCCATTTTCTTTTATCTTAAAATATATATTATTATTCAGTATCCATTAAATCTTTTAATTTGTCCCAACGCGGGTCGGTATCCTGCTCGTCGTTCCCCAAATCATCATTATCATTCAAGTAATCGACCCCGTCTTCCTCGTCCGACTTCACCAAATGCTTGCGCAATTTCGACGACATTGTTTTATTACATTTCCCCGCCGCATGCGTATGTTTCGCCGGAATGCTCAACACAACAAACTCATACAGGAACCACGCCAAGTTAATTTCGCCCTCACTTTCGGGTACAATCACAATTTCGTCGTCCTCCTGCGAAAAATCAGTCCCGAACTTCACATACAGTTTTCCCTTGTAGGCAATCGGCTGTTCCATATTGTCCAAGCAACGGTCGCAAGGGATATGCACTACACCATCCAGGTTAAAAATCAATTCAAAGACATTCGCCGTTTTCTTCACCGAAACAAGCGCCCTCACAGCCCCTTTTTGCACTTCGGGGCTATCTATCTTCTTAAAAAAATCATCATTAAGCTCATATTCAAAAGTGTATTTTTCTTCCGAAAGAGCCTTCAGCTGGACTTTGTACGAATCGAATTTTCCCACCGTTTCAGTTATAAATAAAAACGGCACAAAGGTACAACATCTATTTTAAATAAAAAAACCCGAAATGTTTTTTATTATGAATTAATTTTGATTCTCCTCCAAACCCTTTACAATAACATCGCGCACTTGACTGATCGATTCGCGCGTTTCCAGTTCCGTAGCATCCGGTTTAAAGCTGATGGGCGGATGAATAACCATTTTCAACCGTCCGGGTGTAACCTGCGATGTGTGGCGCGACATGCGGTCATAAGCCCCAATAATAGTAATCGGCACAATACGCAAATTCAAATCCGAAGCCAATGCAAAACCACCGCGTTTAAACACCCCCACCTTACCCGTGCTCGAGCGCGTACCTTCAGGGAAAATCACAATACTATTCCCGTTTTGCAATATTTTTTTTGCATTATCAATGCTTTTCTTAGCTTCGACAGCACTCGAGCGGTCGATAAAAATATGCCCGATAGAAGCGCATGCCGCCCCAACCAGTGGGATTTTGCGCAGTTCCTTTTTCATAATCCAGCTAAACGGATGATTTAACCATCCGTAAATCAGCCAAATATCAAAAGCGCTTTGATGATTGGCAGCAAAAATATACGATTCGTTCGGGTCGATGTTCTCGCGCCCCTCCACCGAAATACGCATAAATGCCATGTAACATATCAATCGCGACCACCATTGTGCCGGAATTGATTTCACTTTCATGGTTTTAGCCGTGTAGGCAAGTAAAATGGTAGAAAGGCAAGTCAAAATAGTAGCAACCGCCAAAATTGGAAATGCAATAAACCATTGATACACAAAGAAAAAAGGGCGAAATATTTTATTCATTTGCAAGTGAATTTTTCTGAACGCAAATATAAAAATAATGCTCCATTTGACAAAGAGTTTTCAAATATGTAACAGAGTTGTATTTTCTTTCTATTTTTGCAAAAAAATAAAAAGCTTATGCGCATCGTCAGCGGTTCAAAAAAAGGATTTCGACTCAATCCGCCCAAAAATATTACTGCCCGCCCTACTACCGATTTTGCCAAAGAATCGCTGTTTAATGTACTGAACAACCGGGTTGATTTTGAGGAACTTTCGGTGCTCGATTTATTCTCGGGTACGGGCGGGATTAGTTTTGAGTTTGCTTCGCGCGGTGCAAGGTCAATCACGGTCGTCGAGTTGAGTGCGCAACATGCGGCTTACATCCGCAAAACGGCAAAAGAGTTGGATTTTCAGTCTATTTATTTAATTCAGGGCGATGTATTCAAATTCATCAAATCGTGCGGGCAGAAGTTCGACCTTGTTTTTGCCGATCCGCCCTACGACTTGCCTGCTTTAGACACGCTTCCCGACTTTATTTTTGAACATGAATTGCTGAAACCCGAAGGTGTTTTTATTCTCGAACATCCTGCGCGAAAAAGTTTTGCCAATCATCCGCATTTTGCCGAACACCGGCATTATGGCAATGTGAATTTCAGTTTTTTTGAGTAGGGACAAGTCGCGCTTGTCCCTCTACATAAGTCAATCAATTACCAAGCGTACCGGACAATGGTCTGAATGCATGGCTTCGACAAGGATTGAGCCTGACTTCAGGTTACTGTACAAGGGTTCGGATGCGTAGAGGTAATCGATGCGCCAGCCCACATTCCGTTCGCGCGAGCCAGCACGCCAACTCCACCAACTGTATTTCTCAGCACTTTTGTCGAACACACGGAAAGTGTCGATCATGCCGCTTTCTACAAACCGGTCGACCCACTCGCGTTCTTCGGGCAGGAAGCCCGAAACGCCTGTTTGTCGTTCAGGATGATTAATGTCTATTGGCTTGTGGCAAATATTGAAATCGCCGCATACAATAAGGTTGGAACGCTCTTTGCGCACTTCTTTGATGAATTGGTCGAACGCTGCCAAAAAATCCATTTTAAATTCTTGCCGCACATCGCCTGTTGTCCCCGATGGCACATAGACGCACATGATGGATAAATCGCCATAATCGGCACGGATTACCCGCCCTTCGGCGTCGTAGCGGGGATTGTTCATGCCCACGACTACCCGGTCGGGTTCTTGTCTGGTGAAAATGGCTACGCCGCTGTACCCTTTTTTTTCGGCTGAATGGATGTAGGATTTGTATCCCAGTTCGGCAAATTGCAGGGTGTCGATCTGATCGGGTTGGGCTTTGGTTTCCTGTACGCAAAGGACATCGGGGTTTTCTTCTTTGACCCAATCGAAAAAGCCTTTGTTGATGGCGGCACGGATGCCGTTGAGGTTGTAGGAGATTATTTTCATCTGTTTATGAATTTTATTTGGTATTGTTAATTTTTGTCATGCATTATGATTGACGGATTAATGAGATGTGTGAAAACTGCCTGCAAAGAAAAAGAAAATTTTGATTAAAAATAAATTTGGCTATGTAAAAAAACTTGACGATTTTTGTAGTTTGTTATTTGTTGATCGGATATTGCGATTGACTTTGGGACATACATTTGATTATCAGGCATAAATAAAAAAGTTGCGCACTTGGGTGGGCTGTAAAAAATAATGGAACTGGAATTGATTTTGGTCTTCGGATTTTTGGTTTTGGGAATAATTCTATTTGTTGTGGAGATATTTTTTCTGCCGGGCATTTCTGTGGCGGGTATCGGAGGGACTTTGTCTACAGGTGTTGCTGTGTATTTAGCGTTTCAGCATGGTGTTGTGGCAGGGATTTTAACTCTTTTGGCGGGATTGATTTTGCTTGGATTGATGATTTGGTGGGTGTATTACTCGAAGGCTTTGGACAGGATATCGCTCAAAACGGAGATAGAGGGCAAGGTGGAAAAGGCGGATGAGAATAATGTGATTAGTGTGGGGGATACCGGTGTTTCTCTTTCGCGGCTTGCGCCGATGGGCAAAGTGAAGATTAAAGATATTGTGATTGAGGCTAAAACGGAGGGTAATTTTGTGGATGAAAATACGGAAATTGTTGTTCTAAAGGTGTTTTCAAATAATGTTTTGGTAAAGCCTGTTGTTAATTAAGAAACTTAATACTTTAGATTATGGATGGATTAATGATTATCGGATTAGTGATACTCGGCATTTTATTGTTGATGTTTTTTTACTATGTGCCTTTCCTGTTGTGGATTTCGGCAAAGGTTTCGGGTGTAAGCATTTCGCTGATACAGTTGTTTTTAATGCGTATCCGGAAGGTGCCGCCACATGCTATTGTGCGGTGTATGATTGAGGCTCACAAAGCGGGTTTGACACAGGTTCAACGCGATGGGCTGGAGGCGCACTACTTGGCGGGCGGACATATTGAGCGTGTTACACATGCGTTGGTGTCGGCGTCGAAGGCGAATATTGACTTGACTTTTCAAATGGCTACGGCTATTGACTTGGCAGGGCGCGATGTGTTTGAGGCGGTGAGTATGTCGGTCAACCCGAAAGTGATTGATGTTCCGCCTGTGGCTGCTGTGGCGAAAGATGGTATCCAGTTGATTGCCAAAGCGCGCGTAACGGTGCGTGCCAATATTAAACAATTGGTTGGTGGCGCCGGCGAGGAAACGATTTTGGCGCGTGTGGGCGAAGGGATTGTATCGTCCATCGGTTCGTCCGAATCGCATAAATTGGTATTAGAAAATCCGGATTCGATTTCTAAACTTGTGTTGCGTAAAGGTTTGGATGCAGGTTCGGCATTCGAGATTTTGTCTATCGATATTGCAGATGTGGATGTGGGTAAAAACATTGGTGCGCAATTGCAAATGGATCAGGCGAATGCTGATAAGAATATCGCGCAAGCGAAGGCGGAAGAGCGTCGTGCTATGGCGGTTGCGCTTGAACAAGAGATGAAAGCGAAGGCGCAAGAGGCGCGCGCTAAAGTGATTGAGGCCGAAGCTGAGGTGCCGAAAGCAATGGCAGAGGCTTTCCGTAACGGTAACTTGGGCATTATGGATTATTACCGCATGAAAAATATTGAAGCGGATACTTCGATGCGCGAAACGATTGGTAAACCTGCTGCCGGAGCTAAACCGGTAAAAGAGTAGATTTTACTTTCTGCGAGTAATGAAGAGGCTTTGGACTATCTTGTTTATAGTTTTTCTTTTAATAAATTTGTCTTGCACAAGAAACGAAAAGAAAAATGAGGTATCTGCAAATGATTTGAGCGAATGTGATAAATATCAATTTGTTATAGATAGTCTTAACGACAGAATAGATGTTGATGCGTATTATCAAATTTCTTCCCAAAAATTAAGGAGAGCAGAACTCTCAAAAATTGATGACTTGGGAGAATATCAAATCTCTTTCGATTTTATAAATAATGAAATAATTGCGAAAGAAATTATTCAGCCAAAACCTGTAGAGATAACTTTGCATAAAGGCTTTGAGGTATCCGAAACACTATTGGGAAATCAAGAGGTAATCAACAACCAGACAAAGAAAAAGAGGTTGAAACGGAAAAATTATCTGACAAAGTAATTATTGTCGAATCGGTTTTGAACAATGACGGTTCGTTCAAAAAAAATCCAAATCGTGACATTGCGTATGCTTTTGAGGAATTAAAAAAAGTTGTACCTTTTGTTAGGAAATAATTTATGGGGAAATTTTGGATTTTACTGATTGGAATGAAAGTTGAAATTTGTAGTGTGATTGCTCGTTTTAGTATAAAATAATAAAAATAAATTCAAAGATTCAAGTTTCAAGGATTCAAAAATAAATCTTTGAATTTTGAATTATTAAATCTTTGAGCTAAACCATGTTGTATCCCTTAAAGTTCGAACCAATATTTAAACACCGCATTTGGGGTGGCAATAAACTGCAAACGGAGTTGAATAAAGCCATCCCTGCCGATGAGGTTATTGGTGAGAGTTGGGAGTTGTCTGCCGTGTCGGGCGACGAATCGGTGGTAACTAATGGCGAATTGGCAGGCGATACTTTGACCGATTTGCTGGAGGTATATATGGAAGATTTGGTCGGCGAAAAAGTTTTTGCCGAGCATGAATTTAATTTTCCTTTGTTGTTCAAGTTTATCGATGCGAATGATAAGTTGTCCATACAAGTACATCCTAATGACGAACTTGCTATGGAACGGCATGATTGCCTGGGTAAGACCGAAATTTGGTATGTGATTGATGCCGAACCTGATGCGGAACTGATACTCGGATTTAATCAAAATATTGATAAAGATACTTACTTGTATCATCTTGAGGCAGGGACGCTTGAAGATATCTTGCAAAAAGTAAAGGTGAAATCCGGTGAAGTGTATTTTATTCCTGCGGGATTGGTACATGCTATTGGTAAGGGGGTTTTGATTGCCGAGATACAACAATCGAGCGATATTACTTATCGTTTGTATGATTATAATCGCACCGATAAAACCGGAAAAGCGCGCGAATTACATACCGAACAGGCTTTGGATGCGATTGATTTTGAGAGCGAAACCGTGTCGAAAATCGATTATCCCAAAGTGAAAAATACGCTTGCACCGATTGTTCAGTGCGAGCATTTTCATGTTAATAAATTGTCTTTTGATAAAATGATTGAGAAAGATTACAGTGAATTGGATTCGTTTGTAGTCTATATGTGCCTTTCGGGTGAATTTGAAATTATTTACAGGGGAGGAAAAGAAACAATGAAAAAAGGGGAAACGGTATTGATTCCGGCAGAAACGGGAGGAGTACAATTGCTTCCAAAGGATGGATTGGTAGAGATTTTGGAGGTAAATATTGGGTAAGATGGCTGAAGAAGGAAGTGTAAAAAGAGAAATAAAGGATGTTTTTTATTTGATTGCATTGCAAGGATTGAATTATATCGCTCCCTTACTTGTGTTGCCTTATTTAATGAAAGTATTGGGAGCCGAGAAGTTCGGTTATATCGGTTTTTCTCTTTCAGTATCACAATATTTGATGTTGATAGTTGATTTTGGGTTTAACCTTAGTGCAACAAAGAGGATAGCTTTGGCTAAAGATAATCGGGATGAGTTAAACAAAATTTTCACATCAACTCTATATGCGAAAATTGCATTATTAGGGGTTAGTTTTATTGTATTAGTCCTACTAGCTTGTATTTCTCGTTTTGCCGAATACCGCCAGACTATGTTTGTTATGTTTTTTATGGTAGTAGGTAATGCTTTTTCATTTGTTTGGCTTTTTCAGGGTTTGGGAAAAATAAGAGTGGTTTCTATTGTAAATATGATAGCAAAACTGTCTGTATTACCACTCACATTTATTTTTGTAAAAAACTCGTCTGATTATCTTGTTGCTGCGTTATTGCAATCTTTGGTTGCTGTAGTAGCAACAATAATTTCGATAGGGTTTATTTGGCATGAAAAATGGGTATCTATTGTTGCTTTTATAAAAAAAGACATTCTTTTTGAACTGAAAGAAAGCTTTCCGATATTTCTTTCCAGTGCAGCAACCAGTATTTATACGGCAAGCTTTGTTGTTGTTCTTGGATATTTCTGCACACCAGCAGAAGTTGGGCAGTATTCGGCTGTAGATAGAATAATGCGGGCTTTGTGTTGGTTAATATTTATTCCTGTATCACAGGCATTTTATCCAAAAGTAGCACTACTTGGTTTGAAAAATAGAAGAAAAGGAATAGATTTGGTTTTAAAGATATTAGTATTCATTTTATTCTGCATGTTAATTGTTTTTGTTGGAATGTTTTTTTTATCGCCTTATATTATAGCATTTTTGGGGAAAGATTACCAAAATTCGTTACTGTTGTTCAAAATTATGGCATTCGTTCCTATTTTTGTTGGAGTGGGTGGTATAGTAGCACAATTAGGCATTTTGGCATTAGGTAATAAAGATGACAAAAAAAACTATCAACGAGTTTACTTTATTGCTGGAGGAGTAGCATTAATAAGCGTTTTTGCAAGTATTCCATATCTGGGAACGGTTGGTGCGGCTATTTCATTATTAATTACGGAAGCAGTAGTTTGCGGATTGATGTTTTGGTTGGGGCGAAAAATTTTATTTTAAAAAATGGCAATTTATATAGTAATATTTTCATTATTTTTTGGTGCATCGATGCTCGAGATTGGCGGTTTAAAAAAGAATCAAGCCTCATGGCTGTTTGCTGTTCTCGTCTGTGTACTTGTTTTATTTGTTGGGCTACGCTACAATACAGGTGCCGACTGGTATTTTTACAAGGAGATCTTCAACGATTCACTTTCTAAAAATGATAATTATTATAATGTAGAATACGGATATTTACTTCTGAATAAGAGTGTTAGATTGGTATTTGATAATTATTATGTGTTACAATTTTTTGTTACATTATTTTTTGTCTTTTCTGTCAGTAGATTTTATAAAAAAGAGGCTACTTATCCAATAACAACGCTAACATTATTGATTTGTTTTATGCTATTTAATATCTTAATGGCTCAAATGCGCCAGTCTTTGGCAATATCAATAATTATTTTATTTTCAAATTATATTTTTGAAAGGAAATTATTACACTTTTTATTCGTTATTTTTATTGCTTCATTCTTTCATGTATCAGCGGTAACTGCTATCCCATTATATTTTTTATACAGAAATTATGGGAAAATATTGCCTATAATTTTGATTTTGATTGCAAATGTTTTCTATTTTTATCCAGAATTATTAAAAATAATAGTTTTACAAGTTGCCCCTGTACTACCGGATACATTGTCTGCCAAAGCAATAATTTATATGGGATCAATATTTTCCAAAAAAGTGGGATTTAATACTGGTTTGTCTTATATATTTCAGTCAATAATTATATTATCTTTAGTATTATTTGTAAAAATAAAAGATAATAAAATGGCTTTTTTTATCAACTCGATTGCAATATTTGCTATAATTAGAGCATTGTTGTTATCTGTAAGTATTTTGGGAAGGCTGGAGTCATATTATTTGGTTTATGCTGTAATTGCATTTACATACATTGGTAATATAAAAATAAAACGAATACAGTTGTATCATACGAAATTTATATTTCTTACTCTGGTGATTTTATTTTTTTGTGTACTCTCAATAAGAAATCTTAGTTCCACGAAAACATCACATTTAACCAATCGACCAGAAAATTACGCTTGGGTACCATATTATAACTGTATATTTTATCCGAAAGACGCAACATTAAGAAAAGATTGGAATCAATAGTAAAAAAATCTGAAAAGATAAAGGATGGATATATCAATTATTATAGTAAACTATAATACAAAAACATTGATAAAGCAATGTTTACAATCTGTATTTGAAAAAACCAAAGAGATTGAATTTGAAGTTATTGTTATAGATAATGCATCGCATGATGGTTCTCAAAAAATGCTCAAAGAAGAATTTCCTCATGTAATTCTCATTGAAAGTGATGAAAATTTGGGTTTTGGAAGAGCTAATAATTTAGGAATAACAGTAGCCAAAGGCAGAAATGTCTTCTTTTTAAATCCTGACACAATTTTAATAAATAGTGCTATTAAAATCTTGTCTGATTATTTAGATAATAATAATGTAGCTGTTTGTGGAGGAAACTTATATGATGAAAATATGCATCCGACACTTTCTTTCTGTGCAATGCCGTCGTTATGTACTGAGATTCTTGTTTTATTGGGTTTATTTAATAGAATAAATAAAAATATTTATTTTAATTTTACATCAAAACCCATGAAAGTAGGATATATAACGGGTGCTGATATGATGATAAAAAAAATAGTGCTTGATACTGTTGGTCGATTTGATCCTGATTTTTTTATGTACTATGAAGAAACCGAATTAACTTATCGAATAAAGAAACAAAAATATCAAATAATAAGTGTGCCTGATGCTAAAATTATACATTTGGAAGGAAAAAGTTTTTCGACTAATACTCAAAGAGAAAAGAGGATATTAGAAGCCCGAAGATTATTTTATAAAAAAACGCATAGTGATTTTTATTTATTCGTAGTCAATAATATTTATTTTCTCACGGCATTCTCTCGTATGATAATTTTTTCGATACTCGGAAATAAAGAAAAAAGTTCTTTTTGGAAATTTATTTTGAAAAATATATACAGTTAAGATTATGAAAGAAATTACTTACTTTCATAGAAATTTAAAAGCAGGCTTCAGCATAGATAAAGTATCGCAAACTTATATCAAGAAAGTAGAAAAGCAGTTGAGCGTGGAGCAATTTTATGTTCCGTGCTATCGTGCCGATCCTGTTAGTTGTTTGCGAAATCTCTGGTTCGTGTTTAAACATCGGAACAAGAAGGGAATAAATCATGTTACGGGCGATATTCATTATACCATATTAGCATTGGTGGGTTGCAAATCCATTTTGACAGTGCATGACACTTGTTTATTGAAGTATGTGAGGAATCCAATAAAGAAATTTATAACAAAACTTTTTTGGTATAAATTACCATTCAAAATAGTAAATCAATTAATCTGCATCTCGGAGAATACTAAAAATGAAATTTTAAAAATAACTCAAAGAAAAAACATCAAAATTATTCACAATGCTGTTGATTCACTATTTCAACCTGTGCCAAAAGATTTTAGTAAAGAAAAACCTATTATTTTACAAATTGGGACAGGGTGGAACAAGAATTTATTAAATATTGCTTCAGCACTTTCATCCATTCCATGTGATTTGCGAATTATCGGGAAACTTTCCCTTGAGCAGCAAGAATTTTTAAAAAATGAGCATATCAATTATTCTATGAGCTTCAATTTAACAGACAGAGAGATAGTTGAAGAATACAAAAATTGTGATATCGTTTGCTTCTGCTCTATTTTTGAAGGTTTCGGCATGCCAATTATTGAAGCTCAAGCAGTGGGAAGAGCTATTATAACTTCAAACATTGAGCCAATGAGTGAAATTGCAGGATATGGTGCATTATTTGTCAATCCCCAGAATATATGTGAGATAAGGAATGGAGTTTTATCAATTATACAAGATGACTTGCTTAGAAATACTATAATTCAAAATGGTTATAAAAATGTAAAACATTTTAATCCCATAAGCATAACACAAAAATATATAGAGTTATATCAGCAATTTTGATACAATAACTAATAATAAAGTTCAATTTGCTAATTCTATTGAAAACGAAAAAATGAAAGCCAATGATTATTAATAATTCGAATGCCCTAAATATTGTTGTTAATGCAACAGCTCTTCGTACCAGCGGAGCACTAATTGTATTAAAACAATTTTTAAAAGCAATTCCAATTGACAATTATTTGTATATCATATTTATAGATGAATCAGTACAACTAGAAACATCATCAAATGTAAAGATGATACCACTCAACAAGCGTTCATTTTTCAAACGATTCTTATGGGATGCCTGTGGGTTAAGAAAATGGTTACAAAAGAATAATATTAAACCATACGCAACAATTTCGTTACAAAATACAAATTTTAGAGTTGATGGAATTTGTTCTAATTATATATATTATCATCAACCTATGCCATTCTACCCATATAAATGGAGCCCTTTCAAGCCTAAAGAGCGTACTCTTTGGTTCTATAAAAATATTTATCCATTTTTTGTGAAACTTTTTATCAATTCTAAAACAGAAATATTCGTTCAGCTAAATTATATAAAGGAGGAATTTGTAAAAAAGTATAACATAAACCAAGATAAAATTCATGTTGTTTTTCCAAAAATAGAAATTCCTAAACCAGAAAAGAAATCACAGATAGTGATCGATAAACAGAAATTCAACTTCTTTTATCCGGCAACACCGTTCATATATAAAAACCATGTTGTTCTCTTTAACGCTTTTTCTTTAATTGATAGTTTGCTTTCAAAAAAAATTGTTTTATATTTAACTTGCAATAAAGAAGATTTAGATATTGAGTATTCATTTGAAAATATTGAAATCATTTATTTAGGTTTACTTCCTCACAATGAGGTAATTTGGGTATGGGAAGAAGTTAATGGTTGTCTTTTTCCAAGTTATATTGAAACCTTAGGATTACCGCTCATTGAAGCCGCTTCTGTAGGAAAACCTATCATTGCATCTGACTTAGCATATTCTAAGGAGGTGCTTGAAGGATACAATGGAGCTTCTTTCGTTGATTATCAAGATGCAAAAGCTTGGGGGAATGAAATTTTAAAATTAATCTCAAATCCAACTGTATATACGCCCTTAAAAAAAGAGAGTAAAGATTCATGGAACGAATTTTTTAAAATAATAAAATCAAAAAAATAATGTTTAAAGATAAGGTTCTACTTATAACCGGAGGAACGGGTTCATTTGGAAATGCTGTTCTCAAAAGATTTCTTAATTCTGATGTAAAAGAGATTCGTATATTTAGTCGTGACGAAAAAAAGCAAGACGATATGCGTCACGAATTAAAAAACTCAAAAGTGAAATTTTATATTGGAGATGTTCGCGACAAAAGATCTATTGATGGAGCAATGGAGGGGGTTGACTTCGTTTTTCATGCGGCTGCATTAAAGCAAGTCCCAAGCTGTGAATTTTTTCCATTGCAAGCTGTCAAAACCAATATTTTAGGCACAGAAAATGTCTTAGACTCGGCTATAAGCCACAAAGTAAAAAAAATAGTAGTCCTATCTACAGATAAAGCATGTTATCCAATTAATGCCATGGGGATGTCTAAAGCATTAATGGAGAAAGTTGCCATTGCTAAAGGCAGGGCTTTAAATAACAGTAATTCTACTACTATTTGCTGCACCCGCTATGGTCATGTAATGGCCTCTAGAGGTTCGGTTATTCCTCTTTTTATCGACCAAATCAAAGCAAATACAGATTTAACAATAACCGATGGGGCTATGACTCGCTTCATGATGACATTGGAGGATGCTGTTGACTTGGTACTTTTTGCATGGAAAAATGGGAGGAACGGAGATTTATTTGTACAAAAAGCTCCTGCGGCTACTATTGAAACTCTTGCACAAGCTCTTTTAGAATTATATAAATCTAAATTAAAAGTTTTAACAATTGGTACTCGCCATGGTGAAAAGCTATATGAAACCTTAGTTACCCGTGAAGAAATGGCAAAAGCCGAAGACATGGATAATTATTTCCGCATCCCTTGCGATAGCCGAGATTTGAACTATGATAAATATTTCGTAGTAGGAGAAGAAAAAGTAAAATTATTTGAAGATTACCATTCACATAATACTAACAGGTTAGATAAAGATGGAATGAAAGCTTTACTATTGAAATTGTCAATAATCAAAAAAGATTTAGGTTACAATGAATAAAGTTAAAATCATACATGGAGAGATTTTCACTGATCATCGTGGAATAATTAGTTCATTAAATGATTTTAGATTTGATGGCGTGCAACGCTTCTATTTTATTCATCATCCTGACAAACAAATTGTTCGTGGTTGGCATGGTCATCAATTCGAAAAAAAGTGGTTTTATTGTGTAAAAGGAGCATTTACAATTGGATTAGTTCAACCTGAAGATTGGGAAAATCCATCAAAAAACTTATCAGCAGAAATAATTCAACTTACAGAAAGCGATAGCAAAATTTTATGCGTCCCCGAAGGTTATGCCAATTGTATTAAGGCTGGAATAGATGGATCCATTTTATTAGTCTTTTCCGGAAAAACTCTTCCAGAAGCTTATGAAGACTCATGGAGATATGATAGTTCTTTATGGGTAGATTGGAGTAACTATTAAAAAACGAAAAAGAAATGAAAGTATTAGTTTTGGGAGCAACAGGAATGGCTGGACATACTATTTCCTTATATTTTAAAGAACAAGGATATGATGTAACAACTTATTCAACCAAGCCTTTTCCATATTGCAAAAATATTATTGGGGATGCTTTTGAAATTGATAAATTCAAAACAATACTATTGACAGGTGACTATGACTTGGTCATAAACTGTATAGGAATTTTGAATCAGTTTGCAGAAAATAATCCTTCAATGGCAATATATTTAAACAGTTATTTTCCTCATTTAATAGCCGATACATTAAAAGATTTGGGAACCAAATTAATACACATGAGTACTGATTGTGTATTTTCCGGAAATACAGGACCATACACAGAAAAATCGTTGCGAGATGGAACCTCTTTTTATGACCGCACCAAAGCTCTTGGCGAAGTTGAGGATGATAAAAACCTCACATTCAGAAATTCAATTATTGGTCCTGATACAAATCCTGTAGGAATTGGGTTATTCAATTGGTTTATGAAACAAAGTGGAACAATAAATGGTTTTACAGGTGCAATGTGGACAGGAGTAACCACTCTTACACTTGCCAAAGCCATGGAACAAGCTGCAAAAGAAAACTTAACCGGATTATATAATTTGGTAAATGGCGAAAATATTTCAAAATATGAACTTTTGAAATATTTTAATCAATATTTTAGAAATAATTCTATTACAATAAACCCTTCCGACAAATTGCAATTAGATAAGACTTTACTATCTTTGCGCTCCAATGAATTTTCGTTTAAAGTTCCTTCATACGAACAAATGATTGTAGAAATGAAGGAATGGGTATACTCTCATCAAGAATTGTATCCTTTTTATTTCAATTAATATGAAGAAATTAAAAGTACTTACTGTTATCGGAACTCGACCTGAAATTATACGGCTTTCTTTAGTTATAAAAAAGTTAGATGACTCTCCAGCTATCGAACATATTTTAGTACATACAGGACAAAATTATGATTATGAGTTAAATGAAGTTTTCTTTGAAGATTTAGGGTTAAGAAAGCCTGATTATTTCCTTAATTCGGCAGGAGCAAATGCAACCGAAACAATAGGTAAATGCATTATAAATATTGACCCTATTTTAGAACAAGAGAAACCGGATGCTTTTCTTGTTTTAGGAGATACAAATTCTTCTCTTTGCACTATTCCTGCAAAGAAAAAGCATATTCCAATATTCCACATGGAAGCCGGAAATAGATGTTTTGACCAACGAGTCCCTGAAGAAGTAAACAGACGAATTGTAGACCATATTTCGGATGTAAACTTAACTTACAGTGACATTGCCCGCGAATGCTTGCTTGCCGAAGGTTTACCCGCTGCAACATCTATCAAAACAGGTAGTCCAATGTTGGAAGTTCTGACTCATTACATGCCTAAAGTTGAAAAATCTGTTATTTTGAAGACTTTAAATTTAGCTCCTCAAAAATATTTTGTAGTATCAGCTCATCGGGAAGAGAACATTGCAAATGAGAATCATTTTCTCAATTTATGTGAGATTTTAAATCAAATCGCAGGACAATATAATTTCCCAATCATAATGACGACTCATCCTCGCACTCGCAAAATGATTGAAAAATTTGGCATCAAATTTAATCCGTTAATTCAGTTAGAAAAGCCTTTTGCATTAAGCGATTATATTTCATTACAATTAAATGCAAAAACAGTATTATCTGACAGTGGAACTATTTCCGAAGAATCCTCTATACTGGGTTTTCCTGCATTAAATATTAGGGAAACACAAGAACGCCATGAAGCCATAGAAGAAACCTCTGTTATGATGGTTGGTTTAAATCCGGACAGAGTCATGCAAGGATTAGCACAACTTGAAATTGATGCGAATAGATTTAAAATAGTAAAAGATTACGATATGTCGAATGTGTCAGATAAAGTAGTTCGTATTATCTTATCATTTACAGATTATGTAAGGCGTACTGTTTGGCAAGGAATGTAATATGAAGATACTTATTGTCAGCCAGTATTTCTGGCCTGAAAATTTTAAAATAAATGATTTAGCATTAGATCTTGTTAACCGAGGATATGATGTGGAAGTTTTAACAGGAAAACCTAATTATCCGCAAGGGAAATTTTATGCAGGATATTCATTTTTTTCTCACTCAAGAGATGTTTATAATGGTATAAAAATAAATAGAGTGCCATTATGCACAAGGCGTAATGGTACAGGATTGCAGTTAGCTTTTAATTTTATATCATTTGCTTTCTTTTCCTGTTTATATATCCTTTTTCATCGAAAAAAATATGATATTTCGTTGACATACGCGATATCGCCAATTACTCAAGTTTATGCGGCACTTTTACATAAAAAAATACATAAAAGTAAAACATTTTTATGGGTACAAGATCTATGGCCTGAAAGTGTTACTTCAGCAAGTAAATTAGATAATAAGGTTATCATAAAATTATTATCCAAAATGGTTAAACATATATATAATAGCTCTGATAGAATTTTAGTACAATCAAAATCTTTTATATCTTCAATAACTGAAAGAGGTATTGATGAAAAGAAAATAGATTATATTCCTAATTGGGCAGAAGATTTATTCATTGACAATACAGCCATAAATAAAAATCGATATAAATATCTTATTCCTAATGGATTCATTATTATGTTTGCAGGAAATATCGGAGAAGCGCAAGATTTTGAGTCAATAATAAAAGCAGCTGAAAAAACCAAATACAGAACTGATATAAAATGGATTATACTAGGAGACGGGCGTAAACGAGAGTGGGTTGAAGACAAAATTAAACACTTGAATTTACAGGATACAGTAAAGTTATTAGGCCGTTATCCCTTAGAAGATATGCCTGATTTTTTTATTCATGCCGATGTTATGTTATTAACATTAAAAGATGAAGAAATTTTCTCAAAAACTATTCCTTCTAAGCTACAAACATATATGGCTTTTGGGAAACCTGTTATAGGGATGTTAAATGGCGTAGGGTTAAATATTATTTCAGAGGCTGATTGTGGATATATTGGAGCAGCTTCTGATTACAATAAATTAGCCGAAAATGTCATTTTAGCATACAATGATCAAAGTTCGGATGCTCTATTGCGGAAAGGAAAAAATGGAAAGGCTTTTTATGCAGAGAATTTTTCAAAAGCAATAATAATAGATCATTTAATTGCAATTTTTCAAAAGTCCTTATAATGAAAATTCTTATATCTGGTATACACGGTTTTATAGGATCTAATATAGTTTTAGCATTCAAAGATCGTCATTCAATTTATGGGTTGGATATTATTTCACCAGAAAAAGAGGGAATAATCAAAACATATTCATGGAATGATCTCTCATTGCTACCAGAAGTTGATGCTATTATTCATTTAGCAGGAAAAGCACATGATACGAAAAACAAAAGTAATGCACAGCTTTATTTCGATATTAATACCAAATTAACACAAAAGATATTTGATTATTTTCTGCAATCGAGAGCAAAACAATTCATCTTTTTTAGTTCAGTGAAAGCGGCAGCGGATAAAGTTGAGGATGATTGTTTAACAGAAAATGTTATTCCTAAACCAATCGGACCTTATGGAGAAAGTAAAATAAAAGCCGAAGAATATATACTAAGCAAACAATGGAACAATAAAAGTGTATACATTTTTCGTCCCTGCATGATTCATGGGCCAGGAAACAAAGGAAACTTAAATTTATTATATCGTTTGGTGAATATGGGAATTCCTTATCCATTAGGTTCTTTTGAAAATAAGCGTTCTTTCTTAAATATAGGAAATTTATTGTATATTGTTGAACAGTTTTTATTGCAAAATCCAGAATCGGGTATTTATCATTTAGCTGATGATGAACCTATTTCAACCAATAGATTAATTGAACTTATCGCCTTTTCAGAAAATAGAAAAGCAAGAATTTGGAAAATCAATCGCTCATTTATTACACTAATGGCAAAAATAGGAACAACTTGCAGACTGCCATTAAATATAGAACGATTGCAAAAATTGACAGAAAATTATATTGTATCAAACCAAAAACTTAAATCAGCAATTGCTATAGAGCGATTGCCCATTAAAGTTGAAGACGGTTTTTTTTCAACATTAAAAAGTTTTTAATCTCAAAATATTAAATGCATGATATACAAAAAGTTTTTCAAACGCATAATAGATTTTATATTGGCTTTAATAACCTTGTTGATTTTAAGTCCAGTTCTTATTATTTGTATAATTATTCTAATCCTTACCGGAGAGCATAAAATTTTCTATTTCCAAGAGCGAATTGGCAAGAAGAATCGACCGTTTTTCATTTGGAAATTTGCAACCATGCTTAAAAATAGTCCGAATATTGGAAGCGGAACAATTACAACTCGCAACGATCCCCGTGTTCTTCCTTTTGGTGTTTTTTTGAGAAAATCTAAACTAAACGAACTACCCCAAATTTTCAATGTACTATTAGGGTCTATGTCGGTAGTTGGACCACGACCACTTGTTGTGAAACATTTTGATATGTATTCGGATGAAGTAAAAAATAAAATAGGAAATATGGCTCCTGGTATTACAGGAATTGGGTCGATTGTTTTTCGCGATGAAGAAAAAATCCTGTCGCAAGGTGAAAATCCAAGAGAAATTTACAAACAAAAAATCGCACCTTACAAAGGGGCATTAGAACTTTGGTATCAACAAAATATTTCTTTTTTAGTTGATCTTAAAATCATGATTTTGACTTTTTGGATTATCATTTTTCCTCAAAGTAATCTTCACTATAAATGGCTTAAAAATTTACCCGCAAAACCTGATTATTTATGCTAAATATTTCACAATTCATTACATCTAACATTACCCTTCGTTCCAAAAGCATGTTTGCCCAAGATATTGAAGCAAACAAAGAAAAGCTGCAGACCGAAATTGAAAATAAATCCGTATTGGTTATCGGTGGAGCCGGAACTATTGGTTCGTCTTTTATTCGTGCTGTATTGAAATTCAAGCCATCAAAACTATTTGTGGTTGACATCAGTGAAAATGGACTAACAGAATTGACACGCAACCTCAGAAGTACTGCAGATATTTATGTTCCAGAAAACTATGTGACTTACCCTATCAATTTTGCTGACTCTGTTTTTGAGAAAATGTTTAAAAACGAAAATGGATTTGATATTGTAGCAAATTTTTCGGCACACAAACATGTTCGTTCAGAAAAAGATATTTACTCGGTTGAAGCACTTATTAAGAATAATGTTATTAATGCGCGAAAACTCCTTGACCTGTTATCTGAATTTCCGCCCAAACATTTTTTCTGTGTATCTACAGATAAGGCTGCAAATCCGGTCAATATTATGGGTGGCTCGAAAAAAATCATGGAAGATATGATTATGGCGTATTCGACAAAATATCCGATTACAACGGCTCGTTTTGCGAATGTAGCATTTTCTAATGGTTCTTTGTTAGATGGTTTTATTCAACGATTGATGAACCGCCAACCGCTTTCTGCTCCTAACGATGTGCGACGCTACTTCGTTTCTCCCGACGAAAGTGGTGAAATTTGTATGCTTGCTTGTATGCTTGGGAAATCAGGCGAAATTTATTTTCCAAAGCTACAACCGGAACAAATGCTTACATTTGCTGAAATCGCCACTGCATTCCTCAAAGATTTAGGATATAAAGCCATTGAATGCGAATCGGAAGAAGCAGCTCGACAGTTCGCCAAAAATCGCTTGGAAACTGACGCCAACTATCCCGTTTATTATTTTGGATCTGATACAACAGGAGAAAAAGCCTATGAAGAATTTTTTACCGATTCGGAAGAAGTTGATTTTTCAAACTTTCAGGCATTAGGTATAATCAAAAATGCTCCTAAACGACCAATGTCAGAAATTGACACTTTATTTTTAATACTAACAAAGTTGTTCCAAAATATCGATACAACAAAGTCCGACATTGTTGACGCAATGAAAACTTTCGTAATTAATTTTAATCACGAAGAAAAAGGCAAAAATTTAGACTCCAAAATGTAGATTAGAAGTAGTTATAATTAAAACATTTATCATACATTTGCAAAAAAATAAAAACATGGAAAATCAAGAAAAAGAATTAGACCTATTGGCATTATTTAAAATGTTTACAGATTGGGTAAAAAAAGTAATTCGTTGGCTAACAAACAACTTTTTGTTGTTTGTTAGCTTCAACATCAAAAATTGGATTATTATTTTAATTATTATTGTGTTGGGAATATCATTATCAATTTATAAATCCCAGCCACAACATCGAAAGTATTATGCTGAATTTTTATTGGAAGTTAAAGGGACTTCAAATTTCATTGTTAAAGATATGCTCGAAGTAGTTTTTGATCAAATAGACGACGACAATAAATTAAAAAAAGAAAGTCTATTAAAAACTATTCATTTAACAGAAGATGATGTAGATAAAATATACGATGCAGGATTATTTTATGCTATTGACTTGAACAACAATGGAAATATTGACTTTATTGATTATTCAGACTCTTTTAAAGAAGATTCTGTTAATGTTAAAATATCGGATCTTTTAGATGTAGTAATATGTACACGAGGAGAGTTAGATTACCAAAATCTTCAAGAGAAACTAATATCCTATCTAAATCATAATACTGATTTATTAAAAGGAAGAACTACCTGGGTAAAAAAAACCAATAGTATGATTTCTACTTTGGATGTTGAAATCTCTACTTTGGATAGCCTTCGTAATGCCCAAATTAAAAAGACAGGTTCCGGTGTAATGACTGCTGGTTTAGGGAAAGACAATATTTTAGTTCAAACCTCTTATTATCAAGATATGATTGGACTTAAATCGAAAAAGATGGAGCTTCAGGAAGAATTAAACAATTCATCAGCAGCAGTATTTCCTCACTCAAGTGTACGGGTAAAAAAAGTAGATACAAAACCTTTTATTTTCTTCAAATGGATCGGATTTTGTTATGGCATAGGATTATTTTTAATATTAGTTGTAAGAAAACGAAAGAATATATCTAATTTTGTAAGAAAACAAAAGAATGCCAAATAGATTCTGAAGAGTGTGTCCATAAGGCACACTCTTTTTTATATAATTAAAAGATGTATCTTGTTAGATATTTTTTTAAATTTGCAGTCTGAAAAATTCCAAATCAATGACTGAATTTATAATACATTCCTTAGAATGGATAAAGTCATATCCATTTTTTGCAATTGCACTTGCTTTTGTTATAGGTTATATTTGTATGCCCTATGTGCTTAAAGTGTCTATTCGCAAGCAAATGGTAGTTCGTCCTAATAGACGAACTTCTCATCATGGAAATGTTCCTAATGTAGGGGGAATTAATATTTTTACTGCATTTTATCTTTCTTATTTATTGTTTTCAGCTAAAAGTAATTCTGTTTTTGAAAAATATTTTTTAGCAGGAGCTTTTCTCATGTTCATTGTCGGTTTTTTGGATGACTTACTTTCTTTTTCAGCAAAGAAAAAATTGATTGGTGAACTTTTTGCGGGTTTTATCCTCATTGTCATTGCCGATGTCCGGTTTACTAACTTATTCGGTTTTTTATGGATTAGTGAAATTCCCAATCAGTTAATTGGTGTAAGTTATTTGGCATCATTCTTTATTTTTCTGTTAATCATAAATAGTATAAATTTGATTGATGGCGTTGACGGACTTGCCACAGGTATTGGTATGGTTATTTGTACATTCTTCGGCATTTATTTTCAAATTATTGGGAAAATGGATTTAGCTATTATGGCATACAGCCTTATCGGTTCATTGTCTTTATTTTTTATTTATAATGTATTTGGCAAGCGAAGCAAAATTTTCATGGGTGATTCGGGTGCCTTGTTGTTAGGTTATGTCGTATATGTATTTGTTGTGCAGTTTTGCGAATATAACGGCGAAATAGCCAAACAGTTAGCTGTCAGTGATACAGTTAATAACCCCTATTTCTTTTACGCAGCTCCAGCAATGACTGTTTGTGTGCTAGCTGTCCCTTTATTTGATACACTTCGTGTAATGATAACACGAATAAAACATGGTGAATCACCATTCAAAGCAGACAAGAACCACACACATCACTTATTACTCAGTATTGGATTGAAACATCGTGAAGTTACCTTTGTGTTAGTTTTGGTAAATCTATCTTTCATTGCTTTAGCCCTTATTGGACACAATTGGAAAAATAGTGTATTAGGAGGGCTTGCTGCAATATTAGCGATTATTTATACGCTTATTTTATGGCGTATTGTCGATCGAAAGAAAAAGAAAGAAAAAATAAAATAAATTTTCGGTGAATTTAGAGCTTTTTATAGCTAAACGCATACACTTCAACAAGCAGGGCTCGAAATCCGTTTCGCGCCCTGCTGTGCGTGTAGCCATACTGGGTATTGCACTCGGGTTGGCTGTAATGATTATTACCGTATCCATCGTTGTTGGCTTTAAGCACGAGATCCGGAATAAAGTCATTGCTTTTGGCTCACACATTCAAATTACAAATTTTGATAGTAACGAAACTTTTGAAAGAAAATCTGTCAGCATATCCGATAGTTTGATTATTGCCTTAAGCAAAATTGAAGGTGTGAGGCATATCCAACGATTTGCTACAAAACCGGGCATTATAAAAACCGACCAGGATGTACAAGGTGTTGTGTTAAAGGGCATTGATAATAAATTTGATTGGGAGTTTTATAAGCCTAATCTAATAGAAGGAGATACAATCGCATTTTCAGATTCAGTTGCTTCCAAACAAGTATTGATTTCTAAATATTTAGCCAACCTTTTACATTTGAAAGTTGGAGACTCTTTTCTTACCTATTTTATGCAGGATGAGTCGGTGCGCGCCCGCAAGTTTACCATAGCAGGCATTTATAACACAAATTTCACGGAGTATGACAAACAATTTATCCTAACTGATATCCGCCAAATACAACAGCTTAATAATTGGGGAAATAATCAGGTGAGCGGACTTGAAGTTTTAATTAATAATTATGAAAAACTGGATGATGTTGCAAATAAAATTTATTATAAAGTAGCCAATGTCATTCAAGAAGACGGGACAGCCATGCAAGCCCGTACAATTGAAGAACTTAATCCTCAACTCTTTTCGTGGTTATCAATGCTCGACCGCAATGTAGTTATCATTCTTTTCCTTATGCTGGTGGTGGCTGGTTTTAACATGATTTCGGGCTTACTCATTTTAATTTTAGAGCGTACAAATATGATTGGCATTCTCAAAGCTATGGGTGCCAAAGACTGGTCAGTTCGCAAAATTTTTCTTTATCATTCGCTCTTTTTAATCGGGAAAGGTATGTTATGGGGAAACATATTAGGATTAGGATTAATTGCTATTCAGTACTTTACACATATCATTCCTTTAGACTCAAGTATTTATTATGTTTCGTATGTGCCGGTCGAAGTTAATTTCCTGCATATTATTTTATTGAACATAGGAACTTTTATTTGTTCTGTGTTAATGCTGTTGCTTCCTTCTATTATTATTTCTAAAATTTTACCTGTAAAATCAATTAAATTTGAATAAGGGAAAAGATAAATGTTTTATTCTCAAATAATTTCTTCTTTTTTAGTTGTTATTTTAACTTAAAACTTTACCTTTGCGGCGAATTTTTAAAAATTATAAAGTATGATTAGTAAAATTGGGACAAATGCCGGTTTGGTGTGGAATGCAGTAAACGAAGGCAAAAAAAGTGCGAAAGACATTAAAAAAGCAACTAAACTAACTGACAAAGATTTATATGCAGCTTTGGGTTGGTTGGCTCGCGAGTCGAAGGTGCAATTGAACGAAGACGGCACGGATGTTTTTGTAGAATTAATCTAATAAAAACAGCAATGATTTAATAAAAAACCATTTTCCGATATTTATTGGGAAATGGTTTTTTATTTTCAGGAAAGACTTTGTCTTAAAACTCCGAATCGACACAAGCGCGCGCTTCCATGATTTTGCGCATCTCTACACTTACCTTTTGATGTTCGGGATGTGTGGCGTAAATATGCAAATCATCCATCGAATTGAATTCGGTAAGCAAACTCATATCATATTGTTCGTTAGGATTGATGTTCAAACCTACTTTGAGCAAACAAACTTGAGGTATTATGGCAGGCAATGCTTCTAATCCTTGTTTAAATTCCAATAGTTTTTTTGTTTTATTAGCCTCTGTTTCTGGTGTTTTAAATTTGAAAAGTACAATGTGTCTAATCATTTTGCAAAAAATATTTATATTTCAGGAACAAATGTAATCGATTTTCAGTATTTTGAGTATTAATTTTTCAAAAAAACAACACTTCAATGGGCTTTTTCACTACATTTGCATAACTGAAAAACACGCTTTTTATGCCTTCTGAACAAAAAAAATCCGGTTCGATAACTACTGCATTACGCACCGTTGGTTCAACCATTTTCAACCTTTCCTTTTTTATTTATCAAAAATTTAAATCGTGGCGCGAACGCCGCAAAGCTTCATTTAAAGCCGCGTCTTGGTATAAAAAGATATTACGGGTGGGGCTAAATGCTTTCCTTGTTTTTTTATTTTATTTATTATTGGTAGATATAAATTTCTTGTGGCTATTTGGCAAATCGCCAAGCTTGCACAGTATCAGTAATCCGCAGCAAAGCGAAGCTACCGAAATCTATAGTGCTGATGGAGTATTGATCGGTAAATATTTCCGCGAAAACCGCACGCCGGTCAAATATGAAGAAATTTCGCCTATCCTCATCAAAACACTTGTTTCGACAGAAGACGAACGGTTTTATGACCATTTTGGAGTTGATATACAAGGGCTGTTTGCCGCAGCCAAAGATATGATGCACGGAAAAGCACGCGGGGCAAGCACCATTTCACAGCAATTAGTCAAAAATATGTTTAAGACTCGAAGCGAATATTCGACAGGACTATTTGGCTATATTCCGGGAGTTAAACTTTTGATAATGAAAACAAAGGAATGGATTACAGCGGTCAAGATTGAAATATTTTACTCAAAAGATGAAATTCTGACGATGTATCTGAATACAGTTGATTTCGGAAGTAATGCGTATGGCATCAAAACGGCTGCCAAAACCTATTTCAATACTCTCCCAAAAGATTTAACCATCGAAGAATCTGCAACATTGGTCGGGCTGCTCAAAGCAACAACTACTTATAATCCGCGTATTAATCCCAAAAACAGTTTGTACCGCCGCAATATCGTATTGGAAAATCTATTGAATCATCAAATTATTACAAAAACAGAATTTGATTCGATAAAAAAAATCCCCATCAATATAAAAGAATATAATATAGAGAAAACTTATGACGGGAATGCCTTGTATTTTCGCGAAGCTTTAGTTAACGAACTCAAAGATTGGGCTAAGGAAAATGATGTTGACCTCTATTCTGATGGATTGAAGATTTACACTACACTCGATTCGCACATGCAGCGGTATGCCGAAGAAGCCATGCAAAATAAGATGAGTAATTTACAACGGATTTTCAACAATCATTGGGGACGCGAAGAACCTTGGCGAGACGAAAATCATCAGGTAATTCCGAATTTTATTGAAGACCTTGCCAAGCGGACTCCGCAATATAAAATTCTATCCGAAAAATATAAAAATACGCCGGATTCTATTTGGGTTGCACTCAATGTGCCTCACAGGCTTAAAGTGTTCGACTATAAAAAAGGTTCGCGTGATACAACCTTGAGTGTAATGGATTCTATTCGTTACATGGAGCGTTTTATGCACGCAAGTTTTATCGCAATGGAGCCACAAACCGGCTATGTAAAAGCATGGGTGGGCGATATTGATTTTGATTTTTGGAAATACGACAAAGTTACTTCACTGCGCCAACCGGGTTCTACCTTCAAATTATTTGTTTATACCACAGCATTTAATAAAGGTTTAGGACCTTGCGACCGTCGCACAGATCAATATGTAACATGGGATTATATGGAAAAGGGGGAGAAAAAGCGATGGACTCCACACAATGCTACCGGCGAATATACAGGTTCGAATGCTACGCTGAAATACGCTTTTGCCCGTTCGTTTAATACCGTTGCGGTGCAATTAGCACAAGAAGTAGGTATCCCCGAAATAATCAAAACAGCTTGTGCTATGGGAATTAAAACACCTTTAAACAACACGCCTTCGACTTGCTTGGGATCGTCTGATGTATCGCTCGAAGAATTGGTAAATGGTTATTGTACGGTGATTAACGATGGGATGGTGCAAAATCCGGTTTTGGTAACGAAAATTGTTGATAGAGATGGGAATACCATTTATGAAGCAAAAAAAGAACAAAAACGAGCTATCCCGTATGAAACGGCTTTCTTAATGACACAAATGCTTCGTGCCGGACTTACCGAACCGATGGGAACCACACAAGCACTTTGGGAATACAATATTTTTAATGCCAATACCGAATTTGGTGGCAAAACAGGGACTTCGTCCAATCATTCGGATGCATGGTTTGTAGGGGTTACTCCTAAATTAGTTGCCGGTGCATGGGTGGGTGGCGAGCATCGTTGCATTCATTTTCGCACTGGAAAACTGGGCGAAGGCAGCAAAACAGCTTTGCCTATCTATGGCGCGTTTATGGAGAAAGTACTTAAAGACCCAAAACTGGCACAATATCGTGCAAAATTTCCTAAACCGAAAGAAAATATCAGTAAGCCTTATGGCTGCCAAACTCCTTATCCGCAGGTTTCGGACAGCACTGAGGTAGAAGAGGCAGAATCTGCTGAAGCATTATGAAATATCCATGAGCAAAAATGCATACCAAGTGTAATGACTATAACGCATTTTAATACATGAATAAAAAATAATAAACATTTGGGCGCGTCCCCGCCGCGTTCCCATTTCGGTTGCGTAAGGGCAGACCTATGTATCTGCCCCGTCGTTAAACCATTCGTACATAGGGGCGGGGCGGGCTGTCTGCTATACTCCTCGCTCGTATCCCTATTCGGTTTGTAGGGGCGTTGCATGCAACGCCCCTACCGCATCCCTATCTCGTTCGCTGCGGGGTGCCGCCGGTGGCTGTACTTCGACAAGTTCAGCAACCAAGCGTGGTCGAAGCCATCTCTCGCGCATCCGCCCTTTGGGGCGGGTTGGCGTGCCATCCAACTAAAATTTGTTATGTACTAAAGAAGAATTGTTGATAACTTTCCACTCAATTGGAAATCGTTAATAAATCTTTAAAAACAGCTTTATATAGGCTGTTTTTTATTTGTCAAATAAGTTGAAACCATCCAAAAATGTGTTATAAAACATATTGCAAAGCAGTTTAGTTTGGCTGTTTAATATATAAGCCGTATCTTTGCCCCGTGTTTTTACAAGCATTTAGCTGTAAATCACCCTTTTATCAACGGATAATCGGAAGTTATCGGTAATCGCATGCTTGAATTTGTGTTTACCCAGTAGTAACTAAAATCTTTTTTATGCAAAAAATTAAAACAGTTGTTTCGTTGATTGTTTTACTAGCGCTCATGTCTCTTGCTCCGGTAAGTGTAAATTCCGAGGAAGGAACAAACAAAGGCGACAAGTTGGAATTAAGTAATTCGACAGATTTACAGCAAGTTCTGCAAAAATACAACGAATCACTTGTATTAATCAATTTCTGGGCAGCTTATGATGCTAACTCACATGTAGAAAACATCAAACTTGCCTTCTTAACTGAAAAATACAAGGAAAAACAGTTTGAAAATGCCAATGGGTTAGCCATGATTTCGTTGTCGATGGACGAATTCCGGTCAGTAGCCAATGAGGTCGCCAAACGCGACAACTTGCCAAACAACGAAAATCTCTTTGTAGAAAAAGGCTTTGACTCCGAAATAGCCAAATCGTACCGCTTAGGAAAATCGTTTGGAAATTTTTTGGTAGATAACAAAGGAGTAATTATTGCCAAAAACATTTCGGTAGAACAATTAGAAGAAATCTTACTTCAACTTTAACAAAAAAGCGTGTTAGTTTACTAACACGCTTTTTTGCTTTACTTGCGCTTCAGCTTAAACCGTTCGTAAGTATTAAGCACATCCGACACATAGCGTATAGCAAATTCACCCCTGAAATACCCACATTTTACTACGGGGTCGGCATAAAATTCTTTACGGCTTTTGAGCAAAAGATATTCCTCCACATTGCCATACCACACATATTTATCCTTCCCATATTTCTCCGTAAGTGCCATGGCATCCAGCACATGCCCATGTCCCGCGTTGTAAGCCGCCAAGATAAATTTCAACCGTTCGTCAGCATCCTGTATCTGTTTAAAAGTATCCTCAAGCCGCTCGATATATTCAGTAGCCACCCGGATACTTGCCTCCGGATTATCAATCAAACTATCATTCGGCTCAAACACCGCAAAAGTGCGTGGCATAAGCTGCATAATACCCCGCGCCCCGCTCCACGAAACAGCCGAACTGTCGAACCTCGACTCCTCATAACACATCGCTGCCAGCAAACGCCAATCCCAATCCAGTTCCTTGGCATATTTTTTAAACAGCGCATCGTATGGCGAAATAGCCCCCGCCGCAATTTTTACGCCCCTGTCGCCAAAATATTTAGCCTGCACAAAATATTTTTTATACAACGACGCATAAAATTTCCGTTCGCTATTACTCTCAAACCATTTATTTGTCGCCGCTTTCAAATGTGGCGTCGATTTGCGCACAGCCCAAGCCGAGCGCTGTTCGAAGCTAACCGGCATCTTACAATCAATATTCTTAAAATAAGTCTTGTTAAGCATCGCAATATCATTCTCGGCAACAGTAAAGTCAATTTTACCCTGCGAAACCATCTCTATTAAATTATCTACCGCCAACGAATCGTCCACCGTTTTAATAATAATTCCGCCCCCAATCTCATCGTTCAGTCCCTTGAGGCGCTCCTCGTATTTGCTTCCCTTATTCACAAACACCTCTTTACCAATCAACTCCACCACGCTGCTAACCCCCGTTTTCGAATCGCGCTGCACCAACACCTGACTATTCACATACTCATTATCCATAAAATCAATTTTCTGCTTCAATTCGTTCGTAATCGGCAAGCGGTAAGCAATCATATCCACCACCCCTGCCTGCAGCGAATCCACCATTTCAGCCACATTATTCGCTACCAGTACCTTCAGTTCCAAATTATTATCCGCCGCAAACCGCTTGCACAATTCATAATCAAAACCCATCTCCTCGCCCTTCAGCAGAAAGTACGACGACGACCCCCAAAGCGTTGCCACCGTAAGCGTGTCGCGCTGTTTTATTTGCTCAAAGTCATACACAACCGGCTCCACCTTCTTCTGACAAGCACACAGCAACAAACTCACGAACGAAAATAAATAAAGAAAATACTTCATAAAACTCAATTTTAAACAAAAAAATCATCAAAAATCATATCCACCAAACAAAAATAAAAAAAATATCACCAAAATTTCGTTTTTAACACCATATCAAACAAATATTTATCATCGTCAATCAAAATTCAAATTCTATTTTGTAACTTGCATTTCATTTAAAACACCAATATCATGAAAGAAATAATCATTCAAACTCCTGTATTCCAATACAGTTTCGAAGAATTGCCCGAAGCATACCAACAATTAATCGAAAGGGCCAAGGCGCAAACCGCACAGGCATACGCGCCTTATTCTCAATTTCAGGTAGGCGCAGCGGTATTGCTTGATAATGGCGAAACCATTGGTGGAACAAACCAAGAAAACGCAGCCTACCCATCCGGCTTGTGTGCCGAACGCGTGGCGATGTTTTCGGCAAACTCGCAATATCCCAATGTAGGCGTAAAAGCCATTGCCATTGCGGCTTATACAAACGGATCATTCCTGCCAATGCCAATCGCACCCTGCGGATCGTGCCGCCAAGTGCTGCTCGAAACCGAAAACCGGTATGGAAAATCGATAGATGTAATTCTTTATGGTGAAAAAGAAATTTATTTGCTCAAAAAAGTGGCTAATCTTTTGCCCGTAAGCTTTTCGAAAGACAGTTTATTTAGCTGAGCATGAAAAAAATAGATTTCTTGCGCGAAGCGATGCACCGCCACAATGTGCATGCATGCATCATTCCCAACACCGATCCTCACGGGAGCGAATACATTGCCGAACACTGGCAAGCCCTGAAGTACTTTTCGGGCTTTACCGGTTCGGCGGGCACGCTGGTGGTTACGCTACGCGATACCGCGCTTTGGACAGACTCGCGCTACCACCTGCAAGCCGAAATAGAACTGCAAAATGCCGGCATCACTCTTTTTAAAGAAGGATTGGAAGGTGTGCCCGGTTATCTGCAATGGATTAGCAGCAAGCTCAATGAAGGCGAAACAGTGGCGTTTCATGATACACTATTTCCTGCCCATAAACTTTTTTTCCACAAAAATTATTTTTGGAACCAAGGTATAGAGTTCAATTCAACGATTGATATGATTAATGAAGCGTGGACAAACAGACCGCCGCTTCCGAAATCACCCATTTTTATTCATCCCGAAAAATATGCCGGACAATCGGCTACCGATAAAATAAAGGCAGTGCGCCGGACTTTGACCGAAAAGCATATTGATTGCCTGCTTATCAACGCGTTGGATGAGATTGTGTGGATGCTCAATATTCGCGCCTGTGATGTGGAATACAATCTTACTTGCATTGCATATTTGGCAATTGATACAGAAAAGACAATTCTTTTTATTGACAAAGAAAAAGTGAGCAGTGCGGTGTACGATTATTTTATTCAGCATAAAATCATGTTAAAGAACTACACCGACTTTGAAATTTACCTTCAGAACATTGATAAACAGACTATCTGGATTGACGAAGCTAAAATGAATGCTTCCATTTACCGGCATTTGAACGCAGATAATATCAAAGCGCGAACTACCTCGCCCATCCAACACCTGAAAAGCCTCAACAATGACACGCAAATAGCAGGCATACGCCTTGCCGCACAAAAAGACGGCGTTGCTTTGGTGCGTTTCTTGATGTGGCTGGAAAAGTCATTGAACGAAAACAAATCACCCCTAAATCCCCTAAAGGGGACTTCTCTAACGCAAACAGACTCTCATCCAGAGTTAGCCCCCTTTAGGGGGTTGGGGGTAGAAAGTCCACTTACTGAACTATCAATAGCAGATCAACTACACGAGTTTCGCAAAGAGCAGGAACTGTTTTTTGGTGATAGCTTCGCCACAATTGCGGGATATGCCGAACATGGTGCAATCGTCCATTATCACACTACCGAAAACACAAATGCTTCTCTCCTGCCTGACAATTTGTTGTTGCTCGATTCGGGTGCACATTATTGGCATGGCACTACAGACATTACACGCACCATCGCAGTCGGAACGCCTACCGACCGGCAGAAGCGCGATTTCACCCTGGTGCTGAAAGGGCATATTGCCTTGGCACAGGCTGTTTTTCCTGTAGGCACTTGTGGTTATCAGTTGGATGTCTTGGCACGCAAGGCGTTGTGGGACGATGGTTTGAATTACGGACACGGCACGGGGCACGGCATTGGCTATTTCTCGTGCGTACATGAGGGCAATCACAACATTCGCCCGAAGGGAAATGCTGTACCGTTCGAAGCAGGTATGTTGCTATCCAATGAGCCGGGCGTTTATCGCGAAGAAGAGTACGGCATTCGTACCGAAAATATGGTTTTGGTGAAAAATGCCGGTAAAGACGGTTTTTTATGTTTTGAAACCGTATCTTTGTGCCCGATTGATAAACAGTTAATTGATTTTTCAATTTTGAATGATAATGAGAAAAAATGGTTGAAAGATTATCATCAGAGAATTGTAAAAGAATTGAATAAGTTTTTAACCGAAGAAGAAAAAGAGTGGTTGAAAAAACAAGCCCCCTAATTGTGCTCCTTTTTTGTTGCGAACCAAGGTTACTAACACAATAATAACCTGTTGATCTTAGTACATGGCAAATTTTAGTTGGATGGCACGCCAGCCCGCAGCGAACGGGATAGGGATGTGGTAGGGGCACGGCACGCTTGGTATAGACGCGACGCGGCGCGTTTCTACTTGATTGAACAAGTTTAAACAACGCTTGGAATATTATAGCTGATAAGCATTCTGTTTTTTCGGCAAAAATAACACATAAAATATTTTGCTTTCATGCAATTACACTGCATTTTTGCAGCTCAATTAACGCAATGAGTGTGAGTTTTGATTTAAGGAATTGGCAATTAGCACTGCTCCTGTTTCTCCATGGGCAAAGGACAGAATCCGCCATACACCGAAAAACATCTTTATTCGAAAACAATATCACTTATCAGCGGGTCTGTTCATTAAACTGTGTCAACGGGGGAAAGCTAAAAACGATTAATTTTACAACCCCTAACACAGACAAAAGAATGGACAACAAAGAATTTAATTACAATAACTTTGAGCAAGAAGCCATCGAACAACTTCGTCAAG
>JAVBLE010000077.1:0-12832 GCA_031553685.1 Paludibacteraceae bacterium | reverse complement strand
TTCAAACAAAAGATAATGACAAAAGGTACCATAGAGTATAGCACACCGTTATTGTCGTAGAGTCGTGGGGGGGGGGGGGGGGGGTTTGTGTGTGGTATTTTTTTAAAGTTTAGTTTAATTAATTTATTAAAAATTTATCTTTAAAACTCATTCACACTCCCCATAGTTATGCCCCCCCCCCCCCCCCCCACGACTCTACGACAATAACGGTGTGCTATACTCTATGGTACCTTTTGTCATTATCTTTTGTTTGAACCTTTAATCTATATTCGACATGACGAAATCCTTTTCTTTTTCAATCTGATCCAAAATAGAGAATAATTCTTCCAAAGTCGCTGCACGAAGCATGGCAATACGCGTTTCTTTAAAATTAGGAATGCCTTTAAATAGAGGTGTTGCAGCTAAATGACGGCGTGTGTGCAAAATGCCGCGTCGCTCGTCGAGCCACGCAATACTGTCGAGCACCTGTTGTTTTACTATCTTCATTTGTTCGGCTGGCGAAAGTGGCGGCATTGGTTCGCCGGTTTGCAAAAAATGTTTCATTTCGCCAAAAATCCAAGGCTTTCCAATTGAGGCTCGCCCTACCATAACTGCATCTACACCATATTTATCAAAACATTCTTTGGCCCGCTCGGGTGTGCATACATCACCATTGCCAATAATAGGAATGTGCATGCGCGGATTATTTTTCACTTCACCAATCAGCGTCCAATCGGCATCGCCTTTGTACATTTGGGCACGAGTGCGCCCATGTATGGTAAGGGCTGCAATACCGCAATCTTGCAAACGCTCGGCAAGATCGACAATCACTTTATTATCTTCATCCCAACCTAAACGGGTTTTCACAGTAACGGGAAGTTTTACCGCATTGACAACTGCTTTTGTTATTTCCAACATTTTAGGAATATCGCGCAGTAGTCCCGCGCCTGCTCCTTTGCCAGCCACCTTTTTGACGGGACAACCAAAGTTAAGGTCAATAATCTCGGGACGAGCTTGTTCGGCTATTTGAGCAGCTTCGGCAACAGCATCAGGCTCACGACCGTAGATTTGTATGGCGACAGGGCGTTCTTCGTCATAAATGGTTAGTTTTTGTTCGGTGCGTTTTATATTGCGTATCAGCGCGTCTGCCGACACAAATTCAGTATATACCATATCTGCTCCAAATTGCTTGCACATAAGGCGAAAAGCAGGGTCGGTAACATCTTCCATTGGAGCAAGGAATAATGGATATGGATTAAATTGTATGCTGCCTATTTTCATGTGGTGCAAAATTAGTTTGTTTTGAGGAGTTTTTAAAATAATGGAAGAATTATGGCAGAATAAAACATCGTTTACCGAATGTCTGCCCGCCGCGCGAGGGATAGCAGCGACACCCCGCAGCGAACCGAAATGATACATCGTAGAGCCGCGGCGCGCCACGGCTCTACAGCCCGGATAGGAATGTGAGCGAGGAGTATAGCGGATAGCCCGACCCCGATCCTTAAAAGGATATTTGCCGAAATGGGAATTTGAGGGGACGCGCCCAAATGAGAAGAAATAATTTGTTGATTTTTGAAAAGTTTGATATTTTGTTGAAAATCTTATGCTATGCGTGTTTATTTTCGAGAAAAAGATGTATCTTTGCCCCGCTTTTAAAGAAAGCATGTTTAATTATTAACTAATTTAATTTAAAGAGTTTATGTTGAAAAACTATGAAACCGTTTTCATTTTAACTCCCGTTTTATCTGACGCTCAGGTAAAGGAAGCGGTCGAAAAATTCAAAAATCTCCTTGTCAACGAGGGAGCGGAGATTGTAAACGAAGAGAATTGGGGAATGAAAAAATTGGCGTATCCAATCGCTAAAAAATCATCCGGTTTTTATTCGTTGTTTCAGTTTAATGCTGAGCCTACAGTGATTGATAAATTGGAAGTTGCTTTCCGTCGTGACGAGCGTGTGCTTCGTTTCTTGACTTTTGCAATGGACAAGTATGCTACAGAGTATGCTGCTAAAAGAAAAAATCTTAAATCGGCAAAAGTAGAAAAAACAGAAAAAGTAGAAAAGGAGGCGTAAATCATGGCACAAAACAATTCAGAAATCAGATATTTGACTCCACAATCGTCGGATGTTAAAAAGAAAAAATATTGTCGTTTCAAAAAAAGCGGTATCAAGTATATTGACTATAAAGATGCTGAGTTTTTGAAAAAATTCTTGAACGAGCAAGGCAAGATTCTTCCTCGTCGTCTTACAGGTACTTCGTTGAAATATCAACGCAAAGTAGCTCAAGCAGTTAAAAGAGCTCGTCATTTGGCGTTGCTTCCTTATGTAACCGATATGATGAAATAAAAAAGGAGGACAGAATTATGGAAATTATATTAAAAGAAGATGTTCAGAATTTAGGGTATAAAGACGATGTGGTAACTGTGAAAAGCGGTTATGGTCGTAACTTCCTTATTCCACAAAAGAAAGCTGTATTGGCAACCGAATCGGCTAAGAAAATGTTGGCTGAAGACTTGAAACAACGCGCTCATAAATTGGCGAAAATCAAAACGGATGCTGAGGCATTGGCTGCAAAAGTGAATGGTATTTCATTGACTATCGGTGCTAAAGCGAGTACAAATGGTAAAATATTTGGTGCTGTTACAAACATTCAAGTGGCAGAGGCTTTAGAAAAAGCCGGTTTTGCTATTGACCGTAAAGTAATCGTAATCAAAGAGGCTATCAAAGAACTTGGTTCATACAAAGCTCAATTGAAACTTCATAAAGAAGTGGGTGCAGAGATTGCTCTTGAAGTAGTTGCAGAATAATTTTTCTGTATTACATATAAAAGTAAAAGCCGGATTTCGTAATGAAGTCCGGCTTTTGTTTTATCCGTAAATATGGAAAACCGGTTAATAATCTTGTTGTATTTAATTCTTGAAGAGTATCCGGAAGGCTTCTTCGACCTTTCGGGCGCCTATAATTTCGATTTTCTTTCCTTTTAAGTCTGTACCTTTGAGATTAGAGGCTGGAATAATAATTTTCTTAAATCCTAATTTTTCGGCTTCGGCGATGCGTTGCTCAATACGGTTTATTGGGCGGATTTCTCCCGAAAGTCCAACTTCGCCGGTAATGGCTGTTTGTTTTTCGATGGGTAAATCGAAGTTGGAAGATAGGACGGCAGACATTACTGCTAAATCGATGGCAGGATCGTTTACTCTTAATCCACCGGCTATATTCAGGAATACATCTTTTTGTGCGAGTTTGAAACCTGCGCGTTTTTCTAAAACGGCTAATAACATATTTAGCCGACGAGTATCGAATCCTGTGGCTGAGCGTTGCGGTGTACCATAAGCGGCTGTGCTGACAAGAGCTTGTACTTCAATTAAGAAAGGGCGAATGCCTTCGATAGCAGCTGCAATGGCAACGCCGCTCATTCCTTCGTGGTCTTGAGAAAGAAGTAGCTCGGAAGGGTTTATGACTTCGCGCAGTCCTTCCTGACGCATTTCGAAGATACCAAGTTCGGAAGTGCTTCCAAAGCGGTTTTTGGTGGCTCGCAAGATGCGGTACATGTAGTGCTGATCACCTTCGAACTGTAGGACGGTGTCGACAATGTGTTCGAGTATTTTGGGTCCGGCAATGTTGCCATCTTTGGTAATATGTCCGATAAGCAAAACGGGGGTGCCGCTTTCTTTGGCATATCGGAGAATGGCTGCAGAGCTTTCGCGTATTTGTGTAATGGTGCCGGGCGATGATTCGGCGGCTTCGGTGTAAATAGTTTGAATGGAATCAATAATAACTAATTCGGGTTTGATGTTTTGTATGTGAACAAAAATTTGCTCTAATGATGTTTCACTTACAATATAACAAGTGTTATCAGTAGCGGCAAGGCGTTCGGCGCGCAGCTTGAGTTGCTTGGGACTTTCTTCGCCTGAAACATAGAGGGTTCGTTTGCCTTGCATTTGCAATACTACTTGCAACACTAAAGTAGATTTCCCGATGCCAGGTTCGCCTCCGATAAGGACCAAAGAACCGGGGACTAATCCTCCTCCCAAAACACGATTGAACTCGCCACAACGGGTGTCAATGCGCGGTTCGTTTTCTACTTCGATGTCGGATAAGAGTGTGGGTTTGCTTTTGGCTACGAGCTGGTCGCCAGCGTATGTGAGCTTGGGGGTGCTGTCTTTGCGGATGAGTTCTTCGACAAAGGTGTTCCATTCGCCACAGGAAGGACATCGACCGACCCACTTGACGGATTCTACTCCACAATTGCTACATACGAAAACTGATTTTGTTTTTGCCACAGTGATTTATTTTTTGATTGCTCAAAGGTACGAATTTTGATTTTTTGTTCAAAGTTTAATGTTCAAGGGTTAGACGAGTACAACGCTTAGAATATTATAGCTGACAAGCATTCTGTTTTTTTAACAAAAATAACACATAAAATATTTTGTTTTCATGTAATTGCACTGTGTATTTGCAGCACAATTAACGCAATGAGTGTGAGTTTTGATTTAAGAAATTGGCAATTAGCACTGCTCCTGTCTCTTCATGGGCAAAAGACAGAATCCGCCATACACCGAAAAACATCCTTATTCGAAAATAATACCACTTATCAGTCGGTGTTCCATGTTATTTTCACCTCAGGAAAAGTGTAAATACATCTCAAACTACTCTTTCCCATAGCGGGAGAGGATGATTAACGCATTGAATGGTTCTTTCCCATAGCGGGAAAGTATAAATTGACCCTCGAACTATAGTTTCACGCTGTGGGAAAATATAGTTTGACCCTCGAACCATACTTTCCCGATGCGGGAAAGTATAAACCGGACTAAAAACTGTGCTTCTCTGCAACGGGAAAATACAGTTCGCCTCTTAAACCATGCTCTCCCCACTTTAAGAAAGCATGAATTATTAACGGACAAATACTCTTACAATCGGTAAGGTTTATGTTATAAGATGTTTCCGCTTCGTTGCACTATGGTCGACAGTTCGACCATAGCGACGAAGCATGAGGAGCATCATGCAAACATCTCATTTGCCGGAATAATATAAACTAATTTTTTTGAACTATTTACATCTAAGTACATGACAAAAATTAAAAGAACAATACAAAGGCAATAGAAGTGTCGTCATTGCGGGCTTGGTTGCTGTACTTCGACAAGCTCAGCAACCAAGCGTAGTCGAAGTATGACCCGCAATCGCAGAAGCCTGATTAATAAGTCCTTTGCGATGTCTCCATGACACTCCTCGTACCTCGTCGTTTTGGTCGACAGTTCGACTAAGCTCACTGCAACGCATGACGATGCTTTTTTTGATTTAAGGATTAAAATTTATTTTTGTCATGTACTAAACTATTACATACAAAAATGGCAGGATAACCAAATGTTATCCTGCCATTTTTCATCTTTTATGGAAAGAAAATTAATCTTTCACCGGTTCAAAATCTTCTTTCCCTGCTCCGCAAAGAGGACAAACCCAATCGTCCGGAATATCTTCAAAAGCAGTTCCCGGAGCTATACCTCCATCAGGGTCGCCTACTGCGGGGTCGTAGATATACCCACACGGAATACATTCGTACTTTTTCATACCTGTTATTATTTTATTGATTAATACAAAAGCAAATATAGTTTTTTTTATGGATAAAAAACAAGAATGATTTATTTTAAAATGGTATTATCCGTAGTAAAGTAAAAATTATCTATAGATAAACTTGTAAGTAATGGGCTTACATAATAAGCAAATCTGTCTAAAGTAAGTTCTCTGTCGGCTAGAGGAGAAGGCAAAGCTCCACGATAAATTTCGAGACCATCAATATTTATTATCAATATTTTGTCTATTGTAATGGACATTCCTATTGTGTGATATTCATTGTCTGCTTTAAAAATATCTGCTTGTTGGTTTGTTGTAAGATTAGTAGTAGTTGAATTAGATCCATCTTTTGTTATAGCATCAATACGCCAATATTTAGCACAAGGAACTACTCTAAAATAAATAGCACTAAGATAAGTTGATGTTCCGGGATCTGTAAAATAAAAATAAAAGCTTGTAGTTCCTAAATTATTTATATTTGAACGATCTGCTGCATTGATAGCAACTTTTGTTTTAACAGAATAAGGTAAAGACGGTTGGCTTGTTGTAGGATAACTTAGCCCTCCTAAACTTGTTCCATCCAAAGAAGATATAGAAACAATACCTCCTGAAACAATAGGAGTTGTGTTAGCTTTTTGCCATGGCGAAGATAGTTTATCAAATAGATTGTAATAACTCCCCACCACCTCTACTTCTATCGTTCGTGCAACACTTTCTTTTCCATCGCTCACTGTACAGGTTATAGTATATTTACCTACATTATTGGGGGCTGTCCAATTTACATTCTCACCGGTGCCGTCTATAGTTCCTCCGCTAACTGTCCATGTGTAAGTCAGCACATCATAGTTAAGGTCGATTGCATTTACATTTAATCCTATTTTTTCGTTAAAAATAATATCGGTAGCTTTACTGGGAGTTAAAGCATAGATTGTTGGTGGCACCGGAGTTTCGACATAATTCGACCCTAAGACAGTTATATCCTTGCTTATAATTGCAGTGGTTTTCCCGTCGCTCACGGTACAAGTGATAGTGCAAGTGCCTGTTTCGTTTGGTGCTATCCATGTGGTAAAAGCTCCAGTGCCTTCAAAGGAACCTTTGGTGGCACTCCATGTGTAAGTTAAGGCATCACCATCGGGGTCCGAAGCTTTTATTTCGGCTTTTATTCTTTCATAAAACACCACTCCACTTGTTTTGGCAAGGGTAATACTTTCAATAGCGGGAGCTTGGTTGGTTTCCTCTTCCTTGCAAGCAAAGAAGCCAATCATAATCAGAGCTACAACAGACAGTTTAAACAATTGTTTTTTCATACAGCAAATTGGTTATTAATGGTTAATTTATGAAAAACAAAAATAATAATTATTTAAAAACGAACAGCTATTTTTTATAAAAAGATTTAATATCACATCATTTTTTTATTTTCACCTTCCTGTTATAGAAAATCTATGCAAAAAAAACATGCAAAAGTATTTTGTTTTCGGGCAAAATTTATTTTCAATCTAAATAAAGAATATAAATTCTTACCTTTGCTCTCTCGAAAAAAAGACAGCTATGCCTAAAGAAGATTATTTTTTAAAATATATCGAAAAGTTGAACCGGGTAATTGCAGCCATGTTTGGTTTCAGGGAGAAAGGTTTTCCCGAAGATGCTTTGCGACTGGCACAGGAGGCATACAAAGAAATGCTCGATTTGGATCTGGATGCATTAGCCGGCATGCCTGAAGCTGATTTTGAAATATTATTGGACAAAGAGAATATTCATATTTCGTATTTGGAGTATCTGGCAGAAATCCTCAAGGAAACAGCCGAAGCCTATGACAAACGGGGAAAAAGAGATACAGCCATTCTTTTCTATCAAAAATCAATGGCAACACTCATTTTTCTCACACAAAAAGACAAAACATTTTCGTGGGAACGCGAAAGCAAAATTAATCAACTGAAAGAGATTATTAATACATGAAGGAAAAAGATATGATATTCGGCATTCGTGCTGTGATTGAAGCCATTAAAGCCGATAAAGAGATTGATAAAATATTTATGCGCCGCGATATGAGCAACGAGCTTTCGCGCGAACTTTTTGCAGCCCTGAATGGCAAGGAAGTGCCAATTATCAAAGTGCCTGCCGAAAAATTAAACCGGCTGACGATGAAAAATCACCAAGGAGTGGTGGCTTTTATTTCGTCGGTTACCTACCAGCATATCGAAGATATTATCCCTACGCTGTACGAAGAGGGAAAAACACCATTTGTGGTTGTGCTGGACGGGATTACGGATGTGCGTAATTTCGGAGCTATTGCGCGTACATGTGAGTGCGCCGGCGTGCATGCGATTGTGGTTCCTGTGCGAGGTGGCGCTCCGGCTAATGCCGATGCCATCAAAACTTCGGCAGGAGCATTGCACAGTCTTCCGGTTTGCCGTGCTCAAAGTTTGACTGAAACAATCAAGTTTTTGAAAGCCTCCGGACTGAAAGTAATTGCGGCTACCGAAAAGACAAAGGTTAATTATACCGAAATAGATTATAGCGGTCCTGTAGCCGTAATAATGGGTGCCGAAGATATAGGCATTGCGCCCGAAAACCTGCGTATCTGCGACGAAATGGTTTCTATTCCTATCTTGGGAAATATCCAATCGCTCAATGTATCGGTAGCTGCAGGCATATTGATTTATGAAGCAGTGAAATATCGAGTTTAAGTTCAAAAAAGAGGGTGTCTCAAAGCAGAAAATTGAGGCAGCCTTGCTTATAAATTGTAAGTAACTGTATAGAAAAGGTGCGTAGCACCATAATCTTTGTAGCCGTGTGGCTTTAGCCCACGGATAAAGAAGCATCCATATAAACAAGCCGCGTAGCGGTGACACATAGCTATATTGCGAATTATGTCACCGCTACGCGGTTCTATTTTGTGTTCACATTTTTGTCCGTGGGCTAAAGCCACACGGCTACAAGGGTTGCGGTGCTACGCACCTTTTTCTATAGTCTTACTTACATTTTATAAGCAAGGCTGCCTCCATTTTCTGTGCAAAAGAAGTCAGGGCTTCACTTGAAGTGACAAGTAAAATCTTTTTATTTGACAGAATTAACAGATAAATTTCGACAATGTCGAAATGAAAATTCTGTAAATCTTGTTAATTCTGTCAGAAAAAACTATTTCATTTCCTTAATTTGCAAAAAAGTCAGGGCTTCACTTCGAGTGAATTGAAAATCAGCGTTAGCTAAACCCTGACTTCCTCACAGGCTTGCAAAAAAGTCAGGGCTTCACTCGAAGTGAAACCCTGACTTCCTCACAAATGCCTTGTTGTTTTATTGCAAAATAAATTCAACGCGGCGGTTCAACGAACGGCTTTCGCCATTTGCATTCGGATAAATGGGTTGCGATTTGCCTTTGGAGGTGGTTACCATGCGCGATTCGTCAACGCCTTTGGATACCATATAGGCTTTGGCGGCTTCGGCGCGTTGCAAGCCTAATTGCATGTTGTACTCGTCGCTGCCCAAATCGTCGGTATGCCCTTCGAGGATTATTTTAGCCTGCGGATATTTTTTCATCAACGCCACCTTGCGATCAAGCTCAGTGCGCATGGATGGCAATATCTCGTTTTTCGACAAGTCGAAACCGGCAATCGTTCCCGTGAAATTAGGGTCGTCTTTCATGATCCTTTCTTTCATCCTGTTGGCTTCAATTTCTTTAGCCGTTTTGTCCATTCCGGTCAGTATTTCGTCGGTTTGCTTTTGCATGTCGCCGCGAATTTCGCCGGTATTGCGATCCATTGTTTGCTCGATGCTTTGTGTGTTTCGCATCATTATTTTATCTACTTCTTCGGCTGTCGCGGGTTTTTCTTTTTGCCTTTCCTTTTTGTCGAAGAAGCCAAGCCCGAAGGCTAACTGTACTTTTACTCCGGCAGACAGCGTGTTCATGCGCTCAACATACTCTCCGGCATTGTCGTTGTACTTGGATACGAGCAAACTGTTGACTGTATACGAAGTGGGAGTTTCGCGGTTATATTCGTAGAAATTCTTTGAAAAATCGCTGTCGTCTCCTTTCAGTATGTTGTTCAATCCGTAATCGAAATACAAGCCGGTGTACAAAGAGAGATATTTGCCCAAATGCCATTTCATGCCGGCTTCTGCGGCTGCCATGTAGTTGAGGTCGAGTTCGAGGTCGCCGTCCGAGCTTACCTGGTAGGTGCTAAATCCTTTGGACGGGATATTCTCGATACGGTCTCTGGTGCCCGGATTGGTACCGTTTACAGGCAGTGTTGCCGAGGTGGTAATGTTTCCTTCGGCTTTGTATTCGGCGCGAAACGGGATGCCTATCTTGGGTCCGATGGCTGCGTAGAACTTGTGTTGTTTCCATACATCTACCTGGTATTTTACCATCAGCGGGATGTTGATATACATCGCCATCTGGCTTTCTTCGTAGTCCTTTCCTTCAATATTGAGAATGAAAGGGGTAGTAGAGGTGTTGTCTATCGTTTGGTAATAATCCGACACCATAGGGATTTTTCCTTTGGCGGTAAGGTATGAGAATTCGGCTCCTGTGCCTATGCTCCAATTGTAATTGAAGAAGTAGTTGTAGCCAATACCTGCGAATCCGCCAAAGCCGATTTGGTGTTCGCCACCATTATCAAGGCTGTATTGCAATGAAGAAATACCGCCCGCTCCCCAAATGGAGATTTCGTGCCGCGCTTGCTGGTAAACCGCTGTTGTTTGGGTTTCTTGTGCAATGGTCGAAACGGCAAAAAGTCCGAGAGCTATTATAAAAATTAATCTTTTCATGTGTCTTTTTGTTTTAATTTTCCGGAATTCTTTTTTCAACCGCAAAGTTCGCTATGAATCGCAAAGGCTGCAATTTCAGTTCTTCGCGAGGTCTTCGCGTTCTTTGCGGTTTGATCTTTTATCCCGGAAATTTTATTTTACAATAAGTTTATAACCCGATTTAACTTCGCCTGTACCTAACACAAGATAGATACCATACACACCGGTGATATTTGGTGCGGCAAATGTAGTTTTGGCTCCTGTGGCTACAATTGTTCGAAGCGTAGCTCCTGTACCCGGACTGAATAGTACGATACCCATTCCTTGCAATTGTGCTGTGGAGAAATTGACTGTTTCTATTGTGAAATCGGCTCCTGCCAATACAGGGTTAGGGCTTATTTTCACATCGACCGGATTGCTTACCGGATAGCTGACTCCCTGAACGGCGCATGAAGTGTAGTTTATGCCGTCGGCGCCTTTCATTACTACATAGTACGAACTTGCCGATGACATGGATTCTCCATACAAAACGGATTGTATTGCCCCGTTGATCCTTTCGGTGTTGCTACCGGTTGTTTTGTACCATTGGAACGAAGTAAATTCTTTTCCGCCATTGGTAGCCGGATTGCAATCTACAGTCAGTATATCGCCAAACGACCAGAACAGTACATTGGCTTTAACCGTTACATCAAATACATTGCTTTGCAAGGCAAGGCAATCGCCGGTTACTATCGCGTAGTATTTTCCGGTATGATTTGTGGTCAAATCGGCATCAGGCACTATATAAGCAGCTTCGGTAGCGCCCGGTATCGGTGCGTGGTCTTTGTACCATTGATACTGCAAATTGTAACCGGTAGCGCTTACTGCGAGGCTAAGGTCATTGCCTTCTTCGCAGAATTCAACCGGCTGTACCGGATCGGTAGCGCGGTTGCCTGCTGCCAGAATGGTCGATGGTTTTACTGCAAATTTAAATTCGAACGGAGCACCGGTTACGGTTACGCCATTGTGAACAATGTGTGGGGTAACGGTGATGGTTACTTCCGTAACATTGTCAGGAATGCTCAAATCGTTTCGAGCGGTAAACGATGGAATGAATTTACCCGAACCGTCGGCTAAACCGATTGCACTGCCGCCTGTCCACGAAATAGAGTAGCCTTCGCCATTCTGTATTTGCGGATCTAACGGAGCGGTTACCGTACCGTTGCATACTACCTGGTTAGGAATTGTACCCATACCCGGAATAGGATTTACGGTAATGGTAAATTTCATTTCTTCGCCCATACAAGCCACATTGTTGTTTACATACACAGGCAATACACTGATATTGGCAATGATCGGCGTCGAAGATGTATTCTGTGCCGTAAATCCATTGATAGCTGTTCCGCTGCCCGAAGCCAACAGACCGATATCTGTATTGTCGTTAAACCAATTAAATACACTGTTTGCAACCGGTCCGTTAAGAGGAGTTGCCACCACTGCTTGGTTGTGGATATAAGTAACATCGGCTATTTGTGTAGCTATAGGAGTTGGGTTTACGGTAATACTGAAGTTGCCAGCCGTACCATAGCAATAACCGCCGGTGGCAGCATTGATCGTGTAGCGAGGCTTCACTTCGATATTATCGGTCAATGGAGCGTTTCCTGTATTATGAAGCGATAGAGATGGGATATTGCCCACTCCGGCAGTTAAGCCAAAGTTGCTCGTGCCCACTACAGCCCACTCGTAAGTGGCTGTAGCCACATCGCCATCGAACGAAACAGGCAAGGTAGTGCTGCCGTTGCAAATGGTTTGACTTTGTACAGGTTTTACGGTAGGTTCGGGCAATACGGTAACCCTGAATTGTGTAGGAACACCCGCACAACTTTCGGCACTGTATGGCGTTACTTCGTAAAGAGCCGAAATGATGTCTTTATGAGCAGTGCTTGTTGTATAGGATGCAAATGCTGTTACGGCAGTTGCATTCAAAGCAGGCACTCCAACATCATCGCCCGAAACTTTCCTCCATGAATAATTGTTGGCAACCGTATTTCCGGTGAAAGGAATGGCTGTTGTCGTAGCTCCTGCACAATATACCACATTGGTAATGGCATTAATGGCAGGCTCCGGATTTACCGTAATGGTAAATGTCTTTGCCGTACCTGTGCAATCGCCATAACTTGGCGTTACGGTATAAGTATTGGTATAAGCTGCATTGCTTGTATTTACCACCATAAAGCCAGGGAATTGTGCTCCATCACCTTGCAGAGGCAAAGTAGGAATACGGGTTCCTGTTGTGGCTGTTTGTGTCCACTTATATGTACCACCGTCTGCATTTCCTTCGAAGAAGAATGCGCCTACGCTTGTTCCGCTACATACGGTAATGTTGTCCGGTTGTGTAACCTGCGGCAATGGTTTTATCGTGATGGTAAATTCTACCGGAACGCCGTTTGTACAATCGGTTGTTTCAGGCGTGATGCGGTAAGTGGCTACGCTGTCTACCTTGCCGGTATTGTTCAGTGTTTTTGCCACGATATTGCCGGTTGTTTGTGCAGCAATGCC
>JAVBLE010000005.1:0-6924 GCA_031553685.1 Paludibacteraceae bacterium | reverse complement strand
TAGTACAGCAAAAGATATTGGAAAAGAATGCTCCTATTGCCGCTTGGAAAGAAATTTTAGCCGAGTTTATTATTTTATTTGAGAAAAGATGGTACATTAGCTGATACTTTCCCCGTTGACACAGTTTAATGAACAGACCCCCTTTCCATAGCGGGAGAGGATGATTCACGCATTGAATGGTTCTTTCCCATAGCGGGAAAGAATAAATTGACCCTCGAACTGTATTTTCACGCTACGGGAAAATATAGTTTGACCCTTGAACCATACTTTCCCGATGCGGGAAAGTATAGTTTGACCCTTGAACCATACTTTCCCGATGCGGGAAAGTATAAACCGGACTAAAAACTATGCTTCTCTGCAACGGGAAAATATAGTTCGCCTCTTAAACCATGCTCTCCCCACTTTAAGAAAGCATGAGTTATTATTCAAAATTATTTTCAGAAAGAGTGATTTATTGAATATTAGTTGCCTTACTACATGACAAAAATTAAAAAACAAAAGAAGTGTCGTCTTGTCGACCAAAACGACGAGTGGTCACTGAGCGTAGTCGAAGTGGTACGAGGAGTGCCGTGGAGACATCGCAAAAGATTTATTAATCAGACTTCTGCGATTGCGGATCATACTTCGACTACGCTTGGTTGCTGAGCTTGTCGAAGTACAGCAACCAAGCCCGCAATGACGACACTTCTATTGCTTTTGTATTGTTCTTTTAATTTTTGTCATGTACTAATATTAGTTGCTTTATTTTATGGACAAACTTTTCAACCGGAATTTTATAGCTGCCTGTACAGCTAATTTCCTATATTTCTTCGGATTTTATTCCTTGTTTCCTATTTTAGCGTTGTATTTGCGTGACGCACTGCGAGCCAACGAAGTGCAGGTAGGAATTGCCATGGCGTGTTATGTGGTGGCAGCATTGTGTATTCGCCCGTTTGCAGGCTTTTTTGTCGACAGGCTTTCGCGCAAACCGCTTTATATGACCTCGCTGGCCGTTTTTGTGTTATGCTTTGCCGGTTATCCTTTAGCAGGCGGATTGGCTTTGTTTATATTCTTCAGGGTGCTTCACGGTTTATCGTTTGGTATGCTTACTGTGAGCGCCAATACGCAGGTGCTCGACATTACTCCTTCCGAACGGCGCGGGGCTGCCCTTGGATATTATGGCATTGCCAACACGCTGGCGATGGCTGTTGGTCCGTTGGTGTCGGTATATGCGCAATCTCATTTTGGCTATATACCTGTCTTTTACGCAGCTTTTGGCATTGGCATTTTGGCGTTTATTGTAGGCAGCACAATCGAAGTTCCACCGCGCGAACCCCGCGAGCATGAAGTAATTTCGCTCGACCGTTTTATTTTGCTCAAGGGGCTTCCAGCAGGGTTTAGTTTGTTTTTACTGGCAATTCCGTATGGAATGGTAACGAGTTATATTGCCCTCTACTCGCTGGATTTGGGCAGGGGCAAAAATACTGCTTTGTTTTATTTGCTTTTGGCAGTAGGTATCGTGCTGTCGCGTTTTGTTTCAACCAAACGGCTCGACAGAGGGCTTCTGACCGAGATTATTACCGAAGGGGCAATCATTACCGTTGTTTCGTTGTTGTTCCTCACTGCCGCTCATTGGGTGGGGCAGTGGAATGTTTTGCAATTCGTGTTTTTTAATGTATCGGCTTTGTTTATCGGGTTAGGTTATGGGTTTATTTTTCCGGCGATGAATACGCTTTTTGTCAATCTGGCGTCGCACAACCAGCGAGGGACGGCAAACTCGACTTACATGACTACCTGGGACACAGGTGTTGGCGTGGCATTGCTTACAGGCGCATGGGTTGGCGAACATTTTGGGTTTTCGTCCAATTATCTCATTGGGACGATTACGGCAACTTTTTCTGTATTGTTTTTTGTTTTTTATGTCAGAAAACATTTTGAAAGGAATAAACTCCGATAGAGGTTTGTTTGTCAAAGATAAAAGATTATTTTTACAAAAAATTTCATGAAAATAATCCAAAAAAACAGGGCAATCTATGAAATATCCATGATAAGAATCAGATACCAAGGAATACAATATCAAGGATATTCCATATATCAATTAAAAAAATAAAATTATATGCACATGAAAACAACAGTAAACATTTATCTCAATTTCGATGGAAATTGCGAAGAGGCTTTTATTTTTTACCAATCGGTATTTGGTGGTGAGTTTCCCTATGTAGGGCGATACAAGGATATGCCGCCGCAAGAGGGTCAGCCTGTGATGACTGCCGAAGAAGGCGAAAAGATTATGCACATGTCATTGCCAATCAGTGCCGAAACGGCTTTGCTCGGTAGCGATACCGGCGGCGAATGGGCACAATATTACAAGCAAGGCAATAATTTTACCGTTTGCATCAACACTGATACCGATGCGGAAGCCGACCGTCTGTTTGCCGGACTTTCTGCCGGAGGAATGGTTACCATGCCGATGGAAAAAGTATTTTGGGGTGATTATTTCGGGATGTTTACCGATAAATTCGGTATTAACTGGATGATTAGTGTAGCCGCAAAATAATTTGATTATTCATTTTGTAGGTCAAAGGTTATTGGTAAAAAGATAACCTTTGATTTTTTTATTCTTGATGATGACAATAACTGAAATATTTGATTACATCGTTTCTAATTCGGCTACCGGATTGGAATATATTGGTGCGTTTGCGTTTGCTATCAGTGGTATCCGCATGGCATCCATCAAGCGTTTCGACTGGTTTGGGGCGTATGTGGTGGGCTTGGTTACGGCTATCGGTGGGGGAACAATTCGCGATGTGCTGTTGGATGTAACACCGTTTTGGATGTCCGATTACAGTTATTTGGTTGTTACGGCTGTTGCGCTGCTTTTTACCGTTTTTTTCGGCAAATATATTATCCGTTTCAGTAATACTTTTTTTATTTTCGATACGGTCGGGTTAGCCCTTTTTGTGGTGGTTGGTATCGAAAAAACGCTGACTGCCGGTTATCCGTACTGGATGGCTATCATGATGGGTACAATGACAGGAGCTGCCGGTGGTGTGTTGCGCGATATTTTGCTGGATGAGGTTCCGCTTATTTTCCGCAAGGAGATTTATGCGATGGCTTGTGTTATTGGCGGTTCGGCGTATTGTTTGCTCGATTTGGCAGGAACAGAAACGATAGTAAAACAATTTGTTGCTGCCGGTTTTGTTATTCTTACCCGTATCGTTGCTGTTCGTTTTCAAATTGGGCTTCCTGTATTGCATGAGTTGGAAGAAGGAGAGGAAGAAAGTTCAAAAGATTGAGTTTTGAAATTATTTTATGGGAAAAAAGAAGAAGTCAAAAACAATAAATCGGTTTTTTGCCATCCTGATGATTGCTGTCGTCGGTTTTGCCGGATACAAATACCTGAACATGCGCGACTTTGATTTGTCTTCGTTGGGCAAATGCCCGATCCCCAAAGGATATTCGGTACTAGGGATTGATGTATCTCACCATAATGGCAAGATTGATTGGGAGGCGGTAAAGGTGCAAGGGGTTCGTTTTGCGTATGTGAAATCGACCGAAGGAGTTTCGCATACGAATCAAAACTACGAATCGAATTATCAGAAAGCCAAAAAAAATAATATTACGGCGGGGATGTATCATTTTTTTATTTTTAAAAAAGATGGTGCACAGCAAGCGAAGTTTTTTATAGAGAACTCGGAATTTCAGTGTGGCGACCTGCCGCCTATGGTCGATGTGGAATACTCGACCAACAATATCCGCTCGACAGATAAAAAGGTTATTAAACAAACGCTCACTCAGTTGCGGCGGTTTGACAGTGTGGTGTACCGTACATGGCGTGTTCGTCCGGTTATTTACACGAATAAAGAATGTTATGAAGATTTGATACGGGGCAATTTTCCTCAAAATCATTTGTGGATATGCGATTTGAGTCAGGAACCTTGCCGCGAGAAATATGCCGACTGGCATATATGGCAATATTCGCACACAGGAAAGATTAAAGGCATCAAGTCAAAAACGGATATGAATGTGTTTCACTCTACCGAAGAGGATTTTGAGGCTTGGGTGGCAAAGAATACACGAAAGTAGAAAGTTATTCAAAAGGATTATTTTTTGTTTCAATCAACAAGTTATTCTTTTTTCCTTTTCTTTCCATATAAATGAGTAGGGGAATTACAAGTGCCAAACATACCAGCCCGATTATAAATTGACTGGAGCCACCAATATTTTCGACATCAGCCGAAATATGTTTATTTGCTACCAGCCATCCTGCCCAAACGCCTAAAGCATTATTTATAAAATGTGCCACCATAGGCAAATACAGCGAACCGCTCCACACATAAAAGTAACCTAACAACGCACCCAGTACAATGCGTGGGATAAATCCGAAAAACTGCATGTGGAAGGCGCTGAAGACAATAGCTGTAATCCAAACGGCAGCATGGCTGTTAAATCGTTCTCCCAACATTTTTTGAAGCGTGCCCCTGAAAATAAGTTCTTCGGTTACGGCGGGGACAAGGGCGACAAAGAACAGGTTAAGCAGCAAGTCTTTGGTGGAAGTGAGGGACAACACTTTTTCTACAATTGCGTTTGCAGCATCTTCCAATCGATGCAATTCTGTTTCTATGCCGGACAAAGCTGCCGGAAACTCCACCTGCATGTTGAGCCACGCCAACAGGTTGATAAACGGCAGAATGAGCAGGAAAGACAGGCATCCGATCGCCAACAGTTGAAATGACGGAAATTTTGTCAGGTTGAAAAAAGAAGTATTTTCCCTGCTAAATAGGAATGCACAACTTACAGCCGGAAAGGCAAATGCAAACAATGAAACAATAAACTGCCCCCACCGGATGGCATCAATGCTGCTTTCATCATTTCCAAATACAATGTAAGTGATTAAGGTGCCAATTATCAGACCTAAAAAAAATAAAAAACTAAATGTGAGAAGCTTTATCCCGAGGCGTTCGTTACTCAATAATCCTTTCATCTGTCTATAATTTTCTTTTCAATTGTCAGATGGAACACCCAATTTAGTTTTTGGTTTGTATGAATTTTACTCATGGGTGCTTCATATTAATTGGAAGAGATGTATTATTTTTTGAATTTCACAGTCAATTTTCCAATATATGCAGCCGATTTTCCATCCTGCACAATGGGAATACTATCGTTTTGCAAATTTCTTACCCGCAAGTTGGATATTAACTTATGTGTGTGCCCGCCAACAATTAAATCAATGTTCGACGAATTTGCTGCCACAATCCGGTCGTTCATGCCTTCAGTGTCGTCGCCCAAATGCGAAAGCACAATAACCATATCGCATTTTTGTTTTTCTTTTAATTCTTTGGCATAGAAATTTGCTTTTTCGACCGGATCGGAATAAATGATGCCTTGCCAGTTTGCGTTGGCAATCAGCCCTTGCGGGTTAATGCAAAGCCCGATTATGCCAATGCGCAACCCTTTCTTTTTTATTACAACATAAGGCTTTAAGTAAGGTGCAAGTGAGGTGGCAGATGCATCATAGTTAGCGCAAACAACCGGCATTTTGAGAGTTGACAATACCTTGCTCAAAGATTCGATCCCATTATCAAACTCATGGTTGCCCAGAGTAACCACATCGTATTTCATTTCATTCAAGGCTTTGGCTTCTACCTCGCCGCCAAAAAAATTAAAATAGGGCGTGCCTTGGCAAAAATCGCCGGCATCGAGTACCAACACGGCTTTATTTTCGCTTCGGGTTTTCGCTATAAAATCGGCACGGCGAATATAGCCGCCCGCTTCGGTCCCGTCCTTAGCTCTAAGGGGCTCGACCTGACTGTGTGTGTCGTTGGTATGCAGGATAACCAACTCTTTGCTTGAACTGCATGATGCAAAAATAAGGGGCATACAGATCAATAGTATTCCGGTTGTTTTTTTTGCAGACATGGTTAATAATTTGATTGAGTGGATAAATTACTTGAAATTCGACCGTCTTTTTCTGATTTTATTTGCTTCCCTCCGGCAGTTTCCTGCTTGATGTATTCGATAAAGACATCGCGCAATTTTTTATTCAGTAAAACCGGATTTTTATAATTCCGCAGGGGAGTCATACCATCGTTTCCTCCAAGCAGGTAATCGCTTGTAACTACCTGGTAGGTTTTATTTACATCAAGAGGCGAGCCTTGTATCTTTATATCAGCAGCTTTGCCGTCCTTTATGCTGAAACGAACGCCGGCTATTGCTTCACCATTTTTTTGTGCGAAGATATTGAACAAATCCTGCAAATCTTTTCCGCTAAGTTCTATCTGTACAGCTTCGTTTTCGAACGGCATCAGTTCGAAAATATCTCGAACAGTAATATTTCCGGCTTCGATCGGTTTACGAAAACCACCCATATTAAGGATAGCTAAATCTGCCTTTTTTCCTAAAGTTTGAGTAGAGTAGGAGAGGAGTGCATCGGTGAAATAATTTGACAGCGTGCTCTCGGGATTTCCCCCTTCCAATCGTTCGGGGGCATATCCTATCACAACATTCATCGTACTATCAAGCTGTTTTTTGTAAGGCTCGATAAGCTGTTCCATTTTTTGCGCTTCTTTAGTAGTTGGGGTTTGTTCCAATTTGATAAGTTGTTCGCTGATCGACTGCACTTGGTAAGCGTGCAAGCCAAACACAGGAAGAAACAATAATACTAAAAGAAGAATCGTTTTTCTGATTGAAAAATGAAAGTTGAAAATTGAAAACTCATTCATTATTTTATCCTTATTTATTAGAAATATTAGAGATTATATCGAATAAGATTATATATAAATGTTGTTCAACGGATTATGAAACTTATTTTATCACCCCAAACCTCTAAAGGGGCTTCTGGCAGATACAAACAGCTCGAATTAAGCCAAAGTCCCCTTCAGGGGATTTAGGGGTAATAAAGAACTGATTTTTAACTCCATAATCACTTATTCGATATAATCTCTA
>JAVBLE010000009.1:0-4879 GCA_031553685.1 Paludibacteraceae bacterium | reverse complement strand
GCATCCATATAAACAAGCCGCGTAGCGGTGACACATAGCTATATTGCGAATTATGTCACCGCTACGCGGTTCTATTTTGTGTTCACATTTTATCCGTGGGCTAAAGCCACACGGCTACAAAGATTGCGGTGCGCTGCACCTATTACTTACAAATCGTAAGTTGCAAAAATAATATTTTGACTTTTGATACAGCCTCAGTTTTTATATGATCTACTTCCCGCTTTGCAGTATCCTCACCCCCACTAATCTATCATAGCGTTCGCCAAAGGGGCGGTGATATACATAAATCGCATACTGGTTTTCGGTTTGCCAATAGCTGCCGCTGACACGGAATGCAGTTCCTTTTTTAGCTCCTGCCGGCACAAAAATATATTGGTAATTGTATCCGCCCTGTTTTAGCAGAACTGCTTTTTCGTAACATTTCCGCTCGCTGCTATAATCCATTTTCACTGTATTGTTGAGCCGGTTATGGTTAAAATCGCCCAAAATATACACCAATCCGTCGAAGAAAGGAGCATCGGCTTCGAGTGTGAAATTTACCAGCATATAATCGGCTGTAACATTGTCGTCATCATAGCTTAAGGCATTCACCACAAACCGTCCATTAGCGTCTTTGAGAAAGCGGTAGGGCAAACGCGGTTCTATCTTGTCGGCAAAAAGTTCGGCAACATAATAAGGCGCAGAATAACGAATGCGGTTCACTCCTTGCCCCAAGCTATACAAAGAAGTGGCTTCAAAAGCCTTGTATTCATTTCCACCTTCGAAAACAAGGGCTTTGTTGTTGGTGTAGGTTAGCTTTGTGGAAGTGATGTAAGCGGGTTGGATATTTTGAGCTTCGTTGTCGGTACGGCGGTTTTGCTGCACAAATACCTTCAATTCATTGTTGGGGTCTTGTATCGGATAATTATTATTTAATATGGAAAAATCAATTTGCTGGTACCGTCCGTTTGTTTCGATATCGGTATTTGTTTTTACAGCAGCATTTATTCCTACTTTTTGCTCGACTACCGAGAAACAAATGGTAGCCAAAATATTATCCGGATTGTTTGCCTCATGGATCAACGCCACATAATTGCCCGAATATTTGAAATTCAAATCATTGTTAGGCAACGAAAACGAATAATGCATATAGTTGACCGTCGTCCCCAAAGATGGGTACACATCATTAATCGCATTGTCGGGAAATCCCTTGCACCAGTCGATTGGTGTAGCATCGGATAAAGCCCAGTCGGCATTGCAATGCTTTATGGTGTAATAATAATTGTTTGTTTCGGCGGTAAGCTCGTCAAACGAAAGAGTCAGTTGCTCATTGCTATTCAAAGTAAGGACAGGCAAAGCATAGATGCCATCCGAATGTGATACCTGAACCGTTTGTATGGTTTTACGGAATGCCTCTGTGCGATATTGAGCCATAGCTTGTCCGCTGACAACTACTGTTATTAGCAACAAAGCCCAATATTTCGCACTGTTTTTTATCATATTTTTTATTTAAGCAGTGGTTGCCGCTTCTTTCTCTTCTACAGGAACAAATTCGGTTATTCCCGCATTAATCAGGATATTATACCACGAGATAATTTTTTTAATATCCGACACCCGAACTCTTTCTTTGTCATAATCGGGCAATACTTCGGCAAAAAATGCGTTTAATACTTTGTTGTCGGCTTTCGGGTCGGTCGAAGCCATCTTGCCGCCTTCTTTCTCTTTGATAAGCGTAAACACTTCGTACAGGGGTTTTTCTTCGGTTTCGGTAAAGATTGCTACATCCGCAAGCGACACTACTTTTTCGTGCGAATGTGCCGGTTGGCGTTTTTTATCGATAAGCGACTCTACAATCAACATGTTTTTACCTTGCGAAACGAGTTTGAATAGACCTGGTTTTCCCGAAATGGATAGAATTTCTTTTAGCATATTGGTGTTTATTCTTTTTGTTTAAAATGATTTACCGGACAAAAATAACATATAAAAATCGTTTTGAAAAATATTTTATCAACACTAAATAGATTCTATTAATTCTTATCTTTTTTTCGTTTCTTTGCAAAGTTTTTTAGAATAAATATTGATGATGCGCCGCCTGCTTTTTTTTATACTCCTTTTATTCCTCACGATTGAAGTTTCTGTAGCTGCAACTGTTCATTTGTACGGCTATGTATATACCGACAACGGAAAGATTGAACCAGCCGAACAAGCCGACATTATTGTAAAAGGAACTACCACAGGTACAACTGCCCGCGCCGACGGATACTACGATTTTTTATTTGAAGTAACCGACACCGCAACCGTAGAGTATTCATATAGCGGCTATATTCCTTTTTTCTTAAAGGTTAAAGCTGATGATGGAAATATAGAAAAACGGGTTTATCTGCAAAAAATAACGAACCTGCAAAGCGTTCAAGTAGAAGCAATTGCTAAAACAGATGGTACAAACAAAACCATCGATTTGGCTAAATTAGGCGTAATTCCCAATGCTACCGGCGGGATTGAGAACGCTTTGATCACACAAGGCATTATTACTGCCAACGATTTTAGCTCGCAATATTCTGTACGCGGCGGTAATTATGATGAAAACAGCGTATATGTGAACAATATCGAAATATACCGCCCACAACTGATACAATCAGGGCAACAAGAAGGATTGAGTTTTATTAATCCCGATTTGGTGGAGTCGGTTTCATTCTCTGCCGGCGGATTTGATGCCAAATATGGCGACAAAATGGCTTCGGTACTCGATATCGAATATAAAAAGCCGAAGGGACTTGAAGCCTCTGTAAGCGCCAGTTTGCTGGGTGCTACCGCTCATTTTGGACAAGCCTCGAAAAATGGTAAATTTACCCAAATACACGGCATCCGATACAAAAGCTCCAATTATCTGCTTGGTTCGCTCGAAACCGAAGGAACTTACAACCAACAATTTGTGGATTATCAAGGATATCTCACTTATCATTTTTTGCCCAAATGGGAAATAGCTGTCTTGGGGAATTTCTCACAAAATAAATATGTAAATATTCCCGAAAGCCAAACAACTACCTATGGCACTTACCTTGCTCCTACTACTTTCAGGGTATTTTTTGATGGTGAGGAAAAAGACCTTTTCCAAACCATTTTCGGAGCTGCTACACTTACTTATTCTCCCCTAAAAGCTATGGATTTGAGCCTCATCACTTCGGCATATACTACACGCGAATCGGTTAATTATGACATCTCGGGCGAATATTGGCTTGGCGAACTTGATGAGGAAGGCAACGAAAGCAATACGCTCGGTGTAGGAGCATACCAGAACTACGCACGAGACTTGCTGAAAGCAACTGTTATGAATATTTCTCATCGAGGAAATTATAATTTAAAAAATCAACGGATAGATTGGGGGGTTGGATTACAACGCGAACTGATTAATGACAAAACCAATGAGTTTCAAACACGCGACTCTGCCGGATACAGCATGCCCTACCGTCCGGACGAACTGACTTTGTACTATAACCTGTATTCGGACGACGATATGTCAAGTTACCGCACACAAGGCTTTGTACAGGATAAATGGAAAATAAGTTTGGCAGATAAAAGCTTGCTTACAATCACCGGCGGTGTGCGCGCCAATTATTGGACTTTTAATCATGAATTAATCGTTAGTCCGCGGGCTACTGTAGCCTATTTTCCAAATTGGAAGCATGAGTTCGGGTTCCGTTTCTCCACCGGATTGTATTATCAATCACCTTTCTATAAAGAAGTGCGTGATACCATTACCGATGCTTATAATAATGTAACCGTCCGCCTGAACGACCATATCAAAGCGCAACGCTCGGTACATTTGGTGCTCGGTTCTGATTATTATTTTAAAATAAGTAATCGTCCGTTCCGTTTCACTACCGAATTGTTTTACAAACCCGCCGACCGTATAATTTCGTACACCGTCGATAATGTAAAAATTATTTATGCCGGAGAAAACAATGCAAAAGCATACGCTGCCGGAATCGATTTTAAGTTGTTCGGAGCATTGGTGCCGGGAACAGATTCGTGGATTAACCTTTCGTTAATGCGGGCTAAAGAAGATATTGAAGGCGACGATGTGGGCTATGTATCGCGCCCTAACGAACAACGATACAACTTCTCGATGTTTTTTCAGGATTATTTTCCTTTATTTCCCAAATATAAATTTCACCTGAAAGCCATTTTAGCAGACGGCTTACCGTTTTGGGCTCCTAATGCAAGCACACATACCGACGAAAACACTAACCGGTCAAAAGCTTATCGGCGTGTGGACATTGGCGTAAGTCGCTCGTTTGTAAAAGGCGATATCAAATGGCTGGATAAAACACATATTTTTGGTGCCCTCAAAAGTATTGATATTGGCTTGGAAGTGTTTAATTTGCTTGACATCCGAAACATTGCTTCGTACTACTGGGTAACTGATATATACGGACGCCAAAATGCAATTCCCAACCGCCTCACCGGACGACAATTTAATGTAAAGCTTACGGTTAATTTCTGGTAAGACATCGAATTATTACTTCACTTTACAATATAAGGTTGTCCGACGATTGATAAAGACCGTCCGACGGCTTCTAAAGAGTGTCCGACAATTGCTAAAGACTGTCCGACGGCTTCTAAAGACTTTCCTACGATTGCTAAAGACCGTCCGATGACTTCTAAAGACTTTCCGACGATGGCTAAAGACTGTCCGATGACTTCTAAAGACTTTCCGACGATTACTAAAGACGGGTCTGTTCATTAAACTGTGTCAACGGGGAAAGTATCAGCTAATGTACCATCTTTTCTCAAATAAAATAATAAACTCGGCTAAAATTTCTTTCCAAGCGGCAATAGGAGCATTCTTTTCCAATATCTTTTGCTGTACTAAGAATAAAAGTTTAGTAAGAGCCATGTC
>JAVBLE010000024.1:0-16469 GCA_031553685.1 Paludibacteraceae bacterium | reverse complement strand
TATTTCTCCACAACGATATCACTATTTTTTGTGTATCTAGACATCACAGCTCTTACCTCCTTCCGATTTATCAATAAAAATACAACTCTTGTGATTAATCGGTATTTTTTTTTTTGGTAAAGGTACGAGACATCGCAAAAGCAGCATTAATCAGTCTTTAGCGATGTCTCGACAAGCTCGACATGACGAGATACTTCTATTGTATTTGTATTGTTCTTTTAATTTTTGTCATGTCCTAAAATCTTTTGTATAAAAACAAAAAGAAAGCAGATAAGGTTCATCTCTCATCTGCTTTCTTTTATAAATGATATTATTTCAGAGCTTTATTTGATAAAAAACTTCTTTGTTGCAATTTGACCGTCGACAGTCAACACTTTGGCTACATAAACGCCCGCTTTCAAAGCACTTATATCAATTACTTGAGCTTTAATGCAGTCAATTTGCATACCTGAAGCAGTGTACAAGCAAATATCCGAAACTTCGGCGCCTGTAACTATTAATTCGTTTGATGTTTGTAGTATTTGTATTTTATCTCCAGATATATTGTCAATAGAAGTCAATGTAGAGGTAGTTACGGATTTTGCAGTACAATAACTTGATTCTTCTGTTCCTTTGATTGCTTTTACTTGATAAGTGTATTCGGTATTAGGACTTAAATCCGGAATTGTGATGCTATTAGAACTGGTTTGATACTCTTTGCAACTTGGAGTAGACGAACCACCACCTACAGCTGTAATTGTTGCCGAATAAATCGTAGCTGTAAAGTTACCCTCAAAACGCAATGCAACATAATCATTTCCTGTTGAATAATTATTTATTGTAAATGAAACAGTTTTTCGCCCTATACCTACAATGTTATCTGTTATACTACCAATGCTATTGGTACTATTGGAAGACTCATTATTATTAACTTTCACATACATTTTCTTTCCTGCAGTGGAAGTAACATCTAAATCGACTGTAACTATAGCCCCTCTCAAATTACCCAAAGTAGGTGTTTGTAGTACAAGCCCTACACCTGCAGCTTTTGTTATAGAGCCATCCGTATTTTGGGTAATGGCAGTGGCTCCGGTCGAAGCGGTAAAATCAGATAAAGTTGCAAGGCTGCCGCTATTAGTACTACATACATTTACTTTGTATCCGGTAGCTCCGGTTACTGCTGTCCAAGAAATATTGATAGATGTGTTTGATGGTGTAGCATTTACATTTGTTGGGGCTGTCAGTGGTGCTGTAACAGTGATAGTACCTGAAGTTGACACTTCTTCACCTCCATTTAAGCCCCTAATAGTAACTGTATAGTTATATGTCCCTACTACAGTTGGAGTACCACTTATTGTAAATGTTCCCGGCACAGAGGTATTTTCAGTAATACCTGCCGGAGTAGAACTACTGCTTCCGCTCCAAAGGATAGAACTGAAAGATCCGGTATAACTATAAGCCACATTAATGGCACTTCCGGTAGTAACAGATGGCGAAGCTGTTGTTGAAGATAATATTATTGTTGCATTAACCGGAGCATTGCTTATATTGATAATTCCTCTGGCTGAAGTACTTGCCGGAGTCCCTCCTGCAATAGCAGCAACATTGATATTGTAACTAAAATTACCGGCTACAGTTGGGGTACCTGATATTTTTAAAGTGCCATTTTGATTTGTCACTGTAATACCGGCAGGCACTGTATTGTTTGTAGTCCCCGTCCAAGTTATAGTTGCAACACCTGTGTAAGTATAAGTAATATCAGCGATAGTTTCTTTTACTAATTTAGTCTGATTGTCCGTTCCGACTTCGCTTGTGCGAGAAATTGATGCTGCAATTGGAGTTGTTGCTTCAATTGCCTGTGAATACTCGCTTGTTAAGTATGCAGAACCATTTCCTATAGATTGTACAAAGAATGTGTAATTTGTTCCGGCTAAATTAGAGGCAGTATATGTAGTCCCTGAAGCAACAGCAGTTTCGGTACAAGATGAAGCACTTTCATATTTTATTAAAAATAAATTAATACTGCTACTGGCTGAATAAATGTAATAATTCCCGGCTGAAGGAATTGTACACACAGTTGTATTTGTTGACTCATCCTGGTTGGAAATTATATTCGTTCCATCATTTACAATTACAGTGCGGTCATTATCCGCTGCATTACTGTAAATAGTTAATGTCCCTGCACTTGTAGTAGTAACTTTCAAAGCACAGTTAGTAATAGTACCTGATCCTGCAAGTTTACAGTATTTAGTAATACCTTCTCCCGCATAAGAGCCTGTTGTAGCAACAAAACTAACTGCTTTTCCTGTACTTACAATGGAAAGATCGGTCGTTATTGTGGTGTTTGTTGTATATGTTGCTGCAGAACAATTATTGAAATTCCATGTTTTAGAAGTACCGCTTCCTGAGCCACTACACACTTTCACCTTATAACTGCTTGCATTTGCTACTGTACCCCACGAAATGGTGGCTTGAGCTCCATTTTTTGTATATGTGGCAGCCGGTTGCGCTAATTGCACTGGAGCTGTTACAGTAATTGTTCCATTTAGAGATATTGGAGACAAGCCTCCTGTAGTTGTTATTGTATAATTATATATTCCTGCAGTATTAAAAGCACCTTTTATCATTGCTGTTTTTGCTACAGCATCAATGACAGGTGTTATATCAGTAGGTAAGCCTGTTATGGTAACACCTGTAGCTCCACCTCCCCAAGTATATTTTATATCGCCAATTGATTGACCTGTATAAATACTTTGAATAGCATTACTTGAATTAAGCGTAAGTGTTCCTGCAGATAATGGAATGGTTGTAATTGTAGCTGTCAGAACCTCAGATTTGGTGGATGTTCCTTTTTTAGAATTAATCGAGATAGTAACTGTTGTAGTCGAAGTTGCTGTAGGTGTTCCTGTAAATGTAGTTTTACTGCCAACAGTAGAAACATTTAACCATGATGGTTTAGTCGTTGTGCCATTATATAAAATATCAAAACCGTCAGCAGAACCTCCATAGGTATATTCAATCGCTTGGATGGATGTTCCTGATTGTACACTTTGTGTAGCTGTTGCTGTTGCGCTTGTAAGTGCAATTGTCGGGCTTAAAGTACCTGCACATGCTGTGTTAACAGAAACAACACCTGCTGATGTTACATTAAGAGTTGCTCCGGCACCACAAGCACTGGTTACTGCTGCTTTTACCTGAGCCGATGGCAATGCTGTATAAGTATAAACAGGCTTAGGAGCTGCACCTTTATCACTAGCTTTATTTATACAATCAACAAAAGTAAGAGTATATGTTCCTCCATAATCTTTATAAGTAGTACATTTATCAAAAACAGTTCCTTCAACATAGCATTTACTACCCTTATCGCCTCCTTGCAATCCAATAGCAAGCCCACCCGAAGTATTCAAACAATTTAAAAGATGTAATTGAGCATTTCTGGCACGAGGCATACGCTCTTTACAATTAGGTTGCCAATGACAAAACATAAAGGTAATGCTATAAGCTCCATCAGTAGGGAAATCATCGACATCTCCACCCACTAAGTTGCTAAAACGGTGATCATCGCTACCTCCAGGTCCATCTGGTTTAGGTGTTTTGTTATAACCAAATTTACACCATGAGATAGTTACATTATCTGCAGAATTTGTATTATCAAAATTACCATCTACTCCATCATAAAACTCACAATGGTCAACCCAAAGTTTTGAGCAACCAGTATTACTAAGTAAATCTTTCCCATCGGTATCATAAGCTCCTGGACCTTCAAATATAAGGTTACGAATAATCACATTGGAAATACCAGAACCTAAACTCAAAATACCGGAACCATCCTTAGTTTGGTCTGCAGATACAAGTTTAGCACCAGGTAAACCAAGTAAGGTTTTGTTTGATTTTACGCTAATCATACCTTTTGATGGTATGGTGATGGTGCCATTTACTATGATAACTGCAGCAGTTGATGAAATGAGTTGTGTTTTTAACCCTGCGTAATCGGTTACTACTATAGGAGTTGCATTACCACCTCCGGTAGCGCCGGCACCATAACCAACAGGGGCTGTCATTGCATAATCTTGTGCATGAACACTCATTGTCAGAAATGAGAATAGCACAAACAAAGAGAGAGAGAGTTTTTTCATTGTGTTTAGATTTAAGATTTAAGGATATTAGGTTTTTAATTCATTCGTATTAAATATTTGAAATGTAACTATTTAAAATGAAAAATTTCGTCACAAATGTAACGGATATTTTTTATTTTTAGTATAATCAATTTTATTTTTTATTCACTTTAAATTGAATGATTTATAACTTCCCCGATAAAATGGGATTTTCAAACAACAGGTGTTGATAAAATTTTTCTCAAAAAAAATGAAAAGCTTAACCGTAAAATCATTTCACCCCAAAGTATAAAACAATTTGTTCAATGTAAATGTTTCAAAACAAAAAAGGATTAGCCGAATAACTGACTAATCCTCTGAATGTTTTGGTAAATGTATTTTCTAACGAATCATAAACTTAAAAACAGTATTTTGTTTCTTACCGGTAATTATTTGAACAATATAGACTCCTTTTGCCAACCCGTTTACATCAATGTTATCTGTATTATGAGCCGTTTTCATCAATATACCTGAGATAGAATACACCCGAATATCCGGCAGTTCCGAACCTGACCCGGTAATGATCAATGTATTTCCCTGCTGTAATAGCGTATAAGTTGCCTCTTCTTGGGTTGATGTAAATATTCCCGTTGGCACCGGTAAGCTCATCAAATAGTAACACGAGTTTTCAATCAATTGTGTAGCCGTTGGAGTAAGGTTCGCTGTCGAATATTCGCTCACTCCAATCATCAAAAAGCGGCTACCGACGGTTGTTCCATTCATCACTGTTCCCACCGGAATTTCTACAACGCTTTGTGTGGTTGTTCCTTTGGCTACACCCAATAAGCTTACAGAAGGGTTTCCTGTCCACGAAGTAATGCCCGTTACAGCATAGGTCGAAACGGACGAAAATAATGGCAACTCATCATTGTTCGTCCCTGTAAATGTCAGATTATTAAATATCTCGTGCGACTTATCACTTATCGAAACAGTTGTTTGTGTAGTATTTACAACCGGAACGCTTGACCAACCCCAACGGGTGGATTGCAGCAAAAATGGTTTCAACAGCAAGCGAGGTTTATTCACATTCTCAATAGCCGCCAAACCGGCACTACTCGAAGCCGGCACCGAACTAATCACAATCAAATCATAGCTGCTGTAATCAACATTTGTTGCTGTGGCGTCGATTATGGTTATTTTAAAATTCAGGTTTGCATTCAGTTTCTCTAAAATAAGTGCATCGGCAGCATTGTTTGGAATGGTTACATACGCAATTTTTTTCGCATTAGCCGAACTGACGGTGATTGTTCCGGTTACTTGCACAGGGTTGCCCGCACCGCCAACCGTAGTTACCGTATAGCAACAAGCGCCCATCGACGAAGGTGTTCCGTAGATGGTTAGCGTTTTTGCCGACTCATTTACGGCATAATCCAAGTTATTTGACAATCCGCTTACAGTAAGCCCTGTTGCTCCTCCCGACCATGTGAAAACGATATTTTCAATGGTTTGATTTTGAGTCAAGCTTTGGTTTCGGTTAGGGGGCGTAGTTACTGCAGGCGGAAAATTATCGTAGTTGCCAAATTCGTAACAGCCCATATCGGGAGCATTGCCGGCATAAGGCAAACCGACCATAAGTCCTCTGTCTATCAAATCGCTGCCTTCTGCCAAATGCATAAAAGTAATATTGGCAAGGCTGCCATCTGCGTTGCGGGGAGTAAGGATAACCGTTGGGTCAATACTTAGGAAGTCGGCAACCGTACAGGTGCAACCGGTTGTATTCCACGAATTATTTTGATTAACTACCGTTTTTGTCCGAAATGAATTGGTGCCAATGGAGGATAAGCTCACACAGTTTTTAATTTCCAAAGAACCATAACCGCTATTCGAAAAACCATAATCGTTCCCATTGTTATATCCGGTACAATTATAAAGAACCATACTGCCGTTGTTGTTGTTTTGATCAAAACCTTTTACCGTATTCTGCGCCGAAAGGCAGTTAGTTACGGTTACATTATGGGCTGTGTAGTCGCCTCCCAGTTTAAACCCGTTACCATTCCCAAAGTTTTTATAGTTTGCTAAAGATATGGCAACCGTTTGTCCATCTGCGTCAACCACATTGCGCGGGAATTGAGCAAACCAGGCTGCATCAACTGTTTTTCGAGGATGATTCGTCATATCGTACGAAGCCTGACCATTTTTGTAACAAATCGAGTTTTTAATCTGTGTGTTCCCTATGCGTTGGAAAAAATCCCAACCGTCGTCCGAATTGTTCCATGCACGACAACCATCGTACACATTCGGGTCGCCGGTATCGGTGTATTGTTTATCGGCAAATCCATCGGCATTTCCGCCAAAATCGGCAGCCGAAATATCTCCGTTTTTATAGTCGAAATTATCATGCGAATCACAATTTTTCACTAAATTACCGTGGCAACTTTTCAATTGAAAGCCGGTGTCGCCGTTGCCGTAGGTCTCGCAATTTTCAAATATCGAATAGTTTGCTTCGTTATAAAATCCATTTTTTCCCGAATAAGCAATCGTTATACCTTTAACATGTAAGTATGCACCCGAAAACTGTACGCCACGATTGCCATACGCCTGATTGCGAAAGTCCAAAACCGGTTTCTCGCCATTGTATGCAAACATGGCTTTACGAGCAGTTACCGTACCTGTTTTGTTGAAGCGTTGAGTAGCAGTAAGATTATATATGCCACCACGCAAAAAGAGGGTATCCAAATCGGACTTCGACATGGCCGTAGTAATATCCAACGGATTGGATAAAGTACCTGTAGCCGAAGAATTTCCGGCATCAGATGCGTAATAGTTCTTAGCATTCGCCGAAATCGAAACCGCAAAAATAAGAGCTATCAGCGAAATCTTATTGGTAAAAATTGTTTTCATATACTAATTTTCATATACTAATTTTAAGGACGGACAAAGATACGGTTTTTCAACTGTTTTTATTTTAATTTTTTCTCGTATAAATAACAAAAAAGGGAAATCGATGGTTCATAAAAAACTTCCTTAAACTATATTTTGTACATTTGCAAAAATTTAAACTTAAAAAGAAAAATACTATGATCAACTGGGGAATTATCGGCTGTGGCGATGTGTGCGAAGTGAAAAGCGGACCTGCTTTTTATAAGGCAGAGGGTTCGACTCTGGCTGCCGTGATGCGTCGCGATGCCGAAAAAGCTGCCGACTTTGCCAAACGGCACCATGTGAATAAATATTACACTTCGGTAGAGGAACTCCTCTCCGACCCTGCTGTAAATGCCGTTTATGTAGCTACTCCGCCGCATTTGCACAAGCAATATACCATACAAGCCTTGCGCGCCGGAAAGCCCGTGTATGTAGAAAAGCCAATGGCGATGGACTTTGCCGAGTGTGAAGAAATGATGCGTGTATCGGAAGAAACCGGACAAAAATTGTTTGTGGCTTATTACCGCCGGTCGTTGCCGTATTTTATCAAGGTGAAAGAGATTATTGACAGCGGATTGATTGGCAAGCCTGTAGCGTTGGAAATCAAGCAGTTCCGTGCTCCGTTTGCTTCTGATTTTGACAACGACACGCACACTTGGCGCGTAAAGACAGATATTGCCGGTGGCGGATATTTTTACGACTTAGCTCCGCATACGATTGACATTGTTGATTTTCTTTTGGGAAAAATCGTTGATGCGAAAGGTTTTTCTGCTAACTTGGGTGGATTGTATGGTGCTGAAGATACTGTTTCGGCAAGTTTCCGCATGGAAAGCGGCGCATTGGGTACCGGTATCTGGAGCTTTGTTACCGAAAGCGGCTCGAACATCGACAGTATTGATATCTTGGGAACAAAAGGAAAAGTGAATTTTGCCGTTTTTGATTTTACGCCGATAAAGCTAACTACAAGTGCCGGAGTTGAAGAATTTACCGTTGCCAACCCGCAACATATCCAACAACCGCTTATCGAAACAATTGTGAATGAACTGAGTGGGAAAGGCTCTTCGCCATCGCCTGCCTCATCGGGAGCAAGAGCAAGTTGGGTGATAGATAAAATAATCATGAATTAATTAGCAAATTTACTAATTAATTATGCCTGCCACCCTATACCTTATACCAACAACGCTTGGCGAATGCGATTTAAAAAGTATTTTGCCCGAGAATAATCATGCTGTTACAAACAATATCCGTCATTTTATTGTGGAAGATATTCGTACGGCAAGACGGTTTTTGCGGCAAACGAACCGGCAATTCCCAATTGATGACTGTACTTTTTTTACACTCAACCAGCATACGAAGCCCGAAGAGATTGCCCGTTTTTTAGAGCCTTTGTCAAAAGGTTTTGATATGGGCGTAATATCAGAAGCCGGCTGCCCAGCTGTTGCCGATCCGGGCGCCGATGTGGTAGCTATTGCGCAAAAGAAAAACTACAAAGTAGTGCCGCTGGTAGGACCTTCGTCTATTTTATTAGCTTTAATGGGTTCGGGTTTTAATGGGCAAAGTTTTGCGTTTGTGGGTTATCTGCCTATCGAAAGTAATGAAAGAGTCAAAGCATTAAAGCGTTTGGAAAGCCGCGCCATTGCCGAAAATCAAACGCAACTGTTTATCGAAACGCCTTATCGAAACGGCAAAATGCTGGAAGATGTTATCAAACATTGCCACCCGAATACTTTGCTTTGTATTGCTGCCGATATTACTCTTTCCACAGAGTTTATCAAGACTAAAACAGTAACCGAATGGAAAAAACAATTACCCGATTTAAACAAACGACCTTGTATTTTTGGTCTTTTTCGAGGATAAAAAAGAAAGCCACAAATGAACCGATTATTCATTGTGGCTTTCTTCTTTATTGTTTCTTAGATTTACTTGCTTTCTTCTTTGTGCTTTTCTTTGTTTTTTGCTGCTTTTCCTGCTCTTGTTTTTGTTTTTCCTGTTGAGCTTTTTCTTGCTGAGCCTTTTCAGCCTTAGCTTCGGCTTTTGCCCTCAGGTCAGCTTTAATATATTCGTACTCCATGTATTGGTCAGCCGTAAGTATTCTTTTATATTCGGCTTCGCGAGCCACCCAAGCGTTCTCCAATTGTTTTTGCATTTCTACTTCCGGCCAACCTCCCCGTACAATACTGTCATTCCGGATAGCATACTTCAAATTGACTTTGTACAACTGGTCTTGTTGCGCATCGTCCAAAACCAGTTTTTCGTTCATCCGGTTCGTTATGATCATTGCCCGCTGTTGAGCTTTCGGATATTGCTCCAGTTTTTTCAATAAATCCGTCGTGTCCCTTTGAGCATTTGCTCCAACCAGTAACCCGCCGATTGCAACCAGTAATACTGATAATGTAAGTTTGATTTTCATACCTAATATTTTTTTTAATTAATAAATTATGGGACAAAGATATAATTTGTCAATCACAATACAAACTATTCGGTATTTTTTTACCTAATATTTCTGTTTATTCAACAAAACTAATCTTCGATTTATCCGGTTCATGCGGGTTAACAGCACTTACAGCATGCCCCAACAAAACAGCCGCTCCACATTCAAAACCTTCGGGAAAGCCCAATCGTTGCTTAAATTCCTCTTTTCCGGCGCCGGCAAAAGCAAGTTGGGCAAAACCGCAAATAACATTTCCCAATCCGAGCGAAGTAGCCGAAAGAGCTATATTTTGCAACACAATTCCTAAATCAATCTTCTCAAAACCATGCTGCATGGCTGTATCTATCGCAACAACAATTATACAGGGAGCATTGTAAAAGAGTTTTCCACCGCGTGACACAATCCGGTCGTAGCCCGAACGGTCGGGTAATGAGCCGAGCACGCGCATACCTTCGGCTTGCATATCGTCGATCAACTGCTTGTTTTTTACCACCACCACTCGCCATGGCTGACGGTTCATCGCACTGGGTGCTTGTACAGCGGCTTCGGCAATGGCTTGCAGTTGCCCATCAGTTGGCATTTCGCCCGTAAAATTGCGGCACGAGTAGCGTTTGGCTATGGTTTGAAGGGTTTCGTTCATATTATCGTTTTTTTATGTTCATAATTCAATCCCGATCATTCAGGCATCAATATATAAGCTCCCCGATATTGACGGCGCAGGTTATTTAACTGCATAACTTCATTTTCCGTTTCAGATACCACCGTTGCATACACCCGGTAAAAATCTTTGAGGAAAATAACACCGGCTAAGGGATAACCATTTTTAATTAAAGTATTTTTAAATTGTTCGGCACTCGTGGGGTCTTTAAAATTGGCACACACCAAATATTTGTTTATCGGTTGAAAATCGCAATCGGTTTTGCCTCTTTCTGTATATTCTATCCGGTTGTGTTGCTGGGAAATTGTGTCTGAAACATAATCCGTTTTATTCGATATTATTTTTTGCAGCGTAAAAAATAATGTCGAGTCGTTGTGTGCGCCTTGCGGATGAAGCAATACTGAATCATTTTCAAATATGACAGGCAAATATATGGCAGCATGATGGTTCGCCTTATTTAATCGTCGTTGCATTTCAATTGCATTTTCTTTTTCTTCCAACGAAAAGGCAACGAAAGCAATTTTATTTTTCTGCAAAACGGCTTTTGCATATTTACAATTATTGCAGGCAGATTGGGTATAAAGCGTAAGTGTTTTTTCCTGCGAATACACACCCAAACTCAAACACAACAATAATGATATGAAAATCTGTTTTTTCATTTATATATCCAAATATTTTTCAAAGATAATAAAAAGAAGTTTTGCTGTTTTTCATGTAGAAAAAATAAAAAAACAGAAGGAAAAATGAATTGATTTGTAGCTGCAGGGCAGCGTAATCTTTGTAGCCGTGTGGCGTAAGCCCACGGGACAAAATGTAAATGCCAAATAGAACCGCGTAGCGGTGAAACAGTGGTTAACATAGACAAACAATTTTGATCCGTTTTTATGTGTCGCCGCTACGCGGCTTGGTTTGGTGAATATTTCTTTGTCCGTGGGCTAAAGCCACACGGCTACAAAGGTTACGCTGCTACGCAGCTTAAAAAACCAAAACTTATGTTAGTATTCCACACGAAAAACAATAGAACCGAAAAAGAAAATTGAGAACCGAAACAGTATCTCAATTCTCAATCTTCTTTTTTTATTTTGCTAAAAAATTATTTTTTTACAACTTTAAATGTCTGCGTTTTGCCCGATGTTTCGGTTACCTTCAACAAATACATTCCGGTTGGTAAAGCAGCACCGTTTATTTCAATACCGGTTGCATTCGTATAAACAGTTTGCAATTGTCCTTCGATAGAGTATAATTTAGCCGAAATTATTTCGTTGGCTTTTACATGTAATACTTCCCTGAATGGATTTGGATAAACCTGTATGTCCGAAACCGGAGTAGCTACCGGAGGAATGGATGTTGAAACATTGTCCATATCAAACTCTGCACCAACGGTATATCCGACTAAATCGTTCGTTAACGAACGCAACATGGACGAACGGGCGGCAGTCGATGTATTGCAAAGGATTGACAAATAGAACAGCATATTGCCCTGACCGGTTATGGTATATTCCGAAGTAAACGGTATGGCTACCTTATTTTGATACACCAACCAATCGGCTCTATATGAACCGTTACCCAAATCTGTCATACTTACTATTTCGGCTCTGTCGATCGGTAAGGTATTATCCAACTGACAAGCAAAAACGGTTTTTGTGCCTATTGTATCTGCCGGAACACTCGCTACCGGAGGAGTATATGTATTCAATGGGCGCGAATACACACAAGATTTGTCATCCATATTTGCCAACGGATTAAAATTCAAAGCCATGGCATCGGTACAGCCATAAATTTCGGGAATTGTTTGCTGGTAAACACAGTTTCCTTTTTCAACGGTTGCTACCGCATTGTAATTGATTGCATCAGGGTCGGTACAGCCTTCGATAGGCTCTTGGATCGTTTTGAAAATACAAGTATTATTCTCTGTATTAGCGTACTGGTTGTAGTTCAACGCGTGTCGGTTGGTACATCCAAACACCACAGGCTCGGCACTTTGGGCATAGGTACAACTGCCATCTTCTATGGTTGCAAAAGGCGCGTAATTGGTCGCTGTTTTGTCGGTACAACCTTTTATTTCTTGGGCATAAGTACAATATCCATCGTTTCGGGTGGCTTGCGGGTTATAATTCAACGCTTTTGCGTCGGTACAGCCCCACATGATCGTATCGTAACGGCAAGTGCCGTCGTTCATGGTTGCCAGCGAATTATAATTCAGCGCTCTCGAATCGGTACATCCGGCTACTAATTTGTCGTAAATACAGCTTCCATTATCGATGGTGGCATCGGCAGAGTAGTTGGAAGCTTTTAGGTCGGTACAGCCAAAAACAATGGTCGTGTCGGCATACACACACGAATTAGGTTGGTAGCGCGTGGCATTCGGATTATAGTTTTGAGCCATTGGGTCTGTACAGCCATACACATATTCGGGTTCGCCATATTTGCATATATCTTGCTTGTGATGAGTTGCCACAGGATCATAATTCGTTGCGGTAGAATCTTTACAGCCGTAAGTTGTTTGCGTATATTCACAAAGGTTTTGTTGGTGAATATCGGCTGTAGGGTCAAAATTAATCGCTGTAGAGTCTTTGCAACCGTAAGTTTCAGATGTGCTGTATTTGCATAAGTTCTGATTGTGTATATCAGCCGTCGGGTCGTAGTTTGTGGCTGTAGAATCTTTACAACCATAAGTAGTAGAAGCAGGAACTCCTTCTTGTGCTATTAACAAATCTCCCAATACATCTTTACCATTAAAAAACTGAATAGTATACGATCTTGGGTCTGTACCGGTGTTAGGCGCGGCGGTAATAACAATTTGTCCGTTTCCGGTTCCCGATTCGGGGCTGGCACTGAGCCAGGTTATGTTGGGATTAGTGCCGGCTAACCAACTGCCGGTATATCCATCAATTTCAACAGTCAAGTTTCCTCCTTGTGCACTGAAGGATAGCTGAGCCGGTGTCAGCTTAAACTGAGACATTACATGAATACATGCAAAACTCATCATTAAAAGTAAAATAGCAATCTTTTTCATAGTTCTTCGAATTTATGTTTATAATCTTAAAAAATAATCACTGCCAAATGTACTCTTTTCGGATAGCTAAAGATAAATCAACAAAACAAAAAAAAGGTCATTACAACAAATAATGACCTGAAACATGACCTTATTGATTAACAAGTTGCAAATACAATAAAAATCATAAAATTCTATTTTAAACAACAGTCAGCAAAGCCACCGAATATGAGAACCTGCCACTTTCGGGATTATATATAAAAAGTTTCTGACCGGGTTTTAAATTCCCCGAATTAAATATTTGTTCCAACATCAGGTATATTGACGCTGCCCCGACATTGCCAACTTCTGTTAAGTTAAGAAACCATTTTTCATCAGAAAAAGGTGCACCCGCTTCTGCCAAACCATTTTTTAACTGGTCGTAAAAATACATGGACGAAATATGAGGCAAAATGAAATCTATTTCTTCTGACTTTATTTTGTTTTTGGTTAATGAATTAACAATATGTTCTATCGATTTTTTGATACCATAATTATCCAAATGCCGAACATCTTGTTTGATAGAGAAGATAGATTTTTCCAACCATTCTTGTTCTTCTAACATTTTCCAACTGATTAAATCGCCATTACCGTCTTTTTCAGCACCCTGATACATACAGGTTTTCAGTTGGTTGGCGTATGATATTGACTCTATCCAGTCTATCCTTAATGAAATGCCGTTCTTGTTTGGGGTATCAGACATCAAGCAAGCGCCCGCACCGTCCGACAACATAAAGCGTAAAAAATCCTTTTCAAAAGCGATAATAGGATTTTGTTCTAATTCTTCCATTTTTTTGTATTCCGCCTTAAAGTTTTTGGCAGCCAACACAGGGGATAGTAACTCAGAACCGGTACATACGGCATTTGAGGTACTCCCAGACAATACTGATAAATATCCATGTTTTAAAGCCGCACTTGAACTGCAACAAACTCCACTGGCAGATAAAATTTCCATGTTTGGTGCATCGGGTAACTCTCCGTGAACCATAGATGCATGTGATGGGAGCATCTGGTCGGGAACCGAAGTGCCGCAACATAATAACTGTATGTCTTTCAAGGCATATTCACCTGTTTCAAATAAGGCTCTGATAGCGTTTGCCGTTAATTGGGCATTGGTATGTGTAAATCTGCCCGATTTATCCACTGCGTAATACCTTGTTTTGATCTTGTTTTGTCGCAAGATAATGCTTTTCACTCTGGATGATTTGTCGCCGATTAAACCGAGTCTTTCCTCGATTTCATCATTACTCACCGGATTGTTTGGCAGGAATTTCGCCACTTTGTTAATGTAAACTTCTTTAGTCATTCTTCAATATTAAAAAGTTAATTTATTTTTTTGCTTTTTTTGAAATAAATGGAGTTAAAACAAAGAATATAAATAATATCCAGACCCTGAATAAAAAAAGTTTAAATCTGCGATATTTAAAGTCGTTTCTACGAATAAATGTTGCCCATTTCAAGTATTTTTCTATTGCCCATTGTTCGTATTTTATAGATGTAAATTCTTCATCTATATGCGGTATGACGGTATAATGGCGGTTTGCATCATCCAATGCCGCTATAGCATTAGCGCCGTAAACATTTGCCGAGTCTATGATTTCTTGAAGAATACCACCTCCTTGAAACATTTTGAAAGACGAATTCTTTTTTCCGGTAATCAACCAGTAAAGCAGGGGAAAAAGCCCTGCCCTGTTATTGGAAATATTCCGGAAGACAAATATCCCTTTGATAATACCCGCATTTTTTTCAGTTTCAACAACCACTTCATGTAAGCTGTTTCTCCATGTGTTTCTCGAATCCATCACCAAAACAACAGGTTTATTCCTTACCAGTTTCTTAAAATCATCTGTTTGCATGAAACTGTTAAAAGGAATAGAGGTATGCAAAAACCAGGGTTGAAATCCCAGCAAGACGCAATCGTAATCTTTTTCATCGATTGTATAATGTATTTCTGACGGCAACTTAAGTACCGTTTCCGGGAAAACATCGAAAAACTGTTTGTAACTCATTGGAAAAGAAAAGTCATCACATTTAATTTCCACAAAATCAATGTGGTAAGATGTATTCCAAGTCATTACGAAATTTGAAATAATTTCTTTCAGTTGTCCGGTTTGTGAATAATATATGACCAGTAAATTCTTCATATTCTACAAATAAATTATCAAGACCGTATGTATGGTATGGAATATAACAAAAAAAGAATTGACAAAACAGTACAAAACCTATATCATTTTGAGCAATCCTTAAAAAAATCAAGCCTTAATTTTATTGTATATCTCCATAAATAATTCTTTTGTCGACTTCATATCTATTCCATTTGACAATGAACCAAGAAATCCCTTGCCTAAATAGATAGATGTAAATATTTCTCCGAATAGTTTTACATTTGTATTGGGTTTGACCTCTCCTCTTTCTATGGCTTTTTGGATATAAAATGACCATGTATTTGTATCCATCCTGAAAATATTATCCATTTTTTCATCATAGCCATCCAAATAGTATCCTATATTTAACAATAGAGATAAATAAAACCGATCTGATTTTGCGGTAAGCTTATTGTCAGCAGTATTAACTCCGGCAAAAGCATATAAGTTATTAATTTTCTTTTCTATGGCAGAAACATATACATTAATAAACTCCAACAATGTTAAATCTTTATCTAAAATATCATCTCCAATTATCTCGTAGATATTTTGACTTTTTAAAAAATATTTATCTATCACTGCTTCAAAAAGCTCATGTTTATCTTTCACATGGTGAAAGATTGCTCCCCTTGTTACATCGAGTCCTTTCTCTATTTCGCGCACTGTAACCAATTCGTAAGGCATGTTCATAAAAAGCCTAAAAGCTTCTTCATAAATCCTTTCTTTCGTGGCATTGCCTTTTGCACGATTTTTATTCGTTTCTCCTGTCATTTTTTTATTTTTTTATTGCAAACAATAATAAAATTTCGCAAATATACTATAAATTATTGTCATACTTAACGGTATGTATGTTTTTTTAGGGCAAACGCACGAAATTATATCCTAACCATATACCTATACTTGCGATGTCTCGACTACACTGCGTTTACTCCCTTTGGTCGTGACCCAATGTCATCAACTTAAGGATTAAATTCAGAAAGACTACCGTCATGTCGAATATAGATTAAAGGTTCAAACAAAAGATAATGACAAAAGGTACCATAGAGTATAGCACACCGTTATTGTTGTAGAGCCGTGGCGCACTTCGACTACGCTCAGTGACCATGCCGCGGCTTAAATTTAAGCAATATGATTCAAGATTGAATAAATCATAGATGTAAAAATGATCTACATGCCCATCATATTTCAGAGCCGCGGCACGCCACGG
>JAVBLE010000039.1:0-46921 GCA_031553685.1 Paludibacteraceae bacterium | reverse complement strand
CCCTCTCTCGTTCCGCCCCACATCCCGACCAAACCTCTTTTATATGGGGGTTTTTTGGGTGGGCGGCCACCCCCCCAACCAAAATCCTTTCTCCCTTTCAAAAGCGAGCCCGTCATGTCGAGCGCAGTCGAGACATCTCCTTTCCCCTTCAATGGCGTATCCGTCATGTCGACCGTAGCGACGAGGTACGAGGAGCGAAGTGGAGACATCGCACAAAGAAAAAACTATGATTCAAACAAATCATCCCAATTCGGATTTCTTTTATTTATTAAGATTTCTTTTTTGTTCCGACTCCATTTCTTCAATTGGGTTTCTCTATGTATAGCAGACTCAATATCCATAAAGCATTCATAATATACACACATTGTTAGGTTATATTTAGCTGTGAACGAATCTTTATAAAAGTGTGTCTTATGTTCCCATATTCTTCTTTGCAAATCACTGGTAACTCCTATATACAAAGTGGTTTTATGTTTATTTGTCATTATGTATATATATCCACCTTTTTCCATAATCAGTTCTTATAAGCTTAGACTTTATGATGTTTTTATCAAATTTGCGATGCCTCGACTGCGCTCGTTCGTCCCTCACTCATTCCGTCATGTCGACCGAAGCGCAGCGAAGTGGAGACATCGCACAAACAGCACGGTTAACCTTGTTTCCCTAAATCAGTAGGCTTCTGCGATGTCTCGACTGCACTCCTCGTACCTCGTCGTTCCGCTCGACATGACGAACTTTGAGTATTTGCGATGTCTCGACTACACTCGTTCGTGCCTCACTCACTCCGCTCGACATGACGACGCAACCTGATTTATAATGGGGGATTTTGGTTGGCGGCTTCGCCGCCAACCAAAATCCTTTCTCCCTTTCAAAAGCGAGCCCGTCATGTCGAGCGAAGTCGAGACATCTCCTTTTGTGCTATAGGTCTATCCGTCATGTCGACCGCAGCGACGAAGCATGAGGAGCGAAGTGGAGACATCACACAAACAGTATGGTTAACCTTGTTTCCCCAAATCAGTAGGCTTCTGCGATGTCTCGACTACACTCGTTCGTACCTCACTCGCTCCGCTCGACATGACGACGCTTTTGCTCCCTTGTCATGTCGATCGCAGGAGACATCCCCTATCACATAACCCTCAACGAAGTAATCCCCGAAACCTTACCGGCAACAAACTGCCCCATGTTTCGCTCATTGCGCCACAGTTTTTCTACTATTAGCGGAAAGTCCATTACAAAGTAATTGACTTCTATTATATCGTCTTTCAGCAGTTTGCTGTTCGTGCTCTCCAGCACCTTAAACCGTTTACCATCTATGAATTTGATAGTTACTTCGCGGCTCGGGCTGTAGGTAAATTTTATCTTAGCGCCTTTCTTCAGCGTATCTACATTAATTTCCTTCAGGTTGGTAAATTCCGAACTGCTTGTTTCGTTTATATGCCGAATCAGCTCCTCCCAATCTTTAAACCCCACATATTGGGCAATCGTTACCAGGGTATAGCGTCGGGGTTCGTATCTGACCATTGTAAATCCGAACAAACGCTTAACGGTGCTAATGCTAAGAATACTGCCTGTTTCTTCTTTGATTTTTGATGACAGGTGTTCGCAATCAATAGGCGAACAAACCGGTTTGCCCAGTTTCTGTTCAATAAGGTCTTTTATAGGAGGAGATATCATACTACTTTATTTAAATCAGAGCATATAAACGGACAAAAATATACTATTTTTTGTTAAATGGAAAGATTATTTTCAATATGAACAGAATGAACAACATGAACAATATGAACAAATCTCGAATTGAAAAAACACTTAGTTTTGTAGCGTTTCTTTTTTGGTTAAATTACCCAAAAGGATATTGTATAATTTTAATTTTTTAATCAACATGAAAAAGAAAAATCTCTTTCAATTTTGCTTGCTTATCGCCTTCGGCTTGGCAAGCGTAGTGATTACCTCGTGCAAAGACGACGACCCTGCACCTGCCGACCAGCCCATAGCCGTACAAAGCATCAGTTTAAACAAAACAACGATGGCACTTGCCACAGGCAGCAGCGAAACCTTGCAGGCAACCATTAACCCCGACAACGCTACGGACAAAACCATCACCTGGACAAGCTCCGACAACACCAAAGCTACTGTGGATGCCGATGGAAAAGTAATTGCCGTAGCCAACGGTACAGCCACCATTACCGCCCAAGCAGGCGACAAAACGGCTACTTGCGCCGTAACCATCTCTGCTAATGTAATAGCTGTAAGCAGCGTATCATTAAATAAAACAGAACTTAGCCTTGCCATAGGCGAAAACGAAACCCTGCAAGCCACCGTACTTCCTGCCGACGCTACGGATAAAACCGTAACATGGACAAGCTCCGATGAGGGCACAGCCACTGTAGATGCTACTGGTAAAGTAACTGCTGTAGCCGAAGGAACAGCAACTATTACCGCGCAAGCAGGTAGTGAGACAGCTACTTGTGTTATTACTATAAAAGATGGAGTAAGAATAAACGGAATTATTTGGGCAAAAAGTAATGTAGATGCTCCGGGCACCTTTGCCGCTACACCAGAGGCTCTTGGTATGTTTTACCAATGGAACCGTAAAACGGCTTGGGCTGTCACCGGTACTGTAAGTGGCTGGGATAGTAGTACACCCACAGGTACAACATGGGAAGCCGCCAACGACCCAAGCCCTGCCGGTTGGCGTGTGCCTACTAAAGCTGAAATGGAATCTTTGATCGACGACACCAAAGTAAGCAACGAATGGACTACCGAAAACGGTGTAGATGGTCGTAAGTATATCGACAAAACCAGCGGTGCCAGTATTTTCTTGCCTGCAGCGGGCCACCGCAGCACCAGTGACGGTACGCTCTACAACTCGGGTGGCAATTATTGGGGTAGTACGCAGGGCAGTGAGTCTAGCGCCTATGGTATGGGCTTCAATAACGGCGGCCCAGACTTTGGTACCCGCTTCCGCAGCTTAGGGAGATCGCTACGCTGCGTGGCAGAATAAGGCAGTTAGGTCTTAGTAAGAACATACTTATGTTTTACCCAAAACATAAGTATGTTTCTACCAAAAGATGCTTATGTTTTAGGTGAAACATAGCTTCGTTTTTTTACAATATCAAATTTCGCTTGGTACACAAGCGTTCATGCCGTAGAGCCGCGGCGCGCCACGGCACTACCAAAAGTCGGAACCGTGATTTTATAAGATTAACCGGATTGCCAGGAGCAATTCAAATTCAAGGTTTAGCGAACGCTGATTTCTGCAACAGTCAGGGTTTGCCCCAGCTGGCGCAAGTCTGTAACTTGTGCCTAAAACAGAAACAGTTTGCAACTGTATATAAACGAAGAAAAGTCCAAGTCGCAGAACCATAAGTGTTCGAAACATGAGATTGAAGGCTGTAAGCCTTGTTTAACCCAGCCCAACGGTGGTCATTGAGCAAAGTCGAAATGCAACGCCTTGGGTTGATAGGGTAATATCCATAAATCGGGCTGCAAGCCCAGCATAAATTGACAATGTTATAAAATGCCCTTGCAGGGCGCGCATTTATTGGATAACATGCTAACCCAAGGCGTTGCATTTCGACTTTGCTCAATGACCACCGTTGGGCTGGATTAACAAGGGTTTTCAACCCGAAAAACAAGGTTTAGAACACTTATGGTCGCAGGCTTGAACTAAACAGAAAACTAACGACGAAATATATTGGGCAAACCGCCATCAGTTTGCCCAATATCTCGGAGATATTGAACAAAACGCCCCTGCTTGGGCAAATATCCTCGGGATATTGAATAAACTGCTATCGGTTTGCCCAATATCCTGAGGATTTTGAACAAACGGTTAACGGTTGGACGAATATCCCCGAGATTTAAAACAATCTCTCAAAAATTGAATAAATATATCAAGTAACTGAATGTATTAACCAAAAAATCATTTTATGTCAATTATCAGATTTAGACTACAAGGGCTTTACAACCAGGAGTGGGCAACCTACGAAAATTTCCTGATCAAAGCCATCAAGCAAACAGGGGCTGACAAGCTGCACCTGGCTATCTTCCTCGCCATGCTGGAGAGCAACGCCAAAGATGCTGCCGAGGCGTTGGAGCTGATTGCCAAAAGCGAGTTTACCCAACTATGCAACGAGCTGGACGCCAAGCGCGACCGATTGATAGGATCGGCGAACAATTTTGTGCGCTCCTTCCTCCACGACGACGATGCAGAGGTAAAAGAAGCCGCCCACAGCCTGATGGTGGTGATAGACCATTACAGCGGCATGGCTGCCGAAGCCAACGACCAGGAGAGCAACCGCATTATCAGTTTCGTTGCCGAACTGAAAAACAACCACGCTGCTCAAATCACCAAGCTCGAAGGGCTGGCGCGCCGCCTGGATCAACTGTCGGCAGCTAATGCGGATTATATCAAGCTGCAAGACGACCGCACTTTCAGCACTGCCGAGCAAACCGCTGTACGCATGGTGAATGTGCGCAAAGCGGGCGACACCGCCATCCGTGCCATTTGGGACACGATGGATTTAGCCCTGCTCGTGCCGGAAACGACCACACCGGATATCGAGCGGTTTGTAGCCCAACTGAACGCCGAAAACCAAAACGAACGCACCAAGCTGGCTGCACGCAAAGGTCGCGCCGAAGGGGATAAAAAACTGTAGGGGCAAACCTGTGTGTTTGCCCGACCCGTAGAGCCGTGGCACGCCGCGGCTCTACCAAAATACATGGAACGCAGATGACACAGATAACGCAGATTTCGCGCGGATGTCGTAGGGGCGAAAAAATTTTCGCCCAGCTGGCGGAAGTCTGTGGTCCTTGCTGGCGCGAGTTTGTAACTCGTGTCTGTCGCCCCCCGAAAAGAAGCACTGCGTCATGTCGACCAAAGCTACGAGTGGTCACTGAGCGTAGTCGAAGTGGAACGAGGAGCGTCGTGGAGACATCACATTAGCAGGCAGGTCAGTAGTCAGGGTTTAGCTAACGCTGATTTTCAATTCACTCAAAGTGAAGCCCTGACTTTAACTCAAATCCTTATAATATTGGAAAGCGGGATTGCAAATCCCGCTTGACGAGGAAAAAACATTAAACCAAATACATAACTCAATTAAATTTAAAGAAAATGAAAAAAGTACTTTTAACAAGTGCGCTTGCTATAGGCATTGCGCTAAGCAGTTTCGGTCAAAAATGCACCAAATTTATTGACTATCAAAACAAAACAATCAATACCAAGGGGCTAAATATGAAATTATTAGGTCAGCCAATAGGTGTAGGCGAAACCTCTGTTGTACCACTTTATCGCACTGCCGACAAAGAACTTCAACGGCTCGATATGTTGCAGTACAACTTATGTGAGCAGTTGAAAAATATCAAAATCGACTTTTTACGGGATAAACTGACAACTCAATATACCAACCTGTTGATGAAAATGATGAAATTGCAGGAACCGGCAAGCGATATCGCAGTAGCCGATAACACAAAAACAGCAAATTCGGAGCCAAAAGAAGAAGTCGCAGAAGGAATAGTTAAAGAAACTACTGTAGATAATGGTACAACACCGGCACCAAGCCCAAAACCAGCAAAAGAGGAAGTAAATATTGATGCGCAGTATTGCGACGGTAGCGAGTTTCAGTCAAACGAAAATTTTATCCGTGCTACCGGTTATGGTTGGAGTATGGACAAAACTAATGCGAAACGCGAAGCCCGCACCGCTGGACTCGAAGATTTAGCTATCAGCATTGAGGTAACGGTAAAAGCACTTACTGATTCTTATTGCGAGAATGAAAAAATAAATGTGAGCGAAGAATTTAGAAGCCGCTTGGAAAATATGACGCGTACTTCCGTCAACCAAACCATTTCGGGTGTTACTATTGTTTGCGAAAAATATGTGCGCAACCCCAAAAACAATAATTGGGAATGTCATTTGGCCCTCGAAGTGAGCAAAGAGAATGTATTGAAAGGTATTTACAACAAAATGAGACAAGATGCAGAAGGAAAAAAAACAGTATCGAATTACGAATCATTTAAGCAAACTTTCGACGAAGTAATGAAAGAATATGAAACGAGTGAGGTAATAGATTTTTAAAACAGTAGATTCTTATGAAGCGTAATATAATAACATTATTTATAGCAGTTTCGTCGGTACTGTCGGCTGTAGCGCAAGCGCCAAACTGGCTCGATCCGCAAGCGCGCAGGACAGAATATCCAAGCAATATGTTTTTCGTCGGTTATGCCGAAGGAGAGCAACGCGCAGATGAAACACAAAACGCAGCCAAAGCCCGTTTGACAAAACAAGCACAGGCAGAAGCAGCAGAAGCAGTACAAGTGCAAATAAGCAGCGAAACCGAAAGCCGGAGCAAAAGCGAAAAAACACAAGGCGAGGAACAATTTCAGTCTATTTTTGAATCGGCGGTAAAAACCACCTCTGTCATAGAGTTAATGGGTTTAAATACGGACAGTTATGTTAAAAACAATACGATATACGCTTTTGCGTATGTGAATAAATTTGAATTGAAAGGGAATTATGTCAATCAATTCAAAATGAATTTTCAGGAGTTGGAAAGCACCTTGAATACTGCTAAACAATTGGAAAGCAGCGGAAACAAGACCAAAGCCCTTGCACAATATCAAGAAGCTGTTTTGCTGCTCGCTAAGGTAAAACAAGCGCAAGGCGTGCTTGCTGCCGTTGACCGCAATGCCAATATTCAAAGCGAAAAAACAGCCCAATACCGCAGCGATATTATTCAGGCATTAGCGCGACTCTCGCAAGGCACCCGCATTTATGTGGAAAATGTATCAAACACTTCGCTTATTGTCAGTACCATAACAAAAGCATTGAGTAACGAATGTAGTTTTCCGGCCAGTGCCGAGCAAGCCGATTATGTACTGAGAATCAACGCATCTATTAGCGATTGCTATAATCAAGGGGCGATTTTCTTTTGCGATGCCGATGTGAAAGTGGAATTGATAAAAGCACAAAGTGGAGAGGTTTTGTATCCGGACGAATTTTCGCAAAAAGGCAAGGGTACCAATAAGAAAGAAGCCACTGACGATGCTTATAAAAAAGCCGGAAAAACAATTGGCAATAACTTATCCGAATGGTTGAAAAAATAAATAATACAAACATGATGAGAAAAATAAACATATTATTATTAGCCCTGCTGTGTGCTGGTGCCGTATGGGGTCAAAAATCTTCTGACAAAAAAATAGTGGTGCGTCCACCCGATGTTGTTGAAGGAACTCTTACGGGAATGCAAAAAAGAACTATTCAAACAGAACTTCGTGCAGCCATAGATAATATAACTGGATATGTAACGGTCGAAGGTGCCGGTAATGAGAAAACAATCGATTATTTGACCGGACAGCAGGTTTTTGAAAACAAAGGCTTGGTGAAAGATAGCGAGAAGGCAGAACTTGGCGAATTGTCGGGTGCCGATATGGTTGCTATCACAGAAATTGTATCCGAAGATGGCGAAATTCTTGCCGAAGTAAGGCTTATTTATAGTAGCGGCAGCATGGCTGGTAAAACTTTTGCCAGCGAGCGCGAATATATGCACCTTTTGCCTTCTTCGGAATTGCGCGCAGGCTGCCAGAAATTAGTAACAAAATTACTGATGAAAAAAGTACAAGATGGTTTTATGCGATTGAATAACGAAGGGCTTATGGTTCGAAAAGAGGATAGCGGAGAACTTATTACTTGGGAAGTTGCCAAAGACAGGTGCGAAAAAAATACAGCAGGCGGATACAACGATTGGCGTTTGCCTACGCAAGACGAATTAGCAATACTTTACAGAAAACGCAACGATATCGGTGGTTTTGCAAGCACCGACAGTAATAACAATGAGGTTTGGTATTGGTCTTCGACTGCAAAAGATGGGGGACGAGGCGAAGTGCGTTTTACTGACGGCAGAAGTAATAATAATTATCTCTACGACACGGTTGTAAGGCATTGCCGTTGTGTAAGAGACCTTAAAGATTAATCAAAATATTCCATGAGTAAACTTTAACAGGATTTTAAAATCCTGTTAAAGTTTATAAGTTTAAAAACAACAAGTTAAAAATAAAATTATATACAGATGAAAACAAACTTTAAAATAAAAATGAGCATTATAATATCGTGCCTTTGTATTGCATTATTCCCGGAAATGGCAACAGCACAATGTCAACAATCGAGAGGAGAAAGACCGGCATGGGTAAAGAACGGATATTCTAAAGCGCTCCCCAATTCAACTATTTTAGTCGTACAAGCAGATGGCGAAACCCTCATTGCAGCACAAAGCAAGGCACTTCAACAAGCAATGGAACAAAGCCGTTTGTCTGCAGGGCAACAAGTGAAGGTAGAAGTCAATAGCGGTGCTATTATGATATACGGAAACAGTAGCGAACAAGAAGTTAAAGTCAATACATTAGATAAATATGTTGAGTCTAATGGTGCAGGGCAATGTCGTGTGCATTTGCTTGTACAGATACCGGAAAACCTTAATGCGCAAATGGAAAGAGCAGGATATAACGAAGAATATTCCTTCTCTCCCCGCGTATTCGTGCCCGGTATGGCACAAATACACAAAGGTAATACCGGTAAAGGTATTTTCTTTATAGCAGGCGAAGCCGCATTGATTGGTGGTATTGTAGTTGCCGAAAGTTTGCGTGCCGACAATCAGTCAAAAATTAACACCACACATAATGCTACTAGCAAACAAGATTATATAGACAACGCCAATATGTACCAAAACACACGCAATGTACTTATTGCAGGCGCTGTGGCACTTTATGCCTGGAATGTGATCGATGGTTGTGTAGCCAAAGGAAAGAAGCATATCCGTGTGCTTGGCGATGCGGGCTTGCGCATTATGCCTTATGCTGCACCCGATATGGGCGGTATAGTGATGACTTTAGATTTTTAATTTTTTAATTTATAATGATAAAAACCAATGAAGAGATTATTATTTATTTTCAGCACAATAGTGCTTTTAGCTGTATGCAACTCATGTTCTAAAGAAGAACACGATATGTACGCTACCCTTTACGGAGTAGTGAACGACCACAACACATCCGAACCGATAGCAGGCGCAAGCGTAGTGCTTAGTCCGGGTGGAAAGACAAAAACTACCGGGACCGACGGGCGTTACGAGTTTAACGACCTCGACCCGCAACAATACACCGTTACCGTACAAAAAACGGGTTACCAAACCAACCGCAAGACCATTACGGCAGTAATTGGCGAAAGCACAGAAGCGAATATCCCATTAACGAAAAATTAAAAATTGATATGAGAAAGGTAATTTTCACTACAATAGCAATCGCTGCAACTATAATATTTTATGGTTGCAGCGATGATGAAACAACGACCGGTTCTATTTCCGGTGTGGTTACCAATGCCAAAGGCGAGCCTCTTCAAGGAATAACGGTTTCGTTGTACCAGACAAGTCTTTTAGAAAGTGTGATAACTGGCAACGATGGTCAATACAATATTCTTGATGTTTCGGCGGGCGAATATTATGTAGGAGTAGAAGATGACCAAGATTCTAACTCTATTCCGGTTACTGTAACTGCGGGCAGAACTGCGCGGGTAGATATTCCGTTGTATTGGAGAGTACAGGAGGTAATAGCAAAAACAGGAGTTTATGGTATCGTCTATGATTATCCTACAGGGAAACGGCTTAGTGGTATAACATTATCATTATACACAGATCATAATCTTTTTGTAACTTCAGTTGTATCTGATAGCGATGGAAAGTACGAACTTAATATTCAAGATCCTGATAGCTATAGCTTCAGTGAATATAGCTCATTTAAAGTACTATTTTTAGGATATTATTATGAGGTAGAAATAATCAAAGGAGAAATGAAAAAAAGGGATTTTATGCGGGATGTATATATGTAATCGCAGACACATGGGAACAGCAATAACTGGTAAAAAAAAACACAAACCGATATTATAATGTTTTTTAATTGATTTAAATATGAAAAAAATAATTTTTACAACAGTAGTAATTGCAACCTCACTAATACTTTGGTGTGGTTGCAAGGGGGAAGAAGGTGAAGAACAACCAACAACAGGAAGTATTTATGGTGTAATTACCGACGAAGTTACCGGCGAGCCTATGCGTGCTTCGGGTGTAGAACTATGGAGTATGACTTTGTATCATGATGATGAATATGGATATGGATATGGAATGGATTATTATGAATATAATAGCCTTATAACAAAAACCGTAACAGGCAACGAAGGACAATATGAGTTTAATAATCTTAATGGTGGTACTTATGGATTAAGAGTAATGGTAAGTGGCTATGAAGATGAAGAATATCAAATCGAAGTTAGTGCCGGCAGAATCTCTCGGGCAGATATGCAATTAGAAAAACAAACAAACAGTATGACTGTTCGCACATTGGCAGTAAGTAATATTGCGGGAAACTCTGCAACCTTGAATGGTTCTTACAGTTCTTATTCTTATTCACCCAACGAATGTGGATTTGTTTATGGCACACAGTCTAATCCAGCTAATGGAGGAACAAAAGTAACACTTTCTCCCGCATCGAGTTTCAATACAACAATAACCAATCTTTCGAGCGGAACTTATTATGTACAGGCTTATGCTAAAAATTCTATAGGAACAGAATATGGGGAAACAATTAGTTTTCAGGTAAGCGGAATGCCTTCGGTTAGTACCTTGGCAGCGACTAATGTTACAGCCAATTCGGCAACATTAAACGCTCATGTAAATTATCAGGGAAGCCCTGCTTTTACCGAAAGAGGTTTTGTATATTCAAGCACTTTTCCCAACCCCACCATAGATGATAATACCAGTGCAACTACTAAACGAATAGTGTCGGGAACAAGCGCCGATTTCAGTGCCAATATTTCGGGCTTAACTGCCGAAGTAACCTATTCTGTGCGTGCGTATGCCACCAATGCCAGTGGAACGGTATATGGCGAAACAGTTACCTTTAAACCAACAGCAATTGTAGATTATATTATATTACAAGCTGACGGTATAATGGTACAAAAAAATGATATAAGCGCAGGTGCAAATTGGAATGATGCAAAAAGTTTATGTTCGGCATCTACAGTTGGAGGAAAAACAGGGTGGAGGCTGCCAACAGCAGGAGAGCTACTGTCATTATATAATAACCAAACTATAATTGGAGGATTTAGTAACAATAGTTATTACTGGAGTAGCACAAATACTTATTCTACTAATTATTATAGAACTGTTAATTTTTCCAATGGTACTGAAAATGTCAGTAGTTATAATACTTATTATACAAACACTTATCGTGTTCGTGCAGTTCGTAGTTTACCATAGGCATCGTCTTAACCATGATTTTGATAAGATTTTATGATTTCCAAGATTAATAAATCTATACAATAACATTAATTATACTGATGAAAAAGATAATTTTTACAACAATAGCAATCGCTGCAACCGTAATATTTTATGGTTGCGGTGATGATAATAAGGAGGAGGAACAAACAACCGGAAATATTTACGGTGTAATTACCGATAAAGCTACCGGAGAACCCATATCGGCTGCAGGCATAGAGTTGCATTTATGCTTAGGCGAAGAAGAAAGAGTGATTCCACCTTATAAAGTTAAAACATGGAGTCTTATCACTTCAACTGTTACCGGTAGTGAAGGGCAATATGATTTTTCAAATCTAAATGTAGGAGAATATAGGATTACTGTAAAAAAAACAGGATATATTAGTGATATGCGTGAAAACATCTATGTGGAGGCAGGTAAAATAGCCAAAGGTGATTGGCAAATAGAGAAGCAGCCTGCCATTTTGCGCATTTTAGACGACAACAGGACAGAAATTAGCAGTTTGTCTTTTGGTAGTTCACTTTCAGAGGTTTCCAAATCATTTAATATTTTTAACGATAGTCCGGCATCACTCCATTGGGAGATAGTAAAATCCGCACCATGGATTAGTAGCACAAGTAAGACAAATGGTACGCTTAATGCCGGCAGTACGCAAGGTATTATTGTGGTCATTGATAAAAATCAATTAGCGGAAGGTCAAAATGCTACTACCATTCATATTCTTACCAACAATGGAAATAAGGCAATAACAATTACAGCTATTAAATAAATCTCACAATGAAAAAAATAATTTACATAACAATAATAATTGCAACCGCCATGCTTTGGTCTGCTTGCAGTTCTAATGAAGAAGACGAAGAACCGCAAACAACAAGCAATATCTACGGTGTGATAACAAACAAAGCAACCGGCGAGCCGATACCAACAGCAGGTGTAACTTTAAATCGGATTACTAAATGGGATGAAGAACATGCTGTATATTTTGGTAAAACTATTGAAAAATGGGAGCTTGTAACTTCTACTGTAACAGGAAGTGACGGACAGTATCAATTTTCTAATTTAAGTGCAGGCGACTATTTTATTGAAGTAAAAAAAACAGGATATATTGATATAGACGAATCTAATATTGGGAATAATGAATTTATTTTTTGGAAAGTAGAAGCCGGAAAAACGCTTAGAGGTGATGTGCAAATGGAAAAACAAGCAGCTGTTTTGCGTATAGTAAATGATAATGGGAATGAAATTAGCAATTTGGTTTTTGCTGATGAGATTTCGGATGTTACTCGCTCATTCAGTATTTTTAATGATAGCCCGGCTACACTTGAATGGGAAATAGTAACCTCAGTTCCCTGGATTAGCCATGTAAACAAAACCAGTGGTACGCTCAATGCAGGTGCTACACAAGGCATTGTTGTTACCGTTGATAAAAGTAACCTGCCCGAAGTACAAAACACAACCACCATTTATGTTATGTCCGGTAATGGTAATAAAGCAATAACAGTTACTATATTCAGAGAAAATAACAATCCAAACTATTTTATATCAGCTGCAGCAGGAGTAATGGTGCAAAGAGCAGACATTGTAGATAACATAGTAGGGGGTCCCAGTGCTAACGAATTGTGCAAAAATTCTACTGTAGGAGGATATACAGATTGGCGATTGCCAACAAAAGAAGAATTACAAATACTATACAATGAACGCAATATAATAGGAGGTTTTGTAACAAACAAAAATACTACTAATAGTTATTGGTGTTGTTATTGGAGTAGTGGCTCGACAATAGATTTCAGTAATGGAACTGTTCCTTTTTTAGATTATTTTTCTAGTTATGGGCGTTGCCGTTGTGTTCGAACTTTACCATAAGAGATCTTTGTAAGCCTGGTTCGGCTGAGGTTACATCCCTCAGTCGAACTTATCCAAGCAGGCTGTGCCTGTAAAATTTAGAAAAGACAATTATCATCGACTTAAATGATAGTTGTCTTTTTTTATTAGTTTTGCAGAAAAGAAATAAGTATATGAGTGAAAAAGATAAACAGCTGCAAATACGCAATTCGACTTCCGATTTTCTAATCTTCGTACGACAAAATGGAGAAGAAGGGATTTCCGTTCGTGTAGCGGATGAAAATGTGTGGTTGCGTAGCGAAGCAATGGCAGAATTGTTTCAGAAAGATCGTCGAACAATTCAAGAACATTTGAAGAATATCTTTACTGATGGCGAACTGAGTGAAAATTCAGTATGCCGGAAATTCCGGCATACTGCCGAAGACGGTAAAAATTATAATGTTAGCTTTTACAGTCTGGAAGCGATTATAGCAGTTGGTTATCGTACCGATTCACAACGGGCAATAGAGTTCAGACAATGGGCGACAACTGTTCTTAGCCAGTTTGCAAGAAAAGGTTATGTGTTGGATAAAAACCGGTTGATTAACGATCAAGTATTTTCAAAGCAGTACTTTGAGGAACTGATCGCCGAAATACAAGAAATCCGTGCCAGTGAGCGGAAGTTTTATCAGAAAATTACCGATATTTATGCTACTGCTGTAGATTATGATACAAATAGTCAGACAACCAAAGGCTTTTTTGCCAATGTGCAAAACAAACTTCATTTTGCAATACACCAACATACGGCTGCCGAGTTGATTGTGAAACGAGCCGATGCTCAAAAGGACAATATGGGATTGACAAATTGGAAAAATGCTCCACATGGTAAAATTATCAAGACTGATGTTTGTGTTGCAAAAAATTATTTGTCGCAGTTAGAACTTTCGGAATTGAACGAGATCGTAACGATGTATTTGGATTATGCCAACCGTCAGGCACGCAAATATATCCCAATGACAATGGAGGATTGGAAAAATAAATTGGATGCATTCCTCAATTTCAACGATGTGCAGCTTTCGGATGGTATTGGGAGTGTTACCCACGAAATAGCGAAATCCTTTGCCGAAAGTGAGTTTGAAAAGTATCGTGTTATTCAAGATAAAACTTATCAATCGGATTTTGACAAACTATTGGATCAGACTGAAAATCTTTTACCGTAAATCCCCGTTTGGCTGAGGTTACATACCTCAGTCGAACTTATCCCAAGCAGGCTGCGCCTGTAAAAACCAGAAAAGACAATTATCTAGGGCAAACGCACGAAATTATATCCTAATCATATACTTATATTTGCGATGTCTCGACTACACTGCGTTTTGCTCGACATGACGAATTGCAAATTATGTATTGGGGGAGGAAAAGATTGGCGGCTTCGCCGCCAATCTTTTCCTCCTATCCTATCCCAAGAAACTCCGTCATGTCGACCGAAACGACGAGGAACGAGGAGTGTCGTGGAGACATCGCAAATTTCGTGCGTTTGCCCTATAGGATATATATATCCGCAGCTTCATCATTTAACTATTGTTTTGATAAATAGTAATCTCTATTATTTTAGGCAGATGCTGAATCAGCGATCAGCGACTAACAGGAGCTAAATAAATTCAGCACGACGAAAATCTCAAAAAACTATCTATAATTACTAATCCCAATTTTTTGGAAGAGAGAGTCAGGGCTTCACTTGAAGTGAAACCCTGATTTTTTGTATTGCAAAGGAGTTTTGCCCGTTTCTTTGAGAAACGACCGGCGGAAAGTTGACAGAGAATTAAAGCCACAGGTTTCGGCAATGATTTCAATATTTTCAATAGTATCTGAGAGTAGCATCGAACAAGCTTCTTTTACCCGGAATGCATTAATATATTCGTAAAAATTAGTATTTAGTTCTTTATTTAAATATTCCGACAAGTAAGTGCGATTTGTCCCAATAGCAGTAGCCAGTTCGGTTATCGTTAGTTTTGGGTTCAGATACAATTTTTCCTGCTCCATACATATATTTAATTTTTGTATAAATGGGAAATAATTGTTTGATTCGCTCCTGTCCGGATCAGCCGGTTGTACATCCCCTTCTTTTGCAAATGGGTTTAGCAAATAGGGAACCTCGACCACCGCGTGATTTAGTGTATAATAATAAATAAACATCCATATCACCACTATAAAGAAATAATAAAATGCATCGCCCAGCCAGCTTGGCTCCCAAATAATAAATGTCCAGATAAACAGTGCTAAATACAGCGGTGCTATTATCCACCGGATCCAGTATAAGCTCAGATTTTCGGTGTACGAGAAATTCTTCTTGATGTAATTGTCGTATTTGGACGAAGCCAGAAACACGATAAAAATAGCTACTGTTCCCAAAACATTGGCATAAACGATTGAGATATGGAATAAGGTATCGTAAGGAAAGATAGCATAAGCAATTGTGAGCAAGATTGATGGCAGCATAACAAGCAATACCCTGCGCCACCGTATCCAGCCCGGCGATATCAGTTCAAACATAAGCATCATAGTCAGCGGTATGCCCCACATATCGAAACTGAGGCTTATGTTGGGCAAATAATCGGTTTCCCAAACGCCGTCTATGAGGTAAATCATGTTGGTAAATTCGAGGAAGGAAAAAAACACCATTTCCCAAAAGAAGAATTTCATCAAATGATTCCGCTTTCTGTGCTTGTACAATTGAAAACTGACGAGCACAAAAAACATAAATGCCATGCCGTTGGTAAAATGAGCCAAATGTTGGGCAAAAGAGGACATTGAAAACATAGGATTTTTCTATTAAGTATCATTGCAAATATAACAAAAAACGCAACTACAATATAATTTGTAATTGCGTTTTCGATTGTTAAATCTCAATTCCTATTATTCAACAATCCGCACCGCTCCCCTATCTGCCGAGCTTACCATACTTGCATACGCTTTCAGGGCTTTGGAAACGACACGGTTGCGGTCTTTCGGTTTGAAAGCATCGGCTCCGCGTGCTTCTTCCGTTTTACGGCGATTAGCCAATTCTTCGTCGCTAACTAATACATTAATAGAGCGTGCCGGAATATTAATTTCGATCATATCGCCATCGCGCACCAAAGCAATATTTCCTCCCGAAGCGGCTTCGGGCGAAACATGCCCGATAGACAAACCCGATGTTCCACCGGAAAAACGCCCGTCGGTTATCAGCGCACACTCTTTGCCCAAGTGGCGCGCTTTGATATAGGATGTTGGATACAACATTTCTTGCATACCCGGTCCGCCTTTCGGTCCTTCGTGGGTAATCACGACTACATCGCCGGATTGTACTTTGCCTTTCAAAATACCTTCGCATGCGGTTTCTTGCGAAGTAAATACTTTGGCTGTGCCTTTGAAAAGGAATATCTTTTCGTCCACACCGGCTGTTTTTACCACGCACCCGTTTTGGGCTATGTTACCGAATAGGATTGCCAAACCGCCATCTTTATAGTAAGCATGGGCAATATCGCGAATGCAGCCTTCGGCACGGTCGGTATCCAATTCTTTGTATTGCGAGCTTTGTGAAGCCATTTGCAAACTCGGGCGATTTGCCGGTGCACTTTTATAAATTTGTTGAGCTGCCGAATTGTTAATGTGTTGATTTGTTATATCATATTTTGTAATAGCTTCGCCCACCGAAAGATTATCGACACGACGCACTGAGATATCAATCAATCCGCCTTTGGCTAATTCGTTGATAATGCCCAAAATACCACCTGCACGGTTTACATCCTGAATATGGTATTTTTGTGTGTTTGGTGCTACTTTACACAAACAAGGCGTTTTGCGCGAAAGGGCGTCAATATCTTTCATGGAGAAATCAACTCCAGCTTCGTGCGCTACTGCCAAGAGGTGCAACACGGTATTGGTAGAACCGCCCATAGCAATATCCACTGTCATGGCATTGAGGAATGCTGCGCGGGTGGCAATACTGCGTGGCAATACACTAGCATCGCCATCACGATAATATTTATAGGCATTCTCGACAATCAGTTTGGCTGCATCGAGGAATAATTGCTTGCGGTTGGTGTGTGTGGCCACAATAGTTCCGTTGCCGGGCAATGCCAAACCAATGGCTTCGTTCAGGCAGTTCATCGAGTTGGCGGTAAACATACCGGAACAGCTTCCACAGGTTGGGCAGGCAGATTCTTCCACGCGTTTTACTTGTGCATCGCTCACGCTGTCGTCTGCCGCTTGTACCATGGCGTCAATCAAATCGAGGTGAGCGCCGTCCAATTCGCCGGCTTCCATCGGTCCTCCCGACACAAAAACGGTTGGGATATTGAGGCGCATGGTTGCCATTTGCATGCCGGGCGTGATTTTATCGCAATTACTAATGCAAATCATGGCGTCGGCTTTGTGGGCGTTTACCATATATTCGACACTGTCGGCAATCAAATCGCGCGAAGGCAGGGAATACAACATACCGTCGTGTCCCATGGCAATTCCATCGTCGATAGCAATGGTGTTAAATTCGGCGGCAAAGCAACCGAATTTTTCTATTTCGGCTTTCACGGTCTGACCGATTTCGTGCAAATGCACATGTCCAGGCACAAACTGTGTGAATGAGTTTACAATGGCGATAATTGGTTTGCCAACTTGTTCTTTCGTCATGCCGTTGGCTTGCCATAGCGCACGCGCGCCTGCCATGCGGCGTCCTTGTGTGCTGGTGTAGCTGCGGAGTTCGTTTTTATAAGTCATATTTTATTTTGTTCATTATCGAGGTTTCAATCTTTCTGTAATGTCTTTTGAAGAATCGAACAAACCAATTTTCTTCCCTCTAAAATATTGAATACAACTCAGCAAAATATAGGTTGCCAAGCCTTCGTCGATATTTCCAATTATCGGAATATTGTCGGGGATAAATTCGAAAACTCCTGCTGTAGGGTTTATTAAATAGATAAAGGCAATGACGCCTAGTAAAATGATAAGGAACTTTTTCATTTGCTAAAAATTAGATATTAGACAATAGATAAGCAACCATATCTTTATTCTTTTAGCGAAGCGGTCTTTATTCTTTTGTCTGCGTATTCATTAAAACACCAACACCCCTCCTATCATCACATTAAATCCATTGACACGATAACCGTTCCACAGGTCATATTTGCTGTTGATGATGTTGTTGAATTTATAGAAAGTGTACAGTTTGCTGGTATGATTATAGGTTATGCCCAGATTGAGGTCGGCAATGGCTTTCATGGCAATCTCCGATCCGTCGAGTGCTTGTGCTTTGCGTCCGTTGGCAAAATAACCGTTGATATCTACACCCAAACGCTTGCCTAATTGTAATCTGGTGCCAAAATCAAATTCGTTTTTAGGCATTTGCCAGGCTTCGCCTCCGGATACTTTCCATGCATTGTGCTTCCATCCGAAGCGAACTTCAAATACTTGATTGAAATTGTAATTCAGTTTGGTCGATAGGGTAAATAAATCGGCATCGTGATATTCGGCGGCGAACACATTGCTTTGTGCTAAAGTACTGTTATAATAACCTCGAACAGTATCGTTTACAAAGAAATATTGGTCGTAAATGGTTTTGTAATGGATAGAAATATCTGCAAGCAGGTTATACATCGGTTTAAGTCGCAAACCGAAGAAGCCGTCGAGCGGTGTATGGGTATCTTTTATTTTTTTATCTAAATTCATCCACCTGTTCAGGTTTTGCATTTCGTGCATGGTGTTTACTTCGTAATTGCCAACTACACCTCCGTATGCAAAAATCATATTGTTTACCACATTGGCTTCGGCGTAAATATCGCAAACGGGTGCAAATGGTTTTTCTTTGCCCGAAATGGCTGCACCCAAGCCTAAATGGGCATACCAGCGTTCGCGTTTGAACTCGAAATAGGGATTGATAAAGACGGAAGTATAATTCTCTTGCGGATCGGCAAACTGTACTTTGTCCGAATTATAAGACAGGTTCTGCATGCGCACTTTTGCTCCGAAACGGTCTTGCATATTGCTCATTTTATTTTCATAGAATATGCGTGTGTCAAAGTTGCGGGCTGCAAGTCCTTGTTTTGGGGTAAATGTATTGAAATCGACAAAGGCAGAGAAGTTTTGTTTCCTTGTATCCGAAAAAACAGATTTGTACCCTACCGACAATTTTCCTTCGGAAATCTCCATATTTTTGGAATAAAAATCTTCGCCTTTGAATATTTTATTACCAATATTATAAGTCGTACTATCGCCCAAGCTGTTGCTACCATAGTAATTGTATGCTTCGTAAGCATAACCACCACCGATTACAAGTTCGCCATTTTGATAATAACGGTGGAATTTGAGCAAGCCATCGTTGTCGGTGTGCATTTTTTCGCCAAAAGTACCTTCATGGTCGAGTGTAAGGTCGAGTTTGTATTTGGGTTTGTTAATAAGTGAGTAACCGAAATCACCTAAAGTGCTCCAATAAGTACCTAAACCAAGTCGCAAATAACCGTTTTTACCGCTTTGTAATATCGGTTTTTTGAGTTGTGCTGACCCAAGCTGTGTTACCTGATAATCGACTTTCACCTTTGCTTCATATTCGGAATAGTCGAGCGGAATTTTCTTCGGTTCGGCTTCGACTACCGATGGAATGTCGTTTACTTTGCCCGCCGGCTGAATGGTGGGTTGATATTCTTTTTCGATAGTAACATCTCGTTTTATTTGGGTTGAATCGGTTGGGGCAGCCAGGGCTGAAACTCCGATTGTCAACAATATGGGTATGATTGTTTTTTTCATTTTTATTGAAAATATTTGTCTTTTTGGGCAGACACATAGAAGGCAGACACGCAGGTCTGCCCCTACATGTCTTTACTTTATAATTTTCGCATCCTCGCGTTCTTTGATTTTATCCAATCGCTCGGCAATCAGATCTTGAATGGTATCTTTGGTTGTGTAATTGGTTTGCAGGCTAATCAAATATTGTTTTGCCTGAAAATCGTCGCCTTTTTGGATATAAATATCGGACAGCAATACAAATGTACGGGCTAACCAATAACGATAGGGCGTACCTTTATTGATAAAGTCATTGATTTCATCTTCGGCTTTTTTGGCATTACCGGTTTGGAAATAATAATCGGCAACTAGGTATTTGGACTCAGCTCCAGCTTCGGTACGAAGGTCTTTAGCAATCAGGCGCAAGTCGGCTTGTGCGGTTTCCTTTTCACCTATTTGCAAATATGATTTCGCCATGTAGAAACGGGCTTCGCGAGCTAAATCAGCATCAATTCCTTTTATTGCCAACACTTCTTTAGCTGTAGCAATAGTGGTTTGCACATCGTTTGTCAGGTAACTGCATCGAAGCACACCAATGCGAGCCGAATTCACTACTGCAGGCGTTTGCCCGATGGCTTGCAATTGTTTGAATGCAGGCAAAGCGGTTGTATAGTCTTTGGCATCGTAAGCCATTTGCGAAAGGCGCGTTAAAACGGTTTCCATGTGTGGATTTCCTTTCAGTTCGCTCAACTCTTTGTAAAGCGTTGTAGCATCTTCGGTATTGTGTGCACGATAGTAGCAATCGGCAAGGTAGAACTTGGCTTGTACACAGGAACGACCGCTTGGGCAAAACTGCGATACATATTTTTTAAACGCTTTTTCGGCAGCCGAATAGTTGCCGGCAATGTAACTGCGTTCGGCTGCCAGGTAAGAGAGCGAATCTTCGCGCGAAGCATTGCCTACAAATACACCTTTATCGAGTGTTTTGGTGTACGAAAAGTAAGTATCCACATCATTTTTTTCTACATAAATATCTTCCATGCTTTCGAGTGCCGTTTGTGCTTCTTTGCTGTTTGGATAAGCAGCAACCACCTTTTTATAGGCACTTATCGCATCATCATTTTTGCCGGCATTGTAGTTGAGCATACCGATTTCGAGGGCGGCTTGCATAGCCAAAGGTGATTGTGGGAACTTGGATATAAGCGTCTGGTAGGTTTCCAAAGCCTTGTTTTGCTGGTTCATCAGCACAAAGGCACGCGCCATTTCGTAGTAAGCGTTGTCTTCGTACGGCGAATTCGGATAGTCGGCAATCATTTTTTGCAAACCGCTTACCTTGCCCGAATAATTCTTTTTCAAACCCAATAAAAAAGCTTTTTGGAAAGATGCGTAATCGGCTCCTTTGCTATTTTTTGCTATGGACATACCGTAGTATTTTTCGGCATTATTCAAATCGCGCGATACGAAATAGCAATCGCCCAAGCGGTCGAGTGCATCGGCATAGGAGTCGGACGAAGTATTTCGCTCGGCATTCACATATTTCAAAAAGTAAGGCGTGGCGTCTTTGTATTGTTTTTGTTGGAAATAGGTGTATCCAATCGTGTAGTTCGCTTTGTTGTAATCGGGATAATCTTTGGCATATTTATTATCAAGAAAAGCCAAATAATCGGTACGCGACTTATCATACTTTTCCTGACGATAAAAACTTTCGCCACGGAAATAGTACACTTGAGCTTTGGTCAGGTTGTCTTCGCCTTCGTTGGCTGCAAGCGAAAACTGAGTGATGGCTTTGTCATAATTTCCGCGCAAAAACTCATCCACACCCAATTGATACAACACATAACATTTGGCGTTGCGCATTTCGGGCGAGAGCTTTTTCATATTATCCAACGACTTTTTGGCTGCTTCGTAATTTTTACTCAACAAATAGGCATTGACAAGGTTTTCTTGCACTTTGCCTGTATATTTCGAGTTTGGATAGTCATGTAAAAAATCTTCGAAAGCAGTGATCGACTCACCAAAAGGCGAAGCACTGTCAACCGTAGAAAGGGCGTAATTGTAAGCCGCTTCTTCTTTCACTTTGGGGTCGAAATCCATTTCGGCAGCCGTTTGGAAAGCGATACGGGCATTTACTTTATCATTGAGTTGAATATAGCTATTACCCAAATATAAATAAGCGCTTTGTGCCAGCGAGTCTTTTTCGGTAGTAGCTTTTGCCAATTGTTTTACGGCTGCACTATAATTCTCTGTTTTGTAATGCGATACGCCGAGCATATACATATCGTTGCGTTGCACTTTTTCCGATTTTTTCTCATAGTTAACCAAGTAATCGGTGGCTTTCTTGTAATTACCTTTGCGGTAAGCACATTCGCCCAAGATACGGTTTACTTCCTTGCTGTATTCCGACTCGGGATTGGTTGCCAATACCTTTTCGCCATACGGCACCAAGTCGTCGTATTTTTTTTGTACATAATATATTTGAGTAATATAATAGGGCACAAAGTTTTTGTATTCGGGCGAATCTTCTATGGTCAGGAAATTAGAAAGTGCCGCATCGTAATTTTTCAATGCATATTCAGAGTATGCATAATAATAGGTCGCCGAAGTTTTATACTTTGTGTTCCGGCTCTTCAATTTTCCGAAAGCCGTTTTGGCTTTGCCGTAATCTTCGGCTTGCACATAGGCATAACCTTTGTTGAAAGCGAGGGTTGCACTTCCTATCGAATCCAAATGGTTTTCGTCTGCCTTGGCGTACCAGGCAAGGGCGTCGGTATATTTTTTATCTTCGGTAAGCAAATTGCCCAGCATCATATAAACGCGGTCGGCAAACTGTGTGTGTGGATAATTGAGCAGATATTCTTTGAGCATCGATTTGGCATTTTCTTTGCGAAGTTCATATGCATCGCTGGCAATGTAGTAAGCGGCTTCCTGCAAAACAGACTCGTCGGCATGTGGATGCGCCTTTACAAAGCGCTCCAAGATAGACATCGAAGCGGTATATTTATGTTGCAAAAACAGTTCTTTGCCCCAATAAAAATCTCTATTCGGATTTCCCAGCGTAAACGATTCTTGTGCATTCGCTCCTAAACAAGCAAACACAAGCAACCCGAAAAACAAAATATATTTCTTCATTCTATAAAATTTTTCACAAAAATAGGAAAAGTGGACGAGTTTACAATAAAGGATGATGGATGAATTATGAAGGATAAGAAATATTAATTTGATTCTCTTAGTATATGACAAAAATTAAAAGAACAATACAAAAACGATAGAAGCATCGTCATGTCGAGTTTGTCGAGACATCGCAAAAGACTAATTAATGCTGCTTTTGCGATGTCTCCACGACACTCCTCGTGCCACTTCGACTACGCTCAGTGACCACTCGTCGTTTTGGTCGACATGACGGTACTTTTATTAATATATACAACAAATTTAATTTTTGTCATGTATTCATTTTGAATCTATCAAAAACAAACACGGATTGCATGCAATATACAATCCGGGTTTACTTGATTTATGAAGAAATAAATTATTTATTCATCACTTTTATAGTTTCGTTTCCTACACGAACTACATATACTCCTGTAGCGGGTAGTTTGATTGTTGCTTCATCGGATGTGGCTTGCAAGTTGCCTACTTGCACTCCGGCAATATTATACACCGCTATTTGTTTGCCTGTTATTTCGCCTTTAATGGTGAGCTGGTTATTGGCAGCTATAATTTGCATTGATTGATTTGATGAATTTGGAGTATTAAGCCCAGCCAAAACTTGAGTGTACGATATAGTGAAATTTTTCCCATTAAACACATCACTGTCTTTTCCTTGATTATAATAGTAAGTCATATTTCCATCATTATCCATCCAACTGCTACCATTATCTGTTGTTATTTTATATGTGCCCGAAATTGCATTCCCATTGGCATCATAAGTATAATTATTTAACGAACCGTATGTAAATTCGAAGTAATCCTGCATCATTGTAGTTGAAGTAAGGTTATTACCTTCCCAAATATTTGTTATTGTTAAAACAACATCCCAATCAGTTCCATTCCAGATTTCATATACAACACTTGTTTGTTTATTGTTATTGTTGTAATTGTTGGTTATTTGATATTGATTTTCCAAAGTGTTATTTCCCAAAGTTCGAAACATTTTTGTTAAAAGGTCATTATTCGGGTTATAAGTATTGATTTCTTCATAATTCCCTTGCCAAGTTGTCCCTGTCCAAAATTCAACCAAATAAGTAAGTTGATTGCCGTTCGCATCGTAAGTATTCATTTCCCTGCTATCATTTACCCAGGTGTTGCTTGTCCAGTTTTGGGAAGTTTCGGTTAGTATATTATTGTTGCTATCATAGGTATAAATATCTTTTGAACCATTTATCCAATTACCGGTATCCCAATATTGATATGTAGCCGAAGATTTATTGGTAGAATTACCGGTATATTCGTAAATGGTTTTAGAGCCATTAGCCCAAACACTATTGTTCCAAGATTGATAAATAGCAGTCAATTGGCGATTATTCGCATCATAAGTATAAATTGATTTACTGCCAGCAGTGCTTCCGAAACCATCTGTAGGATACGACATGTGAGAAGCAGTCAATTCATCTCCATGTGCATTATAGGTGTATTCATTTTGAATATATATATTCCATTGACCTCCGTCATTATATTCCGACTTAGCTCCTGTACAAAGGTTATTCTGGTAAGTATAGGTTGTCCGGTCTGAGCTGAACCATCCACCATTTTCCCACATTTTATATAAATGAGTCAACACATTACCTACGGCATCATAAGTATAGGCTTCTTGACCTTCATTTGCCCAAATTGAGCCATTAAAATATTCTGAAGTTTCAGTGGCAATTAACCCTTGTGAATTGTAGGTATAAGTTATTCGCCTTCCTGTACCGTCAGCACGCATAACTGTGTGTGATTGAGGTGCATACACCAACGAAGCTGCCCGTAAAACAGGGGTGGATAATTTGATAGGTTTTATATCTGTTAGATTGGGTATTTCAAAATATTTTTTTTGTTTAGATTTAAACTTTGCCTGATTAATCTTTATCTGTTCCTGAGCAGCATTGAAAGATTCTTGTATTCGTTTTTCCTGCCGTGCTTTTGCTTCTGGTGCTGTCAAGGCAAATAATTGTGTGCTTGTAAATACTACAGCCATGCATAAAAGAGTAAATTTTCTTTTCATAAGGGATTAAATTTAAAAATGGATATTCTATAAATAATAGAGATTATATGTTTTTTAGTATATTCAAATACAATTAATATGCAATTTTAGTATTTACCATATACAAATTGATTTATATATAAATTATCTTGCACAAAAAAATGCAAAAACAATGCCATTATTGCAAAAAATAACAGACAAGTATCGATTTTAACTATCGGCATATAATTAAAGGATTGAAAAAATGTATTTTCAATCCTCTCCGACCTTTGAGTTAAACCATTTTTGTTTCAAAAACAGATTTTCCGAATTCCTTCTTTTATCGACTCCAAACCAAACTGTTCCGGATCAATATCTTTCAAAGGGATAAAAAATGCTTCGGCTACATCGTCGGTTGCTTTTAACGCGCTGAAATCAGTTACTTTGCACTCAAAAAACATATCGAGTGTATGCACTTCAAAGCCCGAATACGGATAAATATTGGGTAATGAGAAACAATATTTCAGTTCGTCCGCCTGCAGGTTCAGCTCTTCTTGGATTTCGCGGATTAAAGCTTGTTCGGCTGTTTCTTGCATATCTACAAACCCGCCGGGCAGGTCGAGCGTACCTTTTGCCGGATTTTTAGCCCGGCGGCAAACCAACAGATCACCTGCATCATTGCGTATAAACCCAACTACAGCTGATGACGCATTGAAGTAATAAGTAAACCCGCAAACGGAACATTTTTTCGATTTCGCGTTATTGATTTCAAACTTGCGGCTGCCGCATTTGGGGCAAAAGTGGAAGAGTTCTAATGGATGATTTTGCATAAAGAAAATTTGATTTTTATGCAAAATTATAGCTTTTGACAAAAACGGAGACCTTTTTAAAAGGAATCTTTCTTTTTTGATTATTTTTGTCCACAAAATATATTTTAATAAGATGAAAAAATTAATCTTCCTTTTATTTATAGTAAATTCTTTTATGTTTCTTTCAGCAAAAGAAACACCCAAATATGATATCATTGTAGCCCAAGACGGCAGCGGCAATTTCACAACTGTACAGGAAGCCATCAATTCCGTTAGAGGAGAAATGCAAGAACGCAAAGTTATTTTTATAAAAAAAGGCACTTACAAAGAAAAAATTGTAGTGCCTACCCAAGCAATGAATATCACTCTGTTGGGTGAAAACCGCGATCAAACTATTATTACCTGGGACGACCATGCCAACATCACCCTACCCGGAGCTACGAAGCCGATGGGAACTTTTAAAACCTACACGGTCATGGTGCAAGGACATGGTTTCCACGCCGAAAACCTAACGATAGAAAACAATGCGCCGCAACTCGGGCAAGCTGTTGCTCTGCATGTCGAGGGCGATAAAGCGGTGTTTATCAATTGTCGTTTCTTAGGCAACCAGGATACTATTTATGCCGGAAGCCAAACCAGCCGCCAATATTATAAAAACTGCTACATTGAAGGGACGACGGATTTTATTTTCGGTCCGGCAACCGTTTATTTCGACCAATGTACCATCCACAGCAAAAAAAACTCGTACATTACCGCCCCTTCTACTCCGCAAGACAAAAAATTCGGATTCGTCTTTTACGAATGTAAACTGACTGCCGACGACACTATAAATAAAGTATATCTCGGTCGTCCATGGAGACCTTATGGGCAGTCGGTTTATATCAAATGTGAAATGGGTAGTCATATCCGCCCTGAAGGCTGGGACAACTGGCGCAATGCTGAAAACGAAAAGACTGCTCGTTTTGTAGAAATAGACAATACAGGCGCAGGCGCCGATACCTCCAAACGAGTTGGTTGGGCAAAAATCCTAGAACCATCGGCTGTCAAAGAGTATTCACTGAAAGAAGTATTTAAAAACAGCGAAGAAAGTTGGAATCCTGTAAAAGAATAGCTTGTTAATTATCAACACTTTCAACTTTCAACTTTCAACTTTCAACTATTTACTATATATTTGCAGGCGATTTTTCAAAAAACAATCAAAAACAAATATTTTTAATCATTTATCAAAAACAATTATGAGCAAAAAAATTGTAACCTTCGGGGAAATCATGTTGCGTTTGGCAACTCCGGGCTATCAACGCTTTAGTCAAGCTTCTGAACTTACTGCTACTTTTGGTGGTGGCGAAGCTAATGTGGCTGTTTCGTTGGCAAACTACGGCATGGACGCTTCTTTTGTAACCCGCTTACCTAAAAACGACATTGCACAATCTGCTATCATGAGCCTTCGCAAACAAAATGTTTGCACAAACGATATTATTTTCGGCGGCGACCGTGTTGGTATTTATTTCCTTGAAACAGGTGCTGTTGCTCGTGCTTCCAAAGTGGTTTACGACCGTGCAGGTTCGGCTATTGCTGATATCAAACCGGGTATGGTAAACTGGAAAGAAGTATTGAAAGGTGCTGATTGGTTCCACTGGACAGGTATCACGCCTGCATTGTCGCAAGGTGCTGCCGATGCTTGTTTGGAAGCGATCAAAGCGGCTAACGAAATGGGCGTAATGGTTTCTACCGACTTGAACTTCCGCAAAAACTTGTGGAAATATGGTAAAACTGCTGCAGAAGTAATGCCGGCTTTGGTTGAAGGTTGTGATGTTATCCTTGGTAACGAAGAAGATGCTGAAATGGTATTCGGTATCAAACCTGAAGGATTTGATTCTCACCACACAGGTGGCGAAGTAAACGCTGCTGAGTTTGAGTCGGTTTGTACTCAAATGATGAAAAAATTCCCACGCGCGAAAAAAGTAATCGTTACGCTTCGTGGTTCTATCAACGCTAACCACAACACTTGGAGAGGTTGTTTGTATTCAGAAGGTTCGTTGAAAGTATCTAAAGGATACGATATTACTCACATTGTTGACCGCGTAGGTGGTGGCGACTCATTCATGGGTGGTCTTATCTATGGTTTGTTGACTTATACAAACGATGACCAAAAAGCATTAGAATTTGCAGTAGCAGCTTCATGCTTGAAACACACTATTTATGGCGACTTCAACTTAGTAACTGTTGAGGAAGTTGAGAAATTGATGGGTGGGGATGCTTCTGGTCGCGTTTCACGCTAACTTAATTTACGATTGGACAATTTACTATTTACTATTTAAGGCTACGGTATGACATCAGTTGAACTGAAAAAGCGACTAAAGATGTTTGCTCGCCGCATAATTCGATTAGTAGATAAATTGCCTACTACCACAGCCGGAAAGGCTATTGGAAATCAACTTATTCGCTCGGGCACATCGCCCGGAGCAAATTATAGAGCAGCTTGTTTAGGGAAATCCACAAGGGATTTCCTAAACAAGTTAAAGATGGTTGAAGAAGAGTTGGACGAATCTCTTTATTGGTTGGAGTTAATTCATGAAGAACAATTAGTAAAACCTGAATTATTAACCGACTTGATGAAAGAAAATGAGGAACTGTTTAAAATAATTGTCAGTTCAATTAATACAACCAGAACAAAACTCAACCAAGAAAATAAATAATAAAAACAATCCGACAGTTCATGTTTACAAAATCGTAAATAGTAAATTGTCAAATAGTAAATGTTTAGATGGCAAAATTTAATAAAATTCAAGTTATAGCTGCTGCCAAAGAAACCGGAATGGTTCCTGTATTCTTTCACAAAGATGTAGAAGTAGCAAAACAAGTCGTAAAAGCTTGTTACGAAGGTGGCGTTCGTGTATTCGAGTTCACCAACCGTGGCGATTTCGCTCACGAAGTTTTTGGCGAGTTGGTAAAATTCGCAGCTAAAGAATGTCCTGAAATGATTTTGGGTATTGGTTCTATTGTTGATCCGGCTACAGCGGCATTATATCTTCAATTAGGTACAAATTTCATCGTAGGTCCATTATTCAATCCTGAAATCTGTAAAGTAGCTAACCGTCGCTTGGTGCCTTATATGCCGGGTTGTGGTTCAGTATCTGAAGTAGGTTTGGCACAAGAAATGGGTTGTGATGTTTGCAAAGTATTCCCTGGTGATGTGCTGGGTGCAAACTTTGTAAAAGGCTTGAAAGCACCAATGCCATGGTCGATGTTGATGGTAACCGGCGGTGTAAAACCGGAAGAAGCCAACATGAAAACTTGGTTCGACGCCGGCGTAACATGCGTAGGTATGGGTTCTAACCTTTTCCCTGCCGATGTTATTGCTGCCAAAGAATGGAGCAAAATCACTCAAATGTGCAAAGACGCTTTAGCAATAGTTAAAGCTGTACGCAAATAATTTTTTCCCAAACGGATTATGGACAGTTCCCGTAACAGCCCATAGTCCGTTTGGCTTTTATAAACACTTTAAATTTAATAACTTATGAGTAATGTAAAAAATGTTACAGAAAAAATCGGTAAGTACAGGTGGACGGTCGCAGGATTGTTGCTTTTCTCTACCACTGTCAATTACATGGATCGAAATGTAATTGGGTTTTTAAAGGATTATTTTTGCTCGCCTGAAGGATTTGGTTGGTCATCGACCGATTTTTCTTACTTGACTTCGATTTTTACTGCTTTCTATGCAGGATTTACTTTGGTTGCCGGTTATGTTATTGATAAAATCGGAACTAAAATAGGTTTGGCAGCTTCACTGATTTTATGGTCTATAACAGGTATCTTAAGTGCCTTTATGGGAAAAACCGTTGTTGGACAATGTATTGCACGAAGCCTTTTTGGTGCCGGTGAATCAGGAAACTTTCCAGCATCTATCAAGACTGTTGCCGAGTGGTTCCCTAAAAAAGAACGCGCTTTAGCTACCGGCATCTTCAACTCAGGCTCTAATATCGGAGCCATGATTTGCGCTATCTTTGTTCCATGGGCATTGCTTACATGGGGCGATGGCAAAGAATTCCTCGGACAATTGCATGGCTGGCAAATGGCATTTATCATTACCGGTTTGGTTGGTTTCTTATGGCTTATTTTCTGGGGATTGTTCTATAATAGCCCTAAAAAGATGTTGGAAAAAGGAAAAATCAGCCAAGCTGAATATGACTATATCCATAGTGATGACGAAGATACTCCTGCACAAGTAACTGAAGAAGATAAAGCTAAAAAAGTATCCTGGGGAAAAATGCTTACCTACAAACAAACATGGGCGTTTGTATTAGGTAAATTTATGACTGACGGTATTTGGTGGTTCCTTTTGTTCTGGTTGCCTACCTATGTTAAACAACAATTCTGCTTTGGTTTGGATAAAGAAACAACTGCTACTTATGTAATGATTTCAAACTTTGTGGTATTTGGTATTGCTATTATTGGTTCTGTCTATGGCGGAGCTATCCCTATGTCATTCATGAACAAAGGTTGGCAAGCTTACAAAGCCCGTATGACTGCGATGTTAATTATCGCTTGCGCACCGTTATTACTGCTAACTACTCAATTTATGGCTGGATTTGGCATTGTGGCAGCTATTGCTGTAATTGCTGTCGGGGGTGCTGCTCACCAAGCCTGGTCGGCAAACTTGTTTACAACCGTATCAGATATGTTCCCTAAAAAAGCCGTTGGTTCGGTTACCGGTATTGGTGCAGCAGCCGGAGGTTTAGGTGGTGTATTGGTGCAATTATTAGCCGGTAATTTGGAAGATCATTTCCGTATGATTGGTGTTGGTGCTGCCAAAGCACAAGGATTGGTGATGGAAACTGCTAAAATTCCTTTGGAGAAAATAAAGATTGACAATCTAAAAGATGTTTTAGTTGACCAAAATATGTTATTACAAGCAAAAGACTTGATTGCCAATAATGTATCAACAGCTTATATGATTATGTTTGGTGTTTGTGCATTAGCTTATCTATTGGCTTGGGGTATGATGAAAGTGTTGGTTCCACAACACAAACCAATTACTGATTTATAATCAACTTCTTTATAAAAACGAAAACGCTTAACTTCGAAAAGAGTTAAGCGTTTTTGTTTATTTTATTTCTATGATAGTATAGCATTTATGATTATTTTTGCATTCTTATTTTCAAACCATTTTTAGCCCGATGAATTTAAATCAACTTACCGCCATTTCTCCTATCGACGGGCGTTACCGTTCGAAAACAGACAGTTTAGCCAATTATTTTTCCGAATATGCCTTGATTCGTTACCGTATTTTGGTCGAAATCGAATATTTTATTGCCTTGTGCGAAATTCCGCTGGAACAATTAAAATCGGTGGACAGCAAACTATTTCCACAACTTCGTGCTGTTTACCAAAACTTTACCGAAGCCGATGCGCAAAAAATCAAAGATATCGAGAAGGTAACCAATCATGATGTAAAAGCAGTTGAATATTTTATCAAAGAGAAATTCGATACACTTGGATTAGAGCAATACAAAGAGTTTATCCACTTCGGATTGACTTCGCAGGATATCAACAATACGGCTATTCCGCTTTCTACAAAAGAAGCTTTGGAAAACATTATTTTCCCGGAAATAGAAACTATAATTACCGAATTGAGCAAAATGGCTAAAGAATGGGAAACTATCCCAATGCTGGCAAAAACACACGGGCAACCGGCCTCTCCTACCCGTTTAGGAAAAGAAATACAAGTATTTGTTACCCGCCTTACTAAACAGTTTGAAGTATTGCAACGCATTCCACACTCGGCAAAATTTGGTGGAGCCACCGGAAACTTTAATGCACATGCTGTAGCCTATCCCAAAAACGATTGGAAGGAATTTGGCAATCGCTTTGTATATGAAAAATTAGGCTTGGTTCGCGAGCAGTACACCACACAAATATCAAATTACGACACCTTTGCAGCACTTTGCGACACGGCGAAACGCATCAATACGATTTTGATCGATTTCAATCGTGATATGTGGACTTATATCTCAATGGAATATTTCAAGCAAAAAATAAAAGAGGGCGAAGTAGGCTCGTCTGCCATGCCGCACAAGGTGAACCCGATTGATTTCGAGAACTCTGAAGGAAACTTGGGTATTGCCAATGCATTATTTGAGCATTTAGCAGCAAAACTCCCTATCTCGCGCCTGCAACGCGATTTGACCGATTCGACTGTACTCCGCAATGTGGGCGTACCTTTTGCCCACACACTCATTGCTTTACAAAGTACGATGAAAGGATTAAGCAAATTATTACTAAACGAAGCGGCTATCAAAGCCGATCTGGACAACTGCTGGGCAGTTGTTGCCGAAGGTATCCAAACTATTTTGCGACGCGAAGGGTATCCGAAACCTTATGAAGCATTGAAAGCCCTGACACGCACTAATGAAGCTATTACCGAGAAATCTATCAAAGAGTTTATCGAAACTTTGAATGTGAGCGAAAATATAAAAGTCGAATTGAGAGCAATTACTCCATTTACTTATACAGGTATCTAATCCATATTTTTGGTCGTTTTATTTTATTTATTAGAATAAATAAAAATTTTGTTTTAAATTTTGCACTTTCTTTTCAATCTTTTAAAAATGAAAAATTTCATCCTCCTCTTTCGCCGTTTTTTGCCCGGATACAAACGATATATTGCTCTGAATATATTTTTCAACCTGCTTTCCGCATTTATGACCTTGTTCTCCTTCGGAACAATCATACCCATCCTGCAAATTCTTTTCGGCATGGAAAATCCATCACATGGGCACATGGCATGGACTTGGAGCGACAGCTTCGGGCATATTACCGAATCGCTGAAAAACAATCTTTTTTATTCAATAGAACAAATGATACAAAGTTATGGTGCAAGTACTACTTTGTTGTTTTTAGGCTTGTTCCTGGTTGTTACGGCAGGATTGAAAGTAGGCACGGCTTTTCTGGCTGGTTATTATCTTTCGCCGGTGCAGTACGGTGTTTTGCGTGATATTCGCCGGAAAATGTACGACAAAGTCCTGTCATTGCCCATTGGCTTCTTTTCCGAAGAGCGCAAAGGCGATATTATGGCGCGCATGACAAACGATGTTGTTGAGATTGGAAATTCTATCATGAGTTCGCTCGACACGATGTTTAAAAATCCCATGCTGATCACTGTTTATTTAGTCACCATGTTTGTAATCAGTTGGGAACTGACACTTTTTGTTTTCTGTATGTTGCCTGTGAGCATGTTTCTGATCGGACGGGTGGGTCGCTCGCTTAAAAAGAAATCGATGCTGGGGCAGACACAAACCGGCGAAATGCTTTCGCAAATAGAAGAAACACTCGGCGGACTTCGCATTGTAAAAGCATTCAACGCCGAAAAGAAAGTACGCGGTCGTTTTGCCGAAATTAACGAGAAAGTGCGGGCTACATTTATTCGAATGAATAACCGCTACATTTTGGCACACCCGATGAGCGAATTTTTGGGAACCATTGTAATTGTGATTGTGCTTTGGTATGGCGGACGGCTGATTTTGAACGGAAATACACCGCTTACAGCACCTTCGTTTATATACTATTTAGTGATTTTTTACAGTATCATAAATCCGGGAAAAGACATTTCGAAAGCAACCTATACCATTCAGAAAGGGATGGCTTCATTGGATCGGGTAGATGCTATTTTGAAAGCCGAAAATATGATTAAGGATAAGAAAGACGCAATTGTTGTTCCTGAATTCAAGGAGGCAATCGAATTTAAAAATATGTCGTTTCGCTACCGCGAAGACTGGATTTTGAAAGACATCAATTTGAGGATAGAAAAGGGACAAATGATCGCATTGGTCGGACAGTCAGGCTCAGGAAAATCGACTATGGTCGACTTGATTCCCCGTTTTTATGATGTAGAAAAAGGCGCTATCACAATTGACGGTGTGGATATAAAAAACATTCAAATGCTCAGCTTACGCTCACTAATGGGCAATGTAAACCAGGAAGCAATCTTGTTCAATGATTCTTTCTATAACAATATTATCTTTGGAGTAGAAAATGCTACGATGGAACAAGTGATTGCAGCAGCAAAAATTGCCAATGCACACGATTTTATTATGGCTACTGAGCATGGCTACGAAACCAACATCGGCGATCGTGGCGGAAAACTGTCGGGCGGACAACGCCAACGCATCAGCATTGCACGCGCTATTTTGAAAAATCCACCTATCCTTATTTTGGACGAGGCTACTTCGGCTCTCGACACCGAAAGCGAAAAATTAGTACAGGAAGCGATTGATAACCTAATGCAAAACCGCACTTCTATTGTCGTAGCGCATCGCCTTTCGACCATCCGAAAAGCTGATTTGATTTGTGTGATGAGCGATGGTATAATTGTAGAGCAAGGTAAACACGACGAACTGATTGCTAAAAATGGTTATTATAAAAAGTTGTGCGATATGCAATCGTTTTAAATAATTTAAAGAAATGTCTCCAATTGCCATTATCGAAAAATATTATTCTCCACAAAGCGAAGCCTACCAAATTTTAGTAGAACACAGTCGGCTGGTGGCTCAAAAAGCGGTGGAAATAGCCCGCAATAAACCGGAGCTAAAATTAAATATTCCCTTTATTGAAGAAGCAGCTTGGCTGCATGATATCGGTATTTTTCTTACTTATGCCCCGTCTATCGACTGCCATGGCGAGCATCCTTATATTTGCCATGGATACTTGGGCGCCGATTTGTTACGCGCCGAAGGTTTGTCCCAACATGCTTTGGTAGCCGAGCGACACACCGGAACAGGCATTTCACTGGACGAAATTCTTACCAACGAACTGCCTATCCCACACCGCGATATGCGCCCTGTTTCGCCGGAAGAACAAGTGATTTGCTTTGCAGACAAATTCTACTCCAAAACCTTTCATGGGATGAAAACAATTGAACAAATCCGAACTTCGTTAGGCAGGCACGGCGAAGAAAATATTGTGCCGTTTGATAAATGGTGTGAAATGTTTCTTTGATTAAAAATTATTTGAAGTAGCTAAAATCCTATCCATCAATGAACAGGCACACACTCTTAGCATTTTTGTTTTTCAATACAAATTCCTCAACGGCGGCTTAATACAAACTCCGGCGCGTATCATCGAAGTATATTTATTATATTCGAGCAACGATTCAGCATAGCCCTGATACCATTGCACAAAGAAATAATGGTTGTACTTCTTCTGTAATTTAAAATTAAGTTCTATTTGGCTATTAATTGAGGTAAAATTCTTGCAAGGGTTCAGCAGCACCGAAGCCCAAAAGCGGTCGTTTGCACTTCGATAATTCAAAGCAACATAGCCATAACCCTTATAACGAAGCAAATCAGGGTTATCATCACCCATCCATCCAGCCCACATTTTAATCTGTCCCGACAGTCGTTTGTTGAAAAAATAAGAGCCTGTCAGCGCTACATAATTCCAACTGCGCGAGTAAAGCGAGTCGCCTTGCCCGTTCGATTCGTGCTCAATCGAAAGCAATGCCATCCCCTTAAACCGGTTGTTGATTACCAGTGGTTTGTTTAGCATCAATGCAGGATTATAATTATTATCAATAAACGGACACGAATATTCATACAAGTTCCAGAACGATTTTTGGCTGTAAGTTGCTGTCAAAAAGACATGAAAGGGTAGGCGGGACTTTACCAGCCGTTGGCTGATGCTGATTTGAAACTTGGCATCGGCAGTAGTGTTTGTAATCTGTTCATTCGTTGGAATGCCAGTTATAAAATAGTTATCGCGGTACATGCCAAATGCTGGCTGCCGATCGAAAAGTTTACTAAGGCTATCAACACTTATTGTAGAATGCTCCGACTTTACAAAACTTTCATTGCCGTCCTTCACTTGCCTCCGCCACAAGTCATCTATCTCTTTCGTCTGTGCTTGCAGTAAAAAAGTAGTCAAAAGCATTATCCACAAAAAATACAAACGCTTCATTCTGAAAAACAATACAATGTATTTTAATTAATGTAAAATTATTCAAAAATACTGAATATCTTAACAAGATATTTATTTTTCGATACGGAAAGGACAAAATGCAGAATAAAAAAATCCCCTGTCAAAAAAATGACAAGGGATTTTGTATGAAAATTATTGGGTTACTACAAACCCATTATCTCTTTATCAGCAATCTCCAACTGCTTGTACCACTCCTCCCCAAACTTCGCTATCAATGGTTCACGGAGGAATTTATAAACCGGTACACCTTCTTTCTCGCCCAGTGCTTCGGCGCATTCGCAAATATGCCAATGATTATAATTCACAGCTTTGAAATTCTTATGTTGCTGTACCCTGACAGGATATAAATAGCACGAAATAGGTTTTCGGAAACTGAGTTTACCTGCTAAATACGCTTTTTCGACAGCACATTTGGCATAGCCGTTTTCGTCGTAATACATAAAAACGCATTCAGCACCATTTACAATGGAAGTTACTTCCTCATCAAAACGATCTTTGTACGAAACGCCTTGCTTCTCGATTAATTCCTTGGCATCGGCAGACAAATCGTCCCAAACAACGGGCAGTGCCTTTTGCAATTCGTCTACTTCATGCGCTTCGAGCGGTGCACCTTCATCACCTTCAATGCAGCAAGCGCCTTTGCACGAAGCTAAATCGCAAATAAATTTCCGCTCGAAAAGCTCAAAACTGATTATGGTATCGTCTATTTGTAACATCTAACAATTTACTATTGGACAATTTACAATTTACAATTGAAAACTAAATTGTCTAATTGTAAATCGTTAAATTGTCAATGATTTTATTTTCCCTTTATTATTTTTTTTATCTCATTCAATTTGTTCAATGCTTCAATCGGGGTGAGGTTATCCACATCGGTATTAATAATCTCATCGCGAATTTGCGAAAGCACAGGGTCGTCCAGTTGGAAAAAACTCATTTGGTAGCCTTCGTGCTTGGTTGCCACATCTACCATTGGCTTGCTGATGTCGGATTGGCGATTGTCCGTTTCCAATTGTTTCAATATTTCATCCGCCCGCTTTACAATGCTTTGCGGCATGCCCGCCATTTTGGCTACATGGATACCGAAACTGTGTTCGCTGCCGCCACGCACAAGTTTGCGCAGAAAGATCACTTTTTTATCAACTTCTTTTACCGACACATTATAATTCTTTATCCGTTTAAACGATTTTTCCATTTCGTTTAGTTCGTGATAATGCGTAGCAAAAAGGGTTTTGGCGCGTGCCGTCGGGTGTTCGTGGATATATTCTACAATCGACCACGCAATGGAAATCCCGTCGTAAGTACTTGTTCCGCGACCTAATTCATCAAATAATATAAGGCTGCGGGAGGACATGTTGTTCAATATGCTTGCCGCCTCGTTCATTTCGACCATAAAGGTAGATTCGCCCACCGAAATATTGTCGCTCGCGCCCACACGGGTAAAAATCTTGTCGACTACACCGATAGTTGCCGCCTCGGCAGGCACAAAGCAACCGATTTGCGACATCAGCACAATCAATGCCGTCTGACGCAAGAGTGCCGACTTACCCGCCATATTGGGTCCGGTAATCATAATGATTTGTTGCGATTCCGAGTCGAGAAAAACATCGTTGGCAATATAGCTCTCGCCTACCGGAAGCTGTTTTTCAATCACCGGATGTCGTCCATTCTTGATGTCTATAGCGTCGTCTTCAGTTATTTGCGGACAGATATATTTGTTCTCGGCAGAGACTTTGGCAAACGACAACAGGCAATCAAGCTGTGCCACCAGATTACAATTCAACTGTACAGCCGGAATATAATCCATCAGCGCCATAATCAAATCATCGAAAATAGCAGTTTCCAACACCAAAATCTTTTCTTCCGCCCCCAATATTTTTTCTTCGTATTCTTTGAGTTCTTGCGTGATGTAGCGTTCGGCTTGCGTTAGCGTTTGTTTGCGTATCCAAGTGTCGGGCACCTTGTCTTTGTGTGTGTTGCGCACTTCGATATAGTAACCGAACACATTGTTATAACTGATTTTGAGGCTTAGAATGCCGGTAGCTTCGCTTTCGCGTTGCTGTATTTGCAGCAGATAATCTTTACCCGAAAACGCAATACGGCGCAGCTCGTCCAACTCGGCATTCACGCCGTTGCAAATCACATTGCCTTTATTGATCAGTGCCGGAGGTTCGTTATTTATTTCTTGCTCAATGCGTTGACAAATGGAAAGGCAAGGGTTTAGTTGCTCGCCTATTTTTTGTAAAAAAACATTTTCGGCCTCAGAAATGTTCGCTTTGATGGGCGCCAACGCTTCCAACGCCACACGCAACTGCACCACCTCGCGCGGATTGATCCGCCCCACAGCTACTTTGGAGATAATGCGTTCGAGATCGCCAATCAACGAAAGTTTTTCTTCTAACAGAGATTTTAATTCCGGAGCTTTGAAAAAATATTCGACTACACTCAATCGTTCGTTTATCGGCGATACATTTTTGAGCGGAAAAGCCAACCAGCGTTTTAATAACCGCGCACCCATCGGGCAGGTGGTTTTATCGAGAATATCAATCAGCGTTCGTGCCCCTTCGTTCTGGCTGCCATAGAGTTCGAGGTTGCGCACCGTAAAACGATCGAGCCACACAAAGCGGTCTTCTTCAATGCGCGCAAGAGCGGTGATATGGGCAATTTGCCTGTGGTGGGTGTGGTCTAAATAATATAAAATGGCTCCGGCAGCAATAATGCCTTGTTCCAGATTTTCTACACCAAAGCCTTTCAGACTATTTATTTCAAAATGTTTAAGCAATCGATCGCGAGCCGAATCGGTAGTGAAAACCCAATCGTCTTGCTCGAAAGTAAGGAATTTATTGCCGAAAGTTTCTTGAAATTGACTGCGCTTGGTGCGTTCGTAAAGCACTTCTTTAGGCGCAAAATTATTGAGCAGTTTATCAATATAATCGGCATTTCCTTCGGCTGTAAGGAACTCGCCGGTAGAAATATCAAGAAAAGAAATACCCATCAGGTTTTTGCCAAAATGAATAGCGGCCAAAAAATTATTTTCCTTATGGTTTAATACATTATCATCGACCGAAACGCCGGGAGTAACCAATTCGGTAATGCCTCGCTTAACGAGTTTCTTGGTCAGTTTCGGATCTTCTAGCTGGTCGCAAATAGCCACGCGCAAACCTGCCCGAACGAGCTTTGGCAAATAAGTGTCCAGCGCATGGTGCGGAAAGCCTGCCAGCTCTACATACGAAGCCGAACCGTTTGCCCGCCGCGTAAGCGTAATGCCCAGCACTTGGGAGGCTTTAATGGCATCTTCGGAAAAAGTTTCATAAAAGTCGCCCACACGAAAAAGCAACACCGCATCGGGGTGCACCTGCTTCATCTCCTTGTATTGCTTCATGAGCGGGGTTTCGACTATTTCTTTCATAGAATTTATTTATTTTACCGCAAAGGGCGCAAAGAAAACGCAAAGAGATCAAATTCTCCTTTGCGTTCCTTGCGAAAAGCTTTGCGCCCTTTGCGGTTTTTAGAATTTACAAAAATAAGAAAAAGAAAAAAGAAACCCCGCCCAATAGAGCGAGGTTTCGGATTTATTTATCAACAAATATTGTTGTTACGCAATTCCCAATACCTTATTATAAATATTCCTAACACGCATTCCGGCGGCTTCCCAAGTAATTGCGTTTACCTCTTCCTGGCCTTTTTCGCGTAGAGATTTATACATAGCCGGGTATTCTACAATAGAATAAATAGCGTCCGCCATTGCGTCGATATCCCAATAATCGGTTTTAATAGCGTTGTTCAGGATTTCGGCACAACCTGATTGTTTAGACATGATACTTGGCGTACCTACCTGCATGGCTTCGAGCGGCGAAATACCAAATGGCTCGGATACCGAAGGCATAATATAGACATCGCTTTGTGCTAACATTTCGTACACTTGCTCGCCACGCAAAAAACCCGTAAAATGAAACTTATCTGCAATATTTCGTTTGGCAACAAGATGTATCATCTGGTTCATCATATCGCCGCTACCAGCCATAACAAACCGAACGCCCTGTGTGCGTTGCAACACCCGTGCAGCTGCTTCAACAAAGTATTCAGGTCCCTTTTGCATGGTTATACGGCCAAGAAAAGTTACCACTTTATCTTTGCGCGGTTTTTTCTTGTATTGTTCAATGTTTTCAAGAGGCGAAACAGCATTGTGTACCGTAGTTACTTTATTTGGGTTTTGGTGATATTTTTCAATCACAATTTGGCGGGTAAGGTTACTCACTGTCATTATATGGTCGGCTTCGTCCATTCCGCGCTTTTCGATGGCGTACACTTCAGGGTTTACATTACCCCGGCTACGGTCGAAATCGGTGGCATGCACATGGATAACCAATGGTTTTCCGCTTATTTTTTTTGCAAAAATTCCGGCAGGGTAAGTAAGCCAGTCGTGCGAGTGGATAATGTCGAAATCGCCTGCATGGGCAAGCACGCTGGCAACCGCTTCGTAATTGGATATTTCTTCTAAAAGATTGTTGGGATATTTGCCTGAAAAACCAACACAACCCAAATCATTGGTGCCAATGCGGCGGAAATCATATTTAATGCAGTCACGCAGACGGTAAAACTCTTCGGGCGACATGATATTGCCAATGCGATGATTGACATGTTCCCAAGTTACATCTTTCCACACAATGGGCACATTGCATGCCCCGATTATTTTCAGGAAGCTTTGGTCTTCGTCGCCATGCGGTTTGGGTATTACAAAACGAATTTCCATATCTTCCTGCAACGACATGCCTTTGGTGAGTCCGTAGCTCGCCGTACCCAATCCTCCCAGAATATGTGGTGGAAATTCCCACCCAAACATTAGCGCTTTCATATATTTGATGTTTCAAGATTTATTTCGTCATTGCAGGCTTAACCTGCAAGTTCCTATTATGAAATCATTGCCTCTTCTATTTTTTGTAAAACTTCTGCTTTGTATTTTTCTACAATCTCATTCATTTCTGCTTTTGTTGGATATGTCCCATAACTAAATTGTTTGTTATTTAAACAACTTATCGAGTAATAATTGTCTTCAAAATAAATCTGAAATTTAGTTTCTATATAGGTTTCTTTAAGATTATATTCTCTTTTTACTCCGTTTAAAAAATATTGAAATTCTAATATTTTATAATCTGCAAATCTATCATCAATATTGTTTATGTCAATATGTGTGTTTAAACTATTACCATTTATACTAAAACACTCAGAATGGTGTGATGAAATAAAAAATACAGTAGAAGGCTCTAATACATCAAGCAATAATCCTTTAAGAGGGATATAAAAATTATTTAGAACATTGCGTAGTTCTTCAATATTAAAAATTCTTTTTTCAGTATTATTAGTTCTTTTTGCTTGATGTTCAATAATAGTCATACGCTTTTTAAAATCATCAGGCTCTTCAATACTTTCGCCTTTTGCGGCTTTAATCGCTTGATTTAATGCATCTTCAACTTGTTTTTCCAAATATTCCACAAATGGTTTTATTTGTGCCAAAGTCGCATTTGCACCATTATGTGGGTTGTCGCCAACTGCCACATCGCACAAATGTAAAATATGCAAATACCTGTCCTTATCCTCACTTTTTATCACAATCATTGGATAATTGTGCCGGGCAAGAATATAATTTACCAATAGTCGCGCAATACGCCCATTACCATCTTCAAAAGGATGTATCCGAATATAACGATAATGGAATAAGGCGGCTAATTCTATCGGGCTGATAGCCTGCTTTTGTTCTTCGCTCCTATACCATTCTAATAAATCAGCCATTAATGAAGGCGTTTCTTCGGGCGAGGCATATTCAAAGATTTCACCTGTGGCAGTTTTTACGGAATTTGGACGGGTTTTATAAACACCTACTTTTATTTGGTATGGAGTTGGGTTATTAGAAGTATTTTTCCAAAAATCTTCGACAAGAATAGTTTTGTTTAATTCGCGTACAAAGTTTTCTGTCAAAAATCGTTCTTTATCTTTTGCATAGTTTTTTACCAACTCCAAACCTACATTATGGGCTTTCATCTCTTCATAATCTCGCAAATTGGCACTACCCTCGGTTTCTCCAAACATAAAAAGCAGTTCAGTTTGCCCATAAGTTAAAGTGTTACCTTCTATGTGATTGGAATTGAAATTGAAATCCAACATAAATTTCTTATCCAATCGCTTTTGGTATTCTTCTTTAATCGGCTGCAATGCAAGCCATTCGTTATGGAGTTGTTTTATGTCCATAAATCTCTAATATTTTTGTGCACTAAAATTCTTACTTACATCGCAATTCGTCCCATTCGGGAATTTTATTAAATAATGCTGCCACAAACGGGCAAGTCGGTATGATTTTGTAATTTTCTTTCATAGCAAATTCAACGGCTGCGGTTACCAACTGTTTTCCAAGCCCTTTGCCACCCATCGAAGAATCGACATGAGTACTTGTCAGATTAATTGTTCCCGCAATCGAGTCTAATTTGTATTTGAGCGTACCCAATTCTTTCCCATCTTCCTGATAGAAAAATCGCCCATGAGTTCCGATTATTTTTTGTTCTATATTCATAATTTTTAGATAGTTAGATGGTTAGATGGCGAAAGAGCGAGAAGGTAAGATGATGAGATAAAAGAGAGTTTGTATAACATTTTCTAAAATACTCACCATTTCACTATCTCACTATCTGATTTCACTATCTCACCATCTGTATAGTTACCCTGTTTACTTGCCCGCCCAATGGCGGATTGAGTTTCGAAAGCCATAGTTCTACTTTTTTTATTTGTGGAAAACAGCTTTTGATGGCACTGACAATTCGTTGTCCGGCGTGCTCTATCAGGTTCGATTTTATGGCCATCTCTTTTTTTACCAAATCATACACTTCCTGATAATTGATCGTGTATGACAAATTATCTGTTAGACATGCCTGCATGCAATCCACTTCCAAAGATAATGTTATTTCGTAATTCGCCCCAACAATTTTTTCTTGCTCGAAACAACCGTGATAGGCGTAGAAATTCATTTTTTCTAAAATGATTTTTTCCATAGGTTCCTATTTACTTAATTTGTCAACCATAAAAGCACCGATTTCTTCTCGTGTAATAGAATATTTAGGCTCTAATTGTTCAAAATCAGAATCATTCTTAAATCGTTCGGAATTGATCAGCATGCCAATCAGATTTTTACTTTTTAGGTTATGTCCTGAATATTTTAAAGCGTTGGCAATAATTTCTTTTATTTCATCAGTATTTTTTTCTTTCAAAATGCAATATAAGTCATAATAATCCCGAAATATATTGCGACGCATCATCGTTTCCATTTTCAGCGATGCAATAGTTGAAATATCTACAAGCACTAAATTATTTAAATAAGTTACTTTTTTAATTTGGGGAGCTCGTTTTTCAGGAGCATAAAATGAAAGTTTCACGCCACCTTCCAAATAGAACTCAATATGGTTAAATTCAAGAATATTAATATTTTCAACTTTATGAAACTGTGCTAGCTCCTTTTTTATAGAAGAAATATCCACTTCCATTTTTTCATTTTTGACAGATTGCCAACGCATGAAATCTAAATCTTCGCTTAATCGATGTTGTATTTGTAAAGACAAAGCTGTACCACCTACCAAAAGATAGGGTTTTATAGATTCCATTTTAGAAACTGATTCTATTATACGATATGTTTTTTCGACCAAAGCCTTATCCATAACTAGCCAATTTATTAAAATGACGCGTTTCCATTGACTTTAAATACTGTATCGGTTTTTTAATTCCGAAATAGACAACAGCAAAACATAAATTCATCGAAATAAGAAAATCACCTTGTGGAACAAGTTCTTCGAGCCAAACTTGTTTGATTAATTTCTTCGGATAAAGTTCAAAAAGATAATTGATATCCTCTAAATCCAAGTGTATAAGTACATAACGAATTAAATCCCTGTCTGATAAATCATGACAAGAGCTTTTGTCAAACGACCAAAAAGCATTCGCTTCTTGTAATTGTTTTTCGAGATATGTTTTTATGTTTTTCGGCATTCCTACAATCTCAAATAATCCAATACCAAAGCAATATCACCTGCCTCAATACCCTTTTCAATCAATAATTTTTTATCTTCGTTGAAAATATTTACAAAAGCACTGATGTTGTGTTCGTTTGCAGCGATAGCTTGTTTGTAATATTCAACGGCTTGCTTGCGATCGCCTGCACACCAAGCAGTATGCCCGAGGTTCAGGTAATCAGTCCAGTCGGGTTGCACCTCGATGGCTTTTTCATAATATTTTACAGCTTGCTTGGATTTATCTGCCAAAAATGAAGTCCATGCAATAGCACGCCACATTTTCAGATTATTTTCTGTATTATATTCTATTTTAAAATAATAAGCCAAAGCCTCGTCATACTGTTTATTGTGCAGATAACAATTACCGATTTGTATTTGAATATTTTGGTTGTCAGGCTTTTGCTGTTCAGCCCGCAGGTAATACTCCAACGCTTTCGGGTAATTTTGCAACAAGCGGTAACAGTATGCAATCTTGCGAATAGTCCACAAATGATTGGGTTGCATAATATCGGCTTGCAAATAATATTGTAAAGCTTTTTCCGTTTCACCCATTTGTTGGTAGCAATAACCCATTTTCTGGTGCAAATCGGCAGTTTGTTCAGTTTCTTTTTCTATTTTCAGAAAAATTTGGATTGACTGCGGATAGAAATTCTTCAGGAAAAAATATTCGGCAGTTTGTTTCAAGTCTTCTATTTCGTACCCCAAAAGACCGAAAAACCAAGCGTTGTGCAGTTTGAGCGAATAGTCAAACGGATTTTCAAAGTCGTCCCTAAACCGGAATAATTTGAAGAAGCGATACAAATCCTGAATATACGCGTTCGAAATAATTTCGCCCTGTTTGTTGGCGTTCAGTATGTTTTCTTCCTTTTCAATTTCTTTCAATTGTTCACTTTCGGCGGCAAAAGCTTTGCTCATCATTTCGCGTTGCGATTCAGGCATTTGCGCCAGGCTGAGGCAAAACGAATAACGGTCTGAATTGCACATAAAACTGTTATTCATCATAGCAGAAATAAACGAATTCTCCTTTTGCTCGAAAAGCTCACAAATATCCGACTGCAAGAAATTGAACGGGCGAAACCAATTACTTATCTCGCCAAAAAACGAAAAATTCTTCAACTGTGCAAAAGTACTCATATACACATCCGAACCTTCCATTTGCAGTTCGCTGAATTCTTTAAGCTTGTCCGCAATACCCGATTTTTCCAAAATATCCTGCCATTCGGGATTTCGCTCATCAGGGTCGTCGTTTTTCATCATTGATTCGATGTCAATCTTACCCTGAATCTTAGGCGCAATCTTCATCATCTCAGGCAGAATTTCCTCTTGCAATTTGCGGGTTATTTTCTCCGTTTCGTTGCTACGGGCATATTGCAAGATAATTCGTTTCACCGATTTAGCCACCGTCGAACTGTCAAACAATACCACCAAACGATTACGAATAGCCGGATAAAGTGGCAAGCGGGCGTCATATTTAGCCAAAATAGGCAGCAATCCGACCAATGCCCGTTGGCTGATAGCGTTTTCAGTATTTTCACATTGCTCTATCAATAAAAGCAATCGCTCATCATCAAAATATCGCAACAAGCTCAATGTCAGTGCCGAAACGGCTAAACATTTATCTTCTGTAGAAATCACATCATCATTTAATGCGCTTCGAAACAACTCTATTTCGTTGGCAGCATGATAGTTGGCAAGCCAAATCTGCTTAAAAAGCTGATGACCGAGCAATTCGTGCTGTTGGGCATATTCGCGTTTTTTGTTACCTGTATTAAGGCTTTGTTCGAGCAGTTCGGGCAGTTGCGCATTTGTCGAAGCGGCTTCCAGTTCGGTTACCAGTTCCTGACTGCTCACCTTGCCAGTGTGCAACAAATAGCGTTTTTGCGAATAAATAAAATTGAGCGAATTGATAGACAACAAGCTTTCTTTTACCTCGTCGGCAAGATGGTAACAATTAGTAACCAACGAATTATATATCTTTTTCTGCTCAGGATCGGTTACGCCTTCGATGGCGTAGCCAAGCATTAAGCGGTAATTCTCGCGCAGGTTTTTCACCTTGTCGGTCAGTTGCCAATCGTGCAGTTCGTCAGCGAAAACCTCTGTCCGTGCGATTGCTTCGGCCAATTGCAGCGTCTCAAGCAGCCGGCCAATAATGTTGTAATTGGTATTTATTTCGGGTAAATTCATTTTTGATAAAATATTCCTACAAAAATAAGCGAAGTTAGCCAAGAAACAAGGTTTTTGATAAAAAGATTTTAGATTTTACTACTCTGTAAAACCCCTCAATAAAAATCATTAGGGCGTGGTCACTGAGCCTGTCGAAGTGCGTCCCCGCCGCATTCTTTTATTGTGTAACAGTCCGCTATTCGTCTGCGGAGTCGGGCAACCAACAGTCACACCCAATTGTCCCGGTGTAACAGCCTTCCACATCGGTGGCCGAGGCACTCGAAGCCATGTAACAACCGATTGTTTTCATGTAACAATCAATTGTCTTTATGTAACAACCGATTGTCCCAATGTAATTATCAATTGCCCTTATGTAACAGTCTCCCGACCCAATGTAACTACCAATTGTCCTACTGTAACTACCTATTCTCCTACTGTCACACCCAATTGTCCTAATGTAATTATCAATTGCCCTTATGTAACAGTATCCCGACTCAATGTCACACCCAATTGTCCTACTGTAACTACCTATTGTCTTCCTGTCACACCCAATTGTCCCAATGTAATTATCAATTGCCCTTATGTAACAGTCTCCCGACCCAATGTAACTACCAATTGTCCTACTGTAACTACCTATTGTCCTACTGTCACACCCAATTGTGTCCATCTTACAGGTAATTGTGTCAGTGTAATTGTCGATTGCAAAATTTTGCACAAGCACTTTTCTTCTCCCAACCAACTAAGTTTATACAACAAATTATTGATATGTTTTTGCTAGTTCAGATTGCTTCGTTCCTCGCAATGACGCTTTGGTTAACCGTCGTCATTGCGAGGAACGAAGCAATCTCTGACTAATAGAATTTATGTTTGCAAAATATATC
>JAVBLE010000063.1:0-28126 GCA_031553685.1 Paludibacteraceae bacterium | reverse complement strand
CGTTTGAGTTATTAAGAACTTTAAGCATATCTCTTTTTGAGAAAGAGACACACTTAAAAGAGTTTCTTTTGAAAGCCGAGTCTTATGACAACTTACAATCTGTAAGCAATTATGAACTTAAATTATTTTAGCGGACACCAGTGCAAAATTTTGCGTCTCTACATCTATATATATGGAAATTTTATACGAAGACAATCACCTGATTGCGGTAAATAAAACTTGCTCGGATTTGACTCAGGGCGATAAGACGGGCGACGAAACGCTGCCAGACAAAGTAAAGTATTATCTAAAAGAAAAATACAACAAGCCGGGCAATGTATTTTGTGGTGTTACACATCGGCTTGATCGTCCAACAAGTGGCGTGGTGCTATTTGCCAAAACAGGTAAAGCCCTGAGTCGCTTGAACGAAATGTTTCAGCAGCATGAGGTAAAAAAAACTTATTGGGCGATTGTGAAAGTTGCACCCAAAGAACCGGAGGCTACTCTTATTCACTATCTTGTGCGTAATGAGAAACAAAATAAAAGTTACGCTTACGATGTCGAAAAAACAAGAGCTAAAAAAGCTGTTTTGAGTTATAAAACAATTGCCCAATCGGATAATTACACGCTACTTGAAATTAATCTGGAAACAGGGCGACATCATCAAATCCGCTGTCAATTGGCAAAGATTGGTAGCCCGATAAAAGGAGATTTAAAGTATGGTTTCACACGCTCGAACCCCGATGGAAGCATTAGCCTGCATTCCCGCCGCATTGAATTTATCCATCCCGTATCAAAAGAGAAAATTGACATTGTAGCGCCTGTACCACAAGGCGATGTGCTTTGGAAAGCATTTGAAGGAATGTTGTAGAAAGATATAAAAAATTGGCATTGTTAAATTAGTATAGTTTTATAGTTGTCGTCATTGCGGGCTTGACCCGCAATCCCCATAGATAGGGAGATGCTGAATCAAGTTCAGCATGACGAAAAACGAGAAAATCTATACTAAATTAACAATGCCAAAAAATTAAACTTTTTATGTTTTATGGAAAAGAAAAAAGAAAACCTGCTGGAAGTAGGCGAATTCATTGCCGAATACGCCTCGCACCTGATGGGATGTGGCGTTCATACCTCACGCGTAATACGCAACTCCAAACGCATAGGCGAATCCTTTGGGTACACAGCCCAGCTTAGCATTTTCCAAAAAAGTATGACGCTAAGCCTGTACGACAAGCAAACCCACGAACACTACAACGAAGTAGTAGAAACGCCCTCCCTTCCCATCAATTTCGAACAGAACTCAGAGCTGAGCGCCTTAAGTTGGGAAACCTACGACAACCATTTGCCATTATCCATTTTAAAAAAGAAGTACGAGCGTATCATCTCCAAGCCCGCCATCAATCCCTTCACAGTATTAGCTCTGGTCAGTTGCGCTAACGCATCTTTTTGTAAGCTCTTTGGGGGCGATTGGTATTCCGTCGGCATTGTATTTCTGGCAACCGCAGCCGGTTTCTTCCTAAAACAGCGCCTGTCTTTGACAATTTTAAACCATTATATTATTTTCATTGTATCCGCTTTCGTAGCCTCCCTGTGTGCATCCACAACCTTGTTGTTTAACACCACCTCCGACATAGCCATGGCAACCAGCGTCTTATTCTTAGTGCCTGGCGTTCCGCTTATCAACGGCGTTATCGACATAGTCGAAGGGCATACCCTCACAGGTTTTGCCCGCCTCACCCAAGCCATACTGCTAATCGTATGCATAGCCATTGGCATGGCATTCACCCTATTCCTAATCAAAGACAACATATTATGATAGCCCTCGATATCCTTACAGATGCGCTCTTTGCAGCCATCGCCGGCATCGGTTTCGGCGCCATATCCAATCCACCCAGACGCGTATTCCCTTATGTAGCCCTGCTCGCAGCCATCGGGCACGCTACCCGCTTCAGCCTCATCACCTATTTAGGCATTGAAATAGCCACAGCCTCCCTTGCCGCCGCCATCCTCATTGGCTTTGGCAGCCTGTGGTTTGGCAGGATAGTACACTCGCCCAGCACCGTCCTCTGTATACCTGCACTATTACCAATGATACCCGGCAAATTAGCCTACAACATGGTATTCTCCCTGATTATGTTCCTGCAGTCGGCAAACGAACCCGCAGCCAAAGAAAAATACATGGAAATATTCTTTTCCAACTCAATAACCGTCGGCACAGTCATCTTCCTACTCGCCGTCGGCGCCATATTTCCTATAATCTTATTCCCCAAACGGGCATCGTCGCTAACAAGAGGCAGAATAATATAAAAAACATCAGGGCGCGGTTAAGGATTTCGTCATTGCAGCACAGAATCAAGTTCGGCAGACCCGCAATCGCACAAGACCACTGATTCTGACAAACAAGGCAAACCATACCTGTTAATGCGATTGCGGGTCAAGCCCGCAATGAAGGCAGTTTTTCTGATTTTATTCCTTAACTTAATGGCATTGGGCTGAGCGTAGTCGAAGTCATCCCTATTTTTCTCCTTTGCAAAGCTAAGGTCGTACGGCAGGCAGGTATCTGGCTAACAGCCTTTTATTCTGCCTTATATGTTCTTCAAAAAACAAGCTCCGAAACAAGCTCCCTAATCATCGTAAACGCCGACAACGAAGCCCGTGCAATATTCCGGTCGCGCCCATTCCCAAATTGGAACTTACGACTGATACATTTATCTTTTGTGCAGACAGCAATCCAAACAGTTCCCACAGGCTTTTCCATCGTTCCGCCATCCGGTCCTGCAATGCCCGAAGTAGCCACAGCCACATCGCTGCCGGTAATATTCATCACACCTTGTGCCATTTCTTCAACCACAGCTTGGCTCACAGCACCGTACTGTAAAAGATTTTCGTCCGAAACACCCAACACATGCTCTTTCACCTCATTGCTGTAAGCCACTACCGAACCTTTAAAGTAAGCCGAACTACCCGGCACCGAAGTAATCAACCGCGCAATATTGCCACCTGTACAACTTTCGGCAGTAGAAAGCGTTAGTCCTTTCTCTTTTAATAAATTACCAATCACCACTTCCAATGGCAAATCTTCTTCTGCAAAAATGGATGAACCTAAAATTTTGCGCAATTCAGCAATCTTGCTGTTCATTACAGTTTCTAATTCAGCCTTACTGCCATTTATGCCCGAAAGTCGCAATTTTACCAATCCAAATGAAGGTAAATAAGCTAACTTAATAAATTTGGGCAAAGAATTTTCCCAATCTTCGATTGTCATAGCAAGCAGCGATTCGGGGAAGTCGGTAACTAAAAGTGTTTTGTGGAGTAATGTAGGGGTGTCGAACCTTTTTTGCAGGCGGGGAATAATTTCGTTTACCATAGCCCACTCCATTTCGGACGGAACGCCGGGCATCGAAATAATAATTTTCCCCTCGCGTTCGAACCACATAATGGGTGCCGTTCCTGCCTGGTTTTGAATTACTGTGCAGTCTTTCGGTACATACGCCTGATTGCGGGTAAGCTCATTCATCGCAATTGTCAAATGAGCAAAACGAGCCTCAATCGTATGCAACACTTCATCACTGAAAATCAATTCAGTATTAAATAGTTTGCAAAGTGTTTGCTTGGTAATGTCGTCTTTGGTAGGTCCCAGTCCGCCGGTAATAAGCAAAACATCGGTGCGTTTAAGAACCTCTTGTATGGTTTGCGAAATATGTGTTTCGTTGTCCGATATCGCAGTAATTTCGTTCACCTGAAACCCTACTTTGTTCAACTCTTGCGCCATAAAGGCAGAGTTTGTATCTACAATTTGCCCAATCAGTATTTCGTCGCCGATGGTGATTATTTCAATCTGCATAAATTTCTATTTCTTAGTTCCCCGTATCGCTTCCATGCGTTGCAAAAGCGTCGGGTGAGAATTGTAGAAGAACACATACGCCGGATGAGGTTGTAAATTACCAAGCGATTTAGTAGTCAGTTTTTTCAATCCCGAAATCAACTGTTCGCCCAAACCGAACGAAGCCGCATAAGCATCTGCCTGATATTCGTTGCGGCGAAGCACCATGTTCATCAGCAGGCTAAGTATCACCGAAACCGGTGTGTAAAGCAAACCAAAAGCCAATAAATTGATATGAAAGTTTGCATGTTCAACACCAAAAGCCATAGCCAATGCATCGCTATTTAAAAATAAACCAAGAATAAACAACATTACCAATGAGTTGACTAACGACATGCCTAATCCCATTAGTGTGTGTTTCTTTTTATAATGCCCGATTTCGTGAGCCAGTACAGCAACGATTTCTTCTGTAGATAAGTCATTAATCAAAGTATCGAAAAGTACAATGCGCTTTTTAGCACCCAAACCTGAAAAATAGGCATTCCCTTTGGTAGAGCGTTTCGACGCGTCCATTACAAAAATATTATCTAACTTGAAATCGGCTTTTTGAGCAAATTCTTCGATAGCATTACGCAGTTCGCCTGCTTCGAGCGGCGTTTGCTTATTAAATAACGGCACAATCAAATTAGAATAAAACATAGTGGCAAAAATGCTGAATGCTGCCATGGCTGCCCATGCCATCCACCAAAAGTTAGTTTCAAATTTGCCGTAAATAAATTGTATGAGTGCTAATATACCACCCCCCACAACAATGGTTATTCCCCAGTTTTTTAATTTATCCAACACAAAAATCTTTTTGGTAGCTTTGTTGAACCCATATTTTTGTTCGATCACAAATTGGTCGTACCACTCGAAAGGTATTCCTATAATATCATTGATGAAAAATATAATGCCAAAAAACAGTAACGACCATAGAATAAACATGTGATTGGTAACTTCACCCGCAAAATTGTTGACAATGGCAAATCCGCCGATAATAAACATCAATAGAATTAGTACCAAACTAAGAGTGGAAGTAATTAATCCGAATTTCTGATTAGCTTGAAAATAAGATTGTTGTTTGGCATATTCGTCTGCGTCATACAGACCTTGTAGTTGTTCGGGTAGTTCGGTTTTTACATTCTTGGCATTGAGCCACGCTAAACCTCTTTCTACCAAAAAATCAATAATAAGAATGGCAATGATAATGTAAGTGATGGTTGTAAACATGATTTTATTTTGTTTGATTTTATTTTAGGGATACAAAGATAGTTATTTATTTAACGATAAAGAGTACAACAGAGTTCTGTTAATGGACAAAATATTTATACAGAAAACTTTGCACTCTTGTTGAAAATACTTTGCAAATCCGGAATTGAATTCCGGATTTGCAAGAAAATTCATTTTTCACACCAAAAAATTAATCAGCAATCGAATGTTCAAATAAGTTACCACCAATCCGATACTTATCAACAATATATTTAAGAAAAATGAATTGGCATGTTTGTGCATTAATTTTTTATCCGAAGTAAGATAGATTTGTGTAAAAATAGTGATTGGTAATTGTATGCTCAGGAACATTTGCGAATAAATCAGTCCTTGAAACGGATCAGTGATAAACATAATAGCCAGCAAGGCAACTAACAACGAAATACATACGCCCCATTTGCTATGGCTGTCTTTGATATCGTAAGGCTCGCCAAAAGTACCTGCAAAGATCGTTCCGCCTGCCATACCCGAAGTTACACTCGAAGCAATGCCTGCAAAGAGCAGTGCGATGGCAAAAACCAATCCAGCACTTTTACCAAGCAGCGGCGTGAGCATGGATTGCGCCTGTTGCAGTTCGGTTACTTCAATGTGATTTGCAAAGAATGTAGAAGCTGCCAACAATATCATAGCACTATTGATAGCCCAACCGATACACATGGAAAAAATAGTATCGGCAAACTCGAATTTCAATTGGCGTTTGATTACGCTTTCGTCCTCCAAATTCCATTGGCGCGACTGTATCACTTCCGAGTGCAGGAAGAGGTTATGAGGCATTACTACTGCTCCCAGTACACTCATAATAATGATGATAGAGCCGTCGGGCATGGTGGGCGTTATCCAGCCTGCACCTGCTGCAACCCAATCGATGGGGGCAATAGTGAGTTCGTATAAAAACGAAAAACCGATAATGGAAACAAAGCCAATGATCCACCGTTCAATTTTTCGGTATGAATTGGTAAAAATCATTATCATAATTAAAATGGTGGAAAGCACCGCACCGATTTTGATGGGTAACCCGAAAAGCATTTGCAGGGCAATGGCAGCACCCAAAATCTCTGCTAAGGAAGTAGCTACCGAGGCTAACATGGCAGAGCCGAGTATAGTTCGCCCAACAGGTTTAGGTACGCGTGCGGTGATGGCTTCCGAAAGGCATTTGCCACTCACAATGCCCAAGTGCGCCACATTGTGTTGCAGGATAATCAGCATAAGGGTGGATAGCGTAACAATCCACAGCAGCGAATAGCCAAACTCGCTTCCGGCAGCAATGTTTGATGCCCAGTTGCCCGGATCTATAAAACCGACAGTAACCAGCAAGCCCGGTCCGATGTATTTAAAAAATTCCATCGACGGGCGGTGGCGGCGTTTGCTTAATGAATGTCGCAGGAGCTTGAAGATATTTCTCATTTAGTGTTTTGTTTGACTCTGAATTCAGTTATTCTATGGATTAAATCCAATGGCATGGGTTTGTTTATTGGGAACTGCACTGCTCCTTTAGAATATTTTAATCCCATTTCGATAAATTCTTTTTCGAATGCTTCAATGCCTTCGGATCCGGGATATATACCGATATGTTTCTTGGCAGCAGCAAAATGTACTAAATTACCATTCAGGTAGAAAGTAGGCATTTGCCAAGCAATTTTCTCGGTAGCTTCGGGTGCTGCTTCGCGGATGGTTTGGCGTACTTGTTCTAATATTGCCTGAATTTCGGGCGGAAATTGAGCAATGTAATCGGTGATTGGGTTCATGGCGTATTTAATTAGTTGTTATTTTTTTAGCAGAAGTTCATTTTTTCTATAATTCCAACAAAAAAGGTTTATTTACAAACTCATACACCCCGTTCATAATAGCCGCATTTACATAAGTAGTTTGTTGCAATTTTTTAATGCCATGAGTTGCATGAATATGCCCAAAGAGATGATAACGAGGTTTTATCCGTTCTACGACTTTTAATAATTCATGACAACCGTAATTGATGTTATCATCAAAATCTAAAATACCATAAGGCGGACTGTGAGAAATCAAGACATTGGTATCAGTAGGGATTTGCATCATTATTTGCTCTGTGCGACCTTCTTTTAGGGCATCGACCATAAATAGCGGAACGCCCCAAAATTTTACGCTCTCAATCTCTACACCCGAATGACAAAGATAATGACAATCATCGGGTAAACCTTCGATTTGCTCGCCATATAAACAATCGTCGTGGTTGCCTGCCACAAAGATTTTATGCCGATAATCCAAATCGCAAAACCAATTCAAGAAATCCAATACTTCTTCATCACTTCCCGAAAACGAAGCATCGCCTGAATGAACGATAACATCGGCTTTGGGCAAATTTGTAAGTAAATGATGTTTGCTGTGAGTGTCGGACAAGTGTAAGATTTTCATTATAAATAGTTAAATAAATGTCGTCAAAAGTTTGAAAAAAAATTAATCTTTGGGGAAATGGTTTAAATTCCCCCAAAGATTTTAAAAATAACGATAGTTTGTTTGACTATCAAACTTCACTACTTTTCCATCTTGTAGCGTTACAACAACCCCATCGCCCGACCAACGAGCATCAATAGGTTTACCCGGAGGAGTTATTGTTGTGTAAGTGGCGTAATCTTTATATACTCTTACAATTCCGCCATCTACTTTGGCAACTCCACAATTAACATACGCTTTATCCCAAGCCATAAATAAAATACCCTATAGCTCATTGTTCTGTAATTGTATAGCCTAATTCTTTTGCTTTTTTCAAAAAGTTAGGCAAATTATCTTTATCCCACCAATTTGAAACTGCAATTTTATCCCCATTCTCCAATGTAATTAATTCCTCATCTTTAATAAAGTAATAATCAGTGTTGCCGTTTTTAATGGGTGTTTTTGCTTTATCTGCATCAATCACACAATCCTTTGAACCGTGTAGTTTTTTGGGAAAAACTCTTTGTAATTCAGATAAAGTACAGCCTTGATTATCTTGAACATATTTTGCTATCACTGCTCTAACCAATCTGTTTTTGTAGAGGTTTTTGTCATCTCCAAAGTCATACTTGGTATAATCTCTTTCTCCTTTTTTCTCTTCCAATTCTTCCTTAATTGTTGATTTAAAGCCACTTTCAATAAATTCCAAAAATGCTTGTAATGTATATTTACAATAGACATCCATTGGTTGAGACTCTTCTTTGATAATTTCTCGTATAATTTTTGAGATAGAATCGCCATTATTTGTGTGCCAAAATAAACGCTTTTTATTATTTGTTTCATCAAAGTTCGAAAATGCTTCTTTTGAGTTTTTGCCTTCGGGTGTAACAAATATTACAGAAACAAGTTCTTCAGCATTTTTGATATCTAACTCTATTAATTTGTCAATAGTTTGCTTAAATTGATTTTCCAATTGCTTTGGGGTAACAGAACCATCATTGATTTTATTTTCAATCAAGAATATATGCTTTAGTTTATCTCTTTTTCCGTCTTTTTTTTGTTTTATTATTTCCTCTGCCAAAAATTGTCCTTGTTGAGATTCTTTTTCATAACAGAGAATAACAATATCAACGATTTGCTTGCTGTCGTCAGAATTATTATCATCGTTACTGTCACTATCTTTTTTGAACGCTTGTTCTAAAATTACTTCCATTTCAAAGTTTGAGCGTATCGACAGATTTCTACCTTTCAAACCCGAACTATTGTTTTCCTTCAACAGAGGTTCAAGAAATTTTCTCAAAAAAGTATCGCCCAATCCGTGATCTTCCTTTGTATTAAGCAAATAGCCAAGAAATGCTGATACATTGGGTTCGTTAATTGAACCGCTACCACTTGCGAGGGTTTTAAAAATGTTCATAATTCTAAAATTTTATTTGTTTATAATTGTATCTTTAATCAGTTGAACTATCGGCACAATCGCTTTTTCAACATTTTCTACCGAAATTCTGTGTGTATCTTCCATCATTTGAATATTGGGATAATACTTTGAAAACTCTTCTTTGTACGAAAAAAGTTCGTCGTCGGTAGAAAATACTCCAAAAGTTTGTGTTTTTTCTTTGTTGTTGATATTTACAAAAGTTTGTTTTTCAAACAAAACAAAATCCAATAAAATATCTTTCGGAACATCTACCAATTTCGGTAATTCTTTTGACGGATAAAGACAAGGATTGATAACAATTTTCGGAATATCATGCAATTGTAATGCAATAAATGCGCCCAAAGACGAAGCAACAACAATATTTATACCTTTTGTTTCGATAGCTTTCTTTGCCAACTCCAATGCTTTGTTGGGATTTAACTCATTAGAATTTAAAGGGAAATAAGGCTCAAAGACATAATAGTTGTCAGTAAAGCAGTTGCTAACGCTTGAGCAGTTGGAGAATTTCCTTCGCCACTATAACCGTGGATATATAAAATATGAATTATCCTATCCTCAATCGCCAATGCTTCCAATTCGGGAATAGAGGCTTTGGCAATTTCTTCCCGCTTTTTTTCGATGGCTTCCCAATCTGTATTACTCATATCGTTGTGTTTTAGATTTTCCCCCAATTAAATTTGTAGGGAGTGAGATTATTTTTACAATGTTCAAGGAAATTATTAAATTTAGCAATCTCCCAATCATACGAAACAACGATTTCTGTTTTTTCGTTGTTACTTAACTTGATTATATCATCAGGTCCTCGAAAATAATAGTCATAGCTTTCTCCGTGAGCGGCTTTAAATTTTGCACAATCGTAAGCGGCATTAGCATCTTCTAATGTTTTAATAACACATCTTTTTCCTTGTAATTTGTCAGGGAATTTTTTTTGTAAATCTTCAAAACTTAATTGCGGATTCTGTTTAATGTAATTTTTTACGATAGCATAAACCAATCTGCCACGACCAAAACCTTTGCCGTTATTACCTCTATCTTCATTACCTTTTCCATCAACAAAGTAATATTTTGCTGTATCTATTTTCTTCTCTTCCAATTCTTCTTTAATTGTTGATTTAAAACCACTTTCAATAAACTCCAAAAATGCCCATAATGTATGTTTGCAATAAGCCTCTATTGGTTGAGATTCTTCTTTGATAATTTCTCTAATTATTTCTGATATTGGCTCATTATTGTTTATTGAGTTGGCATCTTTGTCTTTCTTGTGCCAATATAAATGACATTTATTATTCTCTGTGTCTTTGTTAAAATTCTCAAATACTTTATCAAATACATCTTCTTTGGGTGTTACAAAAATGACAGAAACAAGACTTTTTGGGTTTTTTATGTGCAAATCTTCCAATTTGTTAATAGTTTTCCTATATTGTTCTTCCAATTGCTTTTTTTCTTTATTTAGAGCGCCAACATTGATTTTATTCTCAATCAAAAAGATATGACTTGGATTGTCGATTCCGTTTTTTTTCTGCTCTATTATGTTTTCTGCCAAAAATGAACTTTGTCGAGATACTTTCTCGTAACAGAGTATAACTATATCAACGATGTCGTTTCTTTCTTTATTAAACGCTTGTTCTAAAAGCACTTCTATTTCAAAATTTGAGCGTATTGACAAGTTCCTCTTTCTCATAAAATCCAAATTGTCGTTTTGCACCAACAGAGGTTCAAGAAATTTTTTCAGAAAAATATCACCTAATCCGTGGTCTTCTTTTGGGTTGAGTAAATAGCCAAGAAAGGCTGATACATTAGGCTCGTTAATTGAACCGCTACCGCTTGCGAGTGTTTTAAAAATGTTCATAATCTTAATTTTTATTTGTTTATAATTGTATTCTTAATTAGTTGAACTATCGGAATAATCACTTTTCCTACATTTTCTACCGAAATTCTGTGCGTATCTTCCATCATTTGAATATTTGAATAATGCTTTGAAAACTCTTTTTTGTACGAAAAAAGTTCGTCGTTGGTAGAAAATACTCCAAAAGTATGTGTTTTTTCTTTGTCGTTGATATTTACAAAAGTTTGTTTTTCAAACAAAACAAAATCCAATAAAATATCTTCCGAAACATCTACCAATTTCGGTAATTCTTTTGACGGATAAAGACAAGGATTTATTACTATTTTCGGAATATCACGCAATTGTAATGCAATAAATGCACCCAAAGACGAAGCAACAACAATATCTATCGCTTTTGTTTCGATAATTTCCTTTGCCAATTCTAATGCCTTGTTAGGATCTAACTCGTTGACATTTAAGGGGAAACAAGGCTCGAAAATATAATAATTTTCAGGCAAGTATGTTTTTAACGCTTGAGCAGTTCGAGAATTTCCTTCGCCACCGTAACCGTGGATATATAAAATATGAACTATCCTATCCTCAATCGGCAGTGCTTCCAATTTGGATATATAGGGTTGGTCGTCAATATGATAAACCGATGTTCCATCATGCTCTAACCATTCGCAGGGCAGAGTGGGAATTATATCAACGATACAGAAATCCTGCCATTGCTTAATGCCCTGTTGTTCAACAATCCCTACCAAGCCAAAATCTTCACATTCTTTCGCAAAAGATTCTATCTCCTCTATACTCATCGCGCTTTTCATCACAATATAGTCGTCATATTCCATCTTGCCTTCGTTATCTTTCTTATATTGCTCAAATCCACCCGGATAATGTTTTTCAATATTCCGAATTGGAATAACCAAATTTATGTATGCTAATTCGATTGCCATAAAATTTAAAGTTTTAATTGCTAATAATTCACTTTTGAGAGAAATTTTGATGGGTTTCCTTCCTATATAATACGAAACAAAAATGTTTTGTAATTTTCCGTCATTTTTTATTTATCAAATATCGGTTTAATTTAATCGTATTGTTATTCATATTTATGTATATTTATACATAAGATTTCTTTTTTCTTTTTGCAATTTTGAGCACATCCCACTATAATGTAAACAGAGAAAAAATTAGTTTTGCTTCGAATTCGTTATTCTTTTGAAAATCAATGAAATATTTTTTCAAAAGCACCATGTGTTTTTTATAAATCAGTTATCTTTTTTCAATTAAACGACATTCATCTTTTATTGAATAAATATTCAATACGCATATTTTTTTGTTGATTAACAATTAAACACTTCGCCGTCTTTTAGCAAAATAATATTTTGTTTGGGAAACAATTCGCTGAACTTTTCGGGATTTTCTGTGTGGATAGGAATAATGCCGATTTTTGGATTAACGATTTCAAAAACAGTTTTTAATGTTTCTACATCGGCATGCCCGCTTGTGTGTTTTATTTCATATTGGTACGAACTAAGAAAGTCAACCAATGATTGATTAAATGCCGTTTTTTCCTTATCCAAATAGCCATTCCACATCGAATAAACGATTTTTGCCGATTCGGAATATTCGTCCAAAATCGGCTTGAAAGCATTGTTGGCGCGAATGAGCATACAAAAACCGTGTTTTTCTAAATATGGTTTCAAGTTTCCCGAAAATTCAAAAGAATCTTTTCTGCGACGGTTTAAATCGAAAAACCTACCTGCCGGATTTGCCGTTTGTTCATAATCAATTTTATAAAAATCGGAATATTGCCCGTGATTTTCGGAAACAATTTTTAGAATTTTTGCTTGATAATCGTCGCAAACGAAACAGCGTTTTGCCTTTTTGGCAGCATGATACAATCCAAATATTCGATCAATATTGGTAGAAGAAAGCAACACAAAATTGTATTTGTTTTTGTTGAACTCCGTTTCAAAATCTCGTTGCAATGCCTGTTCCGTTTGGATTGTCGCACTGGGACGCGAAATGTTTGAGCCTTCGGAAATGATGTAATCAATGTTTTTTGCACAAGCGCGCAGCATTTTGGGCAGCGGTTTGCTTCTAAATCCGTGTCCGCGAAAATCGCCTGTGTGCAAAATTCGTTTGCCGTCTGCTTCAATAACAAACATATACGCGTCGAAAGCCGAATGGTCTATCATCAAAGGTGTTACGACAATATCTCCGACTTTTATTTCTTGTAACGCCACAAAAGTGTTGATTGTTTTGATTCGTTCAACGATTTCTTTGTGTTTTTCCGCCTCATTCTTTTCGGGAATATACGACAAGCGGCTTTCTACGCAATTAAAAATTTCGAGTGCTGTTTTGCCTGCATAAATGGGCAGGTCGGCAACGGTATCGCAGATTTTCCCAATATGATCGCCGTGATAATGGGTGATAAACAGTGTACTTTTCGACACATCGCCACAAGTCAATCCGTCAATCGAAAGTTCTTTGTTTTCGCAGGCTATTCCGGGCAATTGCTCGCCAAAGTCGATAAAAACTTTATAGCCCTTGCTTTCGATTTCGGTTACGCAACCGCCGATTTGGTTTGTTCCACGGTGGATTGTGAGATTCATTTTTCTACAATATTATAATTAATGTAGTTATCAATCAATAACTTTTTAATCTTTTCAATTCTATTTTCTCGTCGAGTATTTTTTACCTTGTATGTATTTACTATAAGTAATTTTGGTGTTTTATTAAGTTCAAAATTGATGCTTTGTTTAAATAATCCTAGATCATTTTTTAATTCTATTAATTTCTTATAATAACCAATAATTTCCTTTTCATATTTGAAAATAAATTTCTCATAGCTTTTCATTTGAGCAATAATGTCAGGATCTTTTTCATTTCGTTTTTCATCATGTAATAAACGACCGTCATCAATGCGTTTAAGCTCAACAAAAGACAAAATTCCATTTTCTAATTCAACTAAATCGATTCTCAAATTTGGAATTTCTTCATCTCTATTGTATGCAAATTCCGAATCAATATAGTTTTGATTTTTGAGAATTAATTTACATTGCAACCATTTTTCAGCAGGTTTTTCGGTGTCGCTGTATTGGTCTGAATATTCTTTTCTTATATTTGTTTTTATCAATGTAAGTTTGTTTTCATCTATTGTAGATAAATCCAATTCATCATATTCAAATTTATCTTTCCCTTTTTGAGTTTTTCCACGAGGTTTGATATCTCCCAAATATTTTTGATGTATTGTCGCTTTAAATTTTCCTTTTTTAAATACAATTTTAGCAACATTTCCGCCGTTGTAATAAATATTGATATAGTTGTCTTTGCGAATTTCAATATACAATTCCTCGTCTTTACAAAAAAGTTTCCACCAATTAGGTTGTTTTTTGTTTAGTTCTTCAAATATTTCTGATTCTATTTTTAAAGAATCGAAAACACCTTTTACCTTGTTAGTTTCGTTTGCCATAATATTTACTTTTTAAATTAATAATTCATAAAGATACATTTTTTATCAATACTCCTCAGGATTAATTCCAAATTCCTCATCAGTGGTAGGATAATCCGGCCAAATGTCGAAAATATTTTCGTAGATTTCTCCTTCATCTTCGAGTTCTTGCAGGTTTTCAATCAGTTCGGGGAGTAGTCCCGTACGCACGGCATAATCGATCAATTCTTCTTTGCTTGCCGGAAAAGGCGCATCTTCTAATTTTGAGGCTAATTCAAGTGTCCAATACATTGTTTTTTGTTTTTAGTGGTTAATAAATTCATTTGGAAAATTCGCTTTCAAATACGCCATTCGATAAGTGAGAAGGGCATTAGTAACATAGTGCGGTTTAACAATATCGCTTTCATAAAACAATGTTATCAAAGCAATTAAATCCTCAAATTTGCAGGGTGGCGATTGATGTAAATAAGTCTGCATTTCTTCCTGTAAATGTGTAACCCAAAACACATTTTTCGTACCGCCTTTCCCGAAAAGCTGAAAAGTTTTGGCATCGTCGAGCGGAATTTTTGAAATATCAATCTCAATTTCTTGCGTTTTTTTGATGTTTGATGCCATTTCTTTGATAGCCGACAAGGTTCTTAATTCTAAAAAATCCAATATGACCAAGCCTTTTTCTTTGATGTAAGAACGCTCGTGCGGAATCAGTTTTTGTCCGTTTATCTCAACGAGCGAAAAAATATTTTCCAAATTTTCTGCGCCAATCACAATCGCAAAAGGGTGCACGCCCATTCTGTCCTTATTTTTCGAGAAAGTCGCCATTCTTGCCACTCGCTCTTTCCCGTATTTTTCTTTAATCCAAAGCTCAATTTCCCCTTGCCCGCCTTCTTCCAAATCGAAAGCGAAATAAGGAAGCGTTGTTTTATCGAGCTTGAGAAACGACTCGTAGCGCAAGCCGTATTTCACAGGGTCGATGTCGGTAATTCCCAAACAATAATTCACAACAGAACCACTGCTCGTAGCGCGCGCCGACATAAGGATATTCATTCCCCTAACAGCCTGCATAATTTCTTGTAAAACAAGAAAACAGTCTACAAATCCTTTTATTCGGATTGCTTCCAATTCTTCATCAATTCGTTTGCAAATTTCTTCCGTAATTACTTTGTAATTTCGTTCTGCTCCGTTGTAAGTTAGATGTCTCAAATAATCATATCCACTTGCAAAGGTTGCTGGAATTTGAAATTTTGGAATATGTGATTTTTTTTCGTTCATAATTTTATTTTTCAGGTTTAAAATTCGTTTTTGCTTCTTTGCGTTCTTTTTTCGCTGTTTCCAATATTTCTATCATTTCCGTATCGCCGTTTTCTTTGGCGTATTTCAGAAGAGGTGCAAGTCCGGTGCTGCGGTTATTGATTTTTGCGCCGCCGATGAGCAATAGCTTTAATAATTCTAAATGCCTGCTCAATACGGCGATTTCCAATAATTTGGCACACATTCTTTTCTCCACTCCGGCGCCGTATTGGAGCAATAGTTTCAAAATTTCGATGTTTCCGTGTTTGAGTGTGTCCGACAGAGCCATGGACGCAGGGCGTTTCCAAAAACTTTCGCGATTGAATTTTGCACCGTTTTCCAACAACATTTTCAAAATTTCCAAATTCTCTTGCGCTGCCGCAAGCACAATGGATTTTGCGCCAAAATAACTTGCCGCGTTGATTTTTTCAGCGGTCAATACTTTTTCTACTTCGGTAACATTGTCCGTTTTTACTGCTAAAAATAACTTTTCGTTTATCGACTGATTCATATTTGTTAGATTTTAAAAATTGGATATTAATTTTCGGTTTTAAACTTGCAATATATACAATACGAAAAAGCCACCCAAGAAATGACAAAAAAAGGCAAATTTCGGAAGAATTTAATGTTATTTAACTGATCTGGGTTTTTTGAGCCAAATTTTCACATTTTCAATTCTTTTTCGCTGCAAAAATAAAAACCAACTATGCCAAACTGAAGCATAGTTTTTTTGTAAATTATCAATTCCTCAAATTTTCCCTACCTTTGCCGTTTTCAAAAATAGTAAATAGTAAATTGAAAAATAGTAAATAGGTAGATGGTTTCAGTAGAGCAACTCACAGTCGAATTTAGCGGACACACCTTGTTCGATGGTATTACATTTCTTGTTAATCCAAAAGATAAAATAGCCTTGGTGGGCAAAAATGGAGCAGGTAAAAGTACACTGCTTAAAATTATTGCCGGATTGCAACAGCCTACTTCGGGCAATTTGGTTATTCCTAAAGACCTAAAAATAGGTTATCTGCCACAGCACATGATTCACCATGACGGCTCTACTGTAATGCAGGAAGCCGAAAAAGCTTTTGCAGGTATTTTTGAACAACAAAAGCTGATTGATAAACATACTGTCGAGCTTGCCGAACGCACCGATTACGAAAGCGAAAGCTACCTGAAACTGATTGACGACCTCACACACGAAACCGAAAAATTATCCATGATGGGTGGCGCCGATTATATAGCCGATGTAGAAAAAACGCTGCTTGGCTTAGGTTTTTTGCGCTCGGATTTTGATCGGCAAACAAGTGAGTTCTCCGGTGGTTGGCGTATGCGTATCGAATTGGCTAAAATCCTGTTGCAACGCCCCGATGTGCTGTTGCTCGACGAACCTACCAACCACCTTGATATTGAATCGATCCAGTGGCTTGAAAATTTCTTAACAACAAGCCCTTCGGCAGTTATGCTTGTGTCGCACGACCGTGCTTTTATCAATGCTGTAACTACCCGTACTATTGAAATCTCGTTGGGGCAGATTTACGATTACCGTGTTAATTACGATAAGTATGTTGAGTTGCGCAAAGAACGCCGCGAACAGCAAATGCGCGCTTACGAAAACCAACAGAAAATGATTGCCGACACCGAAGAGTTTATCGAACGGTTTCGCTACAAAGCCACCAAATCGGTGCAAGTGCAATCGCGCATTAAACAATTGGAAAAAGTAGAGCGCATTGAAGTGGATATGGAAGATACTTCTCGTTTGAATTTGAAGTTTCCGCCTGCGCCGCGCTCGGGCACAATTCCTGTCGAGATTGAGCATTTGACAAAAGCCTATGGCGACCATGTTGTGCTGAACGATATTGGTTTGATTATCAACAGAGGTGATAAAGTAGCGTTTGTGGGCAAAAACGGCGAAGGAAAATCGACTTTGGTAAAATGTATTATGGACGAAATCCAATACAGCGGCACGATGAAACTCGGGCACAATGTCAAGATTGGTTACTTTGCACAAAATCAAGCCAGTTTGTTGGATGGTGAAAAAACAGTTTTTGAAACCATTGATTATGTTGCGGTAGGCGATATTCGCACCAAGATACGCGATATTCTCGGAGCCTTTATGTTTGGTGGCGAGGCTTCGGATAAGAAAGTGAAAGTGCTTAGCGGGGGAGAGCGTAGCCGCTTGGCGATGATTCGTCTGTTACTCGAACCTGTCAATTTGCTTATACTCGATGAGCCAACCAATCACCTCGATATGCAAAGTAAAGATGTGTTGAAAAATGCGATTAAAGCCTTTGATGGAACGGTGATTGTGGTTTCGCACGACCGCGAGTTTCTCGATGGTTTGGTAGATAAAGTATATGAATTCGCCAACCAAAAAGTACGCGAACATATAGGGGGTATTTATGATTTCTTGCAAAAAAAGAATATAGAGAGCCTCAATCAATTGGAATTTGGTAGAGGTATTGCAAGTAGGGGCGTTGCATGCAACGCCCCTACCGAAACACTACCTGCATCGGATAACAAACTCAGCTACGAAGCCCGCAAAGAGCAAAGTAAACTCTTGCGCAAAGCCGAACGAGCTGTTGAAGAAGCTGAAAATCAAATAGCCGCACTCGAAACCGAATTGGCCAATATAGAAACCGATCTGCAAAATCCCGAAAAAGCAACGGACACTTCTTTGTTTGATTTATACGAAAAGAAAAAACGGGAACTGGAACAAAAGATGTATGAGTGGGAATTGCTCTCAGAAGAAGTTCAAAAGTTCAAGGATTAATCTTTGAACTTTGAATTTCAAATCACTCATCCAACGGCAATTTCACGAAGAAACTTGTTCCCTCGTTTTCGGTACTTTCAAACCAGATGCTTCCACCGTTGCCTATCACAATATTTTTTACAATAGCTAAACCAAGTCCCATTCCGCTCGTTTTTGTGGTAAAATTCGGCACAAACAACTTATCCTGAGCTTCGGGCGGAATGCCGGTACCATTGTCTTTCACTTCTACCACAACTTTGTGATTTTCTTTGGAAATATTGACCGTAACTTTTCCTTTCCTTTCGGGTGGAATGGCTTGTATGGCATTTTTTATCAAATTGTTGAATACTTGGGTAAGCTGTTCCTTGTCGGCAAGTACGCAAATCCGTTCCGAAGGTTTGGTGTATTCAATATCAATTTCTTCATTATTATTGCGGAATAAATCGACAATAGTTTCCAGACGATCAGGCAGGTCAATACATTCGTGCTTCGCTTCGGGCATTTTGGCAAAATCAGAAAATGCGGTTGCAATATTGGACAGATGTTCTATTTGTTCAATCAGCATTTTGGACGATTTTTTAAAATACTTTTCAAAATCATCATTTCCCTCAGCCTGCATGCGTTGCAGTTGTTGTATGGTGAGTTTCATCGGTGTGAGCGGATTGTTTATTTCGTGTGTAACTTGCCGCGCCATCAGTTTCCACGCCGATTCGCGTTCCGATTTGGCAAGCATGGCGGCGCTTTCTTCCAGTTTGTCCACCATTTTATTGTATTGCGAAACCAATTCGCCAATTTCATCTTTATGATTGTAATCTAATTTCTGGTTATGCTCCTTCAGACTTATTGTACGCAGTTTATTTTCCAGTGCTTTAATCGGTTTTGTCAGTTGGCGGTTAATAACCAAACTAAGTATAAAAGCCAGTGCAATTATTATCAAGTAAATATTAATAATGGTAGAAAGCAAACTGAAAATCTCTTTGCGCATCGCGTCTGCACTTAAGAATGACGGCACGGCAATATAACCCAACAATTTTCCCTTACTGTTGTAAAAACCAGTATATGCTGCCAGATAATTTAATTTCCCGATAGATTCGGTTTGTATGTTATTTTCTTTTTTGTTGTAGAACGGCACCGGCGACATGCAGTAGCCCATCAATCCTTTCGAAAAAATAATCGGTTGCGACGACGCCACCAAATATCCGTTTTTGTCATACACATGAATGTCGGTTTTATATATCTGCGAAAGCTCTTGCAAATAAAATCCTAAATCCACCACATTTACCTCTTTCAAGTTGTTGTGCTTTTTAAAAGACTCTTCGATATACTTGCGGATAAACTGTGTTTTGTTTTCCAAATCAGCATTTTGCTTATTTTGATACTGATTGATAATATAATTGGTCGAAACATAGAATATTGCCAAAAAACTAACTACCAATAGTGATAGATACGATAATTGCAGTTTGCTGAAAAAGCTGAATGATGAAATTTTTTTCTTGCTAAAAAAGAAAAATAAAGCGTACCCCAAACCCAAAACAATCATATACAACAAAAACAAGTAAATGCAGTAAGTAACATGTGCATAAAGCGAAATCTTTTGCGGCTGGCTAATTACGATTGTGTTGTTTTTGTTCGTTTTATACACAAAATGCACATGATTATTTATCTTGACCGACGAGTTGTTTTCCATACCCTTTATCCATTTTGTAGAAGCTGGGTAGAGGTGGTCGCCGGTTTTGGAGATGAGGCTGTCGTTCTCGTAATTGGCGATAGACACTTCCGAGTGTAGGTTCCGTTTTCCTTCTGTTTCGAGCAAAGGCTGTGGATAACCGTAACTTGCCGCCAGCAATTTGGAATGCAAACTAATGTACAAATTTGTATTCTTGAAAGGGAACACACCCAAATAATCGACCTTGGCATGGCTATCCCCACAAAAGTAAAAAAGACTTTTCTTGATATGTTCGCCCCTGTTTTTCAGCCCAAGGTAATAAGCATTTTCCTCCGCATCTTCGGTCGAAAAATTATTGCCATCAAACAAAAACATTTTCATATCATAATTATCCCAAAAACCACGAAAATATTTCTGGTGCAAATACTTCTGAATTTCAATCAAAGCCACATTGCGGTCGCGAATCATTTCCAGCAAAGTTTCATCGTCGTACAAATTATCGCTCAAATCTTCAAACATAATTTCGGCAAGCATATTTCGCATCGAAAGGTCGCTTGCGTGCAAGTTCTGAGCCAATATTTCATTCTGGTTCTTTTGTTTAATATAAGTATGCTTGATTGAAAACCAAACCACAAACAACGAACACCAAAAAACCATCACAACAACATGCGAAACCGAAAAAGCCGGTTTCCTCCAAAGCAACGAATAATCCGTAATGATACAAAAAATAAAATACCATACCGGAATAATCATGCTAAAGCCCAACAACAGGCAAATTGTAAGCAACAGCAACGCACTAATTCCATTCGAAATCAAAATAATCGAAACACGATATTTTTTCTTCAAAAAATTCAAATGCCGGTTGCGCAACAAAACAAAACTCACAAACCAAGTTAAAATCAGTAGCAGAAAAACAACCGAATACGCCGAAATATTCCCCAGATCAGTCAAAGTAACCTCCGACGACGAATCATAAATCAAGCTGCGGAACAACCAACAAATGCCTGAAAAAAATCCAACAAAAAACAATTGGAAAACAACCAGAGTAACCCAGAAATAACGACGGAAAAATGGTAACTGACTCTTTTTTACTGATGTAATAAAATAAATAACCTCGCCCAAAACAAACAAACTCACCACAACAAGCTGCCCCAGCGACGACAACAACCCACCCGAAGCATACTGCAACGGCGAGAAAAGCTCAGTCGAAAACACAGTCTTAGGCACATTCAGCAAAAAGCACAAACAAATAATTCCCCCCGACAACAAAAACGAAATCGCGAAGAAGCCTGCCGTCTGCCTTTTCCGCCCAAAGAACCAATAAATACCATGCAGCCCCACCAGCAGCAACACAAAACCAATAAGCCAGCAAAAAGCGCTCAGCGTAGCAAACAAACTCTCAGCCGCCACTTCTTTCGATTGCACAAGCGTAAACAAATACTTGTGCGAAGGCGTAAAAACCGCATGCGTATTCGCCTCTTTGCCCGAAACAATCCGCACAAGCGGCGACATTTCAAAATCGGGCATAAAATCATTCACCAAATAAGCATTCGGCGAAGCATAATTATTCTTTACCTTAATAGCCGCCAGCAGCCGGTAAGCCTTATAATCCCTCTCAACCAACACACAATATGCATTCTGAAGTTGCGCAAAAGGCACCTTGTTCCGCAGCAAATTATACTGCAACGGCATCCCCAACTCATTATCCGTCCAATAAACCAGCGAACCTTTATTATAAATATAGTACGAAATATCCTTATCCGCCCCCTGCAAAAAAGGCAGTTTACCCGTCTCAATCCGCTTCCGCAACGAATCCAGATGCAATTCCGCCTCCCGATACTTCACATCCAGCTTTTGCTGAAAATCCTCAATATCAATCCGATTCCCCACAGGACGATTGTGCAGCCCTTCAAACCACTTAGCCAGCCCAAAAGCCAGTAAAATAGCAACCAACAGGAAAATATATTTTTTATTTATTCTTTTCATTAAAAAAATAATTCTTAAGTTTACAAAACAGTTTATTGATCTATTTTCATCGGTTCGGATTGCTTCGTTCCTCGCAATGACAACCGCTAACCTAAGCGTCATTGCGAGGAACGAAGCAATCTCTGGCTAATAGATTTCATGGTTACAAAATGTATCATTATTTATTTTAAAATAATTATTGTTACTCATGATGATAAGGCTCGCCTTTCAGTATAGTCATAGCCCTGTACAACTGTTCCACAAAGATAAGCCGTATCATTTGGTGCGAAAAAGTCATTTTTGATACCGATAGTTTTCCATTAGCCCGCACATACAATTTTTCCGAAAAACCATACGCTCCACCAATTACAAACACCAATCGTTTAGGCGAAGCATTCATTTTCTGTTCCATATATTGTGAAAAACCTGTGGAACTAAATTCCTTTCCCCGTTCGTCAAGCAAAACAACCTCATCTCCTGTTTGCACAAAATCAAGAATCAAATCCGATTCTTTCTCCTTTTGTTGTTCAAACGAGAGGCTTTTCGTGTTTTTTAACTCGGGAATAACTTCCATTGCGAACGGCAGATAATGTTTCAACCTGTTTAAATAAATAGAAACTCCTTCTTGCAGGTAAGCATCAGTCGTTTTCCCAACTACCAATAATATCACTTTCATTTTATATAAAAAATAACAGCTACAAAGATTGCACCACAAAATTAACCAATTGAAGACATATCACCACCCAAAATGAAAATCTTTTACAAAAAAAATCATTGAAAATTAAAATGAAAAATCTTTTTATATTTTATCACAATAAAATGAAACATAATAAGTTATGCAAACATATTCAATTTTTTATTTTTTAGAAAAAATACCTTGCAACTTCTTTGCTTTCAATAATTTTTTAATGTAGATTTGCGTGCAAATTTTTGAAAACTTTTTGTAAAAGAAAAACAAACTTAATTATCACTTGTTTAAATTAAATTTATAATGAATCCATCGCACATTGAGCACATCGGCATTGCTGTAAAAAGCCTCGAAACCGCCATTCCGTTTTACGAAAAAGTATTAGGTCTGAAATGTTACGCCATCGAAGAAGTAGTTGATCAAAAAGTAAAAACCGCTTTCTTCAAAGTGGGCGACACTAAAATAGAACTCCTCGAATCGACCGACCCCGAAGGTCCTATCGGTAAATTTATTGAGAAAAAAGGCGAAGGTATCCATCACATCGCTTTTGCCGTAACCGATTTGGCTGAACGCTTGAAACAAGCTGAAGAACTCGGCGTACAATTAATAGATAAACAACCACGCAAAGGCGCCGAAGGATTAAATATCGGTTTCCTTCATCCAAAATCGACGCTCGGAGTACTGACCGAACTTTGCGAAAATCCTAATCATTGACAATTTAACCATTGACCATTTACAATTTAAACATTTTATCAGAAGTTAAATAGTAAATTGTAAATAATGCAATAGTAAATCCGACAAGATGAATAAGTTAGACCTATTATATGAATTGCGCGAAAAAGCCAAATTAGGAGGCGGACAAAAGCGCATCGATTCGCAGCATGCCAAAAACAAATTCACAGCCCGCGAGCGTATCAATATGCTGTTGGACGAAGACAGCTTTGAAGAACTCGACATGTTTGTACTCCATCGTTGTACCGATTTCGATTTGGACAAGGAAGAGTATTACGGCGATGGTGTAGTAACCGGAAGTGGCACAATTGACGGGCGTTTGGTGTATGTGTATGCACAAGATTTTACGGTATTTGGCGGTTCGCTGTCCGAAACCATGTCGCAAAAAATCTGTAAAGTCATCGATTTGGCGATGAAAATGGGTGCGCCCATCATCGGTATCAACGATTCGGGTGGTGCACGCATACAAGAAGGTGTAAAAAGTTTGGCAGGTTATGCCGAGATTTTTCAACGCAACATTTTGGCGTCAGGCGTAGTGCCTCAGATTTCGGCTATTTTTGGTCCATGTGCCGGTGGGGCAGTCTATTCGCCTGCGTTGACCGATTTTATTATTATGGTCGAAGGCATGAGCTACATGTTCCTTACCGGACCTAAAGTGGTGAAAACCGTTACACACGAGGAAGTTACCACCGAAGAGCTTGGCGGTTCGTTCATACATGCAAGCAAATCGGGTGTTACACATTTTGTTGCCAAAAGCGAGCAGGAAGGACTTTTACTTATTCGCAAACTGCTTAGTTTCTTGCCTCAAAACAATTTGGAAGATGCCCCGATGCAGGTTACTGCCGACAATTCTACCCGCATTATTGAAGAACTGAACACGATAATCCCCGAAAATCCGAACAAAGCGTACGACATGAAGGAAGTAATCCTTTTGTTGGTCGACGAGTCGGAGTTTTTGGAAGTGCACAGCCAATATGCTCCAAATATTATTTGTGGTTTCGGTCGCTTCAATGGGCAATCGGTAGGCATTGTCGCCAATCAGCCCAATTATATAGCCGGTACGCTCGATATTAATGCTTCGCGTAAAGCCGCGCGCTTTGTGCGTTTTTGCGATGCATTCAATGTTCCGTTGCTTACCTTGGTGGATGTGCCGGGTTTCCTTCCGGGAACAGCGCAAGAATATGGCGGAATCATTATTCATGGCGCAAAATTGCTTTATGCTTATGGCGAAGCAACTGTGCCAAAAGTTACCGTTATTTTACGCAAAGCATACGGTGGAGCGTATGATGTGATGAGTTCAAAGCATCTTCGCGGCGATGTAAACTATGCATGGCCCTCTGCCGAAATAGCCGTAATGGGAGGCAAAGGCGCTATCGAAATTGTTTATGGCAGTGATTTAGCCAAAGTTACCGATGCCGAAGAGCGCCAAAAATTCATGAATGAAAAAGAAATCGAATATCGCGAAAAGTTCTCAAATCCGTATGTAGCCGCCAAATATAGCTATATCGATGATGTGATTGAACCAAGCACTACGCGTTTCAAAATCATTCGGGCGCTGCAAACATTATCCACTAAAAAAGAATTGAATCCACCTAAAAAACATTCTAATTTACCATTATAAATTATTCAAAATTTCAATGTTCAAAGATTGTATACTGCAAAATCTTTGAACATTGAATCTTTAAATTTTTGAATTATGTTTTTACAAACTAATAAAAATATCATCCATCATTTCTTAGATACAGTGTCCGAGCCGTCGGCGGTTTACTTTTGGGTATTGATTGCGATATTAGTGCTTCTTTTCTTTTTCTTTTTGAATAGAACAAAACGGGTCTTAGAAAAAGAAAATGCAGAAAAAGAACCTGCATTAGAACCAATTGTAATTCAGGAAATAAAAAGCCTCGACCACGAAATACACGAGGAAGAGGCTGCTGCTATTGCTATGGCTCTTTATCTGTACAAAAAAGAAATTGACCGGAAAGAACATCTTAAAACAACCTTACAACGGGTTTCGAGAATATATTCTCCTTGGAACTCGAAAATTTATACTTTGAGACAAAATCCCCGCAGATAATGATTAAATAAACGAATAAGGGCTGCTGTCTTTGTTCTTTACTCTAAAGATAAATACCGATGAAACAATTTTCTTTTAATATCAACGGAAGCGAATACGATGTAACCATTCATTCCGTTTCGAATGATACTGCCGAAGTGGAAGTGAACGGATACACCTATTCCGTGCAGACTTCACAATCGCTCGATCCGGTTGGAAAATCGCCAAAACTGATAATGACCGAAGCCGTTCCTTCAACAGATATTACCCCAACAGAACAAAAAATGGTGGCGTCCGAAAAACCGACTGCCGGTGTTATCAAATCGCCACTTCCGGGTATCATCCTCGATGTATATGTGTATGAAGGAAAAGAAATCAAAGTAGGCGAAAAACTTTGTTGCCTCGAAGCCATGAAAATGGAAAACATCATCAATTCTGATAAAAACGGAAGAATTAAGTCTATCCATGTGTCCAAAGGGAAAACCATTATGGAAGGCGACATCATGTTTGAGATAGAATAAACAGAGGAGGCTAAAATGAAAATAATATACACATCGTTGCTGATTTATATACTCGCTGCCGCCATTGCCATGCTGGTTGCCGGTATTATTTGGGCTTTGTATAATTCGACAAGTATTGAATTGAAGAAAAAACGAAGCCGTCAATCGTTTCGCGATATGAAACAAATGATAAACGAACGAAACCTGAAAAACCAGAAACGAAAAGTCAGGCGTGGTAAATGATATTAACTATAGACAATCAAAGAAATAACAATGGATAGTAACTTTTTGATAGACCTATTTCAAGGAATTTCTACTTTCTTTTTGGACGATAGTACCATTGCTTTCACCCGTTTGGGACTTATCGTCTTGGGTGGACTGTTGGTTTATTTAGGGTACAAAGGTATCCTGGAAGCCCTTCTGATGGTGCCGATGGGCTTAGGTATGGTCGCCATCAATGCCGGAGTAATGATTATGCCCAACGATACGATGGGCAACCTTTTCCTCGACCCGCTCCTAAGCGATACAGACGCCTTGATACAAACCATGCAGATAGATTGGCTGCAACCGATATACACCTTTGCATTCAGCAACGGACTTATTGCCTGTTTCATTTTCATGGGAATTGGTTCGCTCATTGACATTGGTTACATTCTTCGACGCCCGTTTGTAAGCATGTTTTTAGCCCTGTTTGCCGAGCTGGGAACTTTTGTTACCATTCCCTTGGCGGTTAATATGGGGTTAAATCTCAACGAAGCCGCATCAGTAGCCACTGTAGGAGGAGCTGACGGTCCGATGGTACTTTTTACATCGTTGCAACTGGCACCAAAACTGTTTGTCCCAATCACCGTAGTAGCCTACCTCTACTTAGGTTTAACCTATGGTGGATATCCTTACCTAATCCGGGCTATGGTACCCAAAAAATATCGAGGCATTAAATCCGAACCACCTAAAAAAGAAGCAAAACCCGTTTCAACAGGAGTTAAGCTAATGATGGCAGTAGTATTGTGCTTAGTGCTATGCTTGTTATTTCCGGTAGCATCGCCATTATTTTTCTCACTTTTTATGGGGATAGCTATCAAAGAATCCGGATTAAAAAATATTTTAGAATTCATACAAGGACCCTTGCTATATGGATCCACTTTTATGTTGGGAATACTGCTCGGCGTGTTGTGTGAAGCGCACCTTTTGCTCAACCCCACAGTGCTCAAGCTATTAGTATTAGGAATTTTAGCATTATTTTTCTCCGGAGTAGGCGGTATCATTGGCGGCTATGTCATGTTTTTTATCAAAAAAGGAAAATTCAATCCTACCATTGGAATTGCCGGAGTAAGCTGTGTACCGACCACAGCCAAAGTAGTTCAAAAAGAAGTAAGCAAAATCAATCCAAACGCAATTATCCTGCCCGATGCTTTAGGAGCCAACATCACCGGCGTTATCACATCTGCGATAATAGCAGGATTACTGATTTCGATTGTCCCAATGCTATAAAATATAATCCAATCCAAACAAGAAAACACCATAGGAAAACAACAATCCCTATGGTGTTTTTAATTTCATAAAAATAATCTTAGTACATGACAAAAATTAAAAGAACAATAGACGCATCGTCATGTCGAGTTTGTCGAGACATCGCAAAAGACTGATTAATGCCGCGTTTCGGACACGATTATTTTTAATAAAAAAAGGCTAAGTAATTAATACTTAGCCTTTGCGGTGGGAGCGAGATTCGAACTCGCGGAACAGTTTCCCGTTCGTCAGTTTAGCAAACTGGTGGTTTCAGCCACTCACCCATCCCACCTTGTTCGTGGCTTGGTGCAAATTCCTCGTTTGCGGTTGCAAATGTAGAAAAGATTTTTGGATTTGTCAAACTATTTTTGCCTTTAAATGTAATTTTTACCGCAAAGAACCCTTAGTAGGCTTTAAATCCTAAAATTCTATCTGGTATCTTCAGCTTGACTGATAAAGGTTTGATTCACAAAATAGAGTTATTGCTCTTGTTCTCCGCATAGTTTCTTAGTACATGACAAAAAATAAAAGAACAATACAAAATCAATAAAAGTATCGTCATTGCGGGCTTGACCCGCAATCGCAGAAGCCTGATTAATAAATCTTTTGCGATGTCTCGTACCTTTACCAAAAAAAAAAATACCGATTAATCACAAGAGTTGTATTTTTATTGATAAATCGGAAGGAGGTAAGAGCTGTGATGTCTAGATACACAAAAAATAGTGATATCGTTGTGGAGAAATA
>JAVBLE010000016.1:0-54557 GCA_031553685.1 Paludibacteraceae bacterium | reverse complement strand
GGTTTTCTGCCGTTCGGTTTTTATCCACAACACACCGTCGGCGGCACGAACGATATTATCTTCCGTCAGGTTGCGCATATCGCGGTAAGCTAATCCGGTGAAGCACGCAAATAGGAATAAATCGCGCGTCAGATAACGGTTTGGGTGATCGAGCGGCGTGTTCATTATCTTATCCAGTTCCTCACGGGTAAGATATTTCTGAACGGCTTTCGGGCGGTCGGGTGCATAACCGTCGAACGGGTCGCGGGTGATAATTCCCTCGCTGATAGCCAGCTTCACCATGCGACGCAGGCGGGAAGTGATACCCAAAATCGAGTTCGATTTGCGTTGCAATTCGACGCGCAGATAAAAGTCGTAAGACTCTATAAACGAAAAATCAAGCGAGGTAAATGGGATGTCGGAAAGGTTGTACTTGTGTTTCAGGAAGTTTTTCAGATGCCGTAAGGAATTTTGCATTTCAAACAGCGTGGACGCTTCGCGGTTCACGCCTACACGCTTGGCAAAATCTTCATTGTACTGCGTGAAATATTTTACGACTGTTTCCTGCTCGGAAGCAATACCCTGAAACGCGCTTTTGACCTGTTCGGCGGTAACGTTTTCCTTAACCTGCGACAACTCTTTATAGTGGGCGTTAATAGCCACATTGATTTTATCCAGCTTCCGGTTCAACTCGGTAGCGGGTTTGCTCTTTCCTTTCGAGCGACCGGAAGGAGTGTCCCAAAGGGACAGGGCAACATCGGTCTTTGTGCTGAAATGCACTACGGACTTGCCGACCGTGATCCGTCCCATAACGGGGCATATTCCATCGGCATCAACTTCGTTCTTTTTCAGGTAGAACGCAACCTTTAACGCTTGCTTCATAACTCTATTTTTTAATGGTTCAAAATTACCTCTAATAGAGCTATTTATGGCTACGCAAAACATTGTGGTTCAAAGAGAAAAACTCCGATTTAAGGCTTATTCTCCGCAGTTTGACCGAAAGCCTGAAAATTATCCCGACTTTTGGCAACGAAACGGTGGTAAAGTCCTCTCCAACGGCGTTTCTTACTCATGCCCTCCAATACGAAATGGGTTACGGATAAGTAAGGGAACTTTCGCTTAACCTCGCTATTTTCTGCATTTTTGGCAAAATGCAATCCTAAGCGTCTATAAGCGTAATACACCGTTAAATCAGGCAGTTGCTATACTTATCCGGGGAGTGCTTTGAGGTTCTATTCTTTCGCCACAACTGTTACGCTCACTAACGGTGTACCTATCGAAAGCGTTTCCAAAATGCTTGGGCATAAAAATTTGAAAACAACCCAACATTACGCTAAAATCCTTGATAAAAAAGTTGGTGAAGATATGCGAATATTGAAAGAAAAATTTTCAAATAAACAACTTGAACAACCTTATTTTCAAAGACAAACAGGTTCATAAAATCCAATAATAAATTGTAATTTTGTCTCACTAAATAATAAATAAGACATGTTACCTCAAAAGAATAATAGCTTTAACAGCTTGATACAAAATATTTTTAACGCTCATCAAACACTTCAAGAAAGTGCTATCCAGTCTGTCAACCAACACCTAACAATCAGGAATTGGTTGTTTGGTTTCTACATTGCAGAATATGAACAAAATGGAGAAGACAGGGCTAAGTATGGCGAAAATTTAATGCAAGAATTAGCCAAGAAACTAACCCAAATAAAAGGGCTTCGTTTTCGACAATTATACATCTGCAAAGATTTTTATTTAAAGTACCCTCATATTTTGCAGTCAGTGACCGCAAAATTACAAATATCTAAAAATGAGGAAAATACAATTTTGCGGTCACTGACCGCAAAATTGCAAAGCAATGAAAATACCGATGATTTAAATATTCAACAGTTGGAAACTGTTGAATTACAGTCTTTAGAAAATACAATTTTGCAGTCAACGACTGTAAAATCCAATGACAATAATGTATTATCCCCCGAATTATTATTATCTAAACTATCTTTCACACATTTTGTAGAACTTATAAGAATCGATGACCCACTGCAACGCCTCTTTTATGAAGTAGAAACCATCAAAAATAATTGGTCGGTGCGCGAACTCAAAAGAGCTATGGACACTGCCCTAGCTACACGAACTGTACTATCAACCAACAAAGAAGCTATTATTGCCAAAATCAAGAATTTGAAACCCACAAACAACTCTGAAATTATACGAAGTCCGTATATTTTGGAGTTTTTGGATTTGGAGGAAAAAACTGAATACAGCGAATCTGATTTAGAGCAAACCATTCTTACCCATCTACAAAAATTCTTGGTTGAGTTAGGTACAGGCTTTTGTTTTGAAGCACGGCAAAAACGAATTACATTTAATAATAGGCATTATCGGATTGATTTAGTGTTCTACCACCGAATATTAAAATGTCATGTGTTGATAGATTTGAAGTTGGGCGAATATGACCATTCTGATGCTGGACAAATGACCCTCTATCTTAATTATTTTGAAGAAAACGAAATGACCGAAGGCGACAACCCACCTATTGGGCTAATTCTTTGTGCTCACAAAGACGATACACTGGTTAAATATACCACTTCACACATGGATAATCAGCTTTTTGTTTCCAAGTATCTACTCAAATTACCTGACAGCAAACTTTTGGAGAACTTTATCCGAAAAGAGTTGGATAAATAATACAGATACCACATATAAAAAACGCACATCATTTACGATGTGCATTTTTTACTTTCATTCTTGCAGCTACGACATGAATTTTTTCACCATTCATCTTCAATTTTTTGAAGAAGGGAGTTTTTGAGTGTATCAATAAATTTAGTGGGATTACCCCGGATTTTAATTTCGAGGTAGGTGCGGTAAATATCAGGTAAGCGTATATTAAAAGTTTGTTCAAACAAAGCCGTGAGTTCGCGTATTTCGCAATTGCCATTGTTGAGTGCACCTGACGAGGCTAAGGCATAAATAAGTTCAACCAGCGATGTTTTGCTTTCTGTCCAACGCAGATTGATAGTATTACCAAGTTGTTCCCAAGTGGGATTAGCAGATTTAACAACCAGCTTTTCTAATTCGCTATTAAGATAACCCTCCAAGCGGTTATTAGTAATAATTTGAGCCACAAGATAGTCATGGCTTGTAGAAAAATTTGAATCAAAGTAAAACATCAGGTTATCGTCACAGAGGTTGATTTCTTGTTTGCCTCGTGTAAAATATCGGCCATCTAAATAGGTAGATTTCATACGGTAATACTGATAAAATTCAAGATGGCTATTGAAAAAGAAAGTTAGTTTTTCTAGCTCGTGGCGCAGGTAGTTTTCCAGTATTTGGCTGCTTCCCATCGGACGACGGCTCTCAATATTGAAAATTTTAATGTGGTATAATAACTGTCCGACTAATTCAGGTTTTGTTTCTTTAAAAAAAATGATTTCTTCCGCCTCATCAACAAAGGTGTATTCAACAACAAATGCCCTGAGGTCTGTCAAGGCATTTGTTAATATAAGGGAAGATTGTTGAGCTTTTTTGATAAGGTCGGATTGCTCCAAATCAATGGCTTGCAGTTGAGTGTTTAATCTTTTATTGAGGTCTGATATAAATTGAAACATCTATACTTATTGATAACAACTATCCTCTTTTTGGCAAATATATTTTGTTAAAGCGGGTACTTCTTTTGCTATGTTATTGATAGTTAAACCCGCTATGGTATAGGCGCCATAATAACATAAATGGGTATTGTCTTCTCGTCCGGCTGGACAAGCGGCGGATATTCCCGGAACTATCCACATAAAAAGCTTCTTTGAGTCTTCAACTCCCATACTCATCACCAAATTGTAGGTAATTTGGTTCATATCAATAAAAGGAACATTCATTTCTTTCGCCACATTGCGGGGCGAGTCTAAATAAGCACCATGTGTATCTGTTAAAACACCTTCTGTGTTGAAATTCCGCCGAACAATCGAATTGAATAACACCGGTATTCCTTTTTTCAGTCTCGTTTCTTGGACGAAACATCGAAGATTATCATCAAATGTGCTACCGGGCTGGGTATGTCGGGCTTCATCAGGTTTCGCGTCATTATGTCCAAATTGTATAAAAACATAATCTCCTGCTTTTATCTTTGTCAACACCTTTTCCCAACGACCTTCGTCAATAAAACTTTTCGAACTTCGTCCATTGACAGCTTGATTGTTGATCTGAATGCTATCATTAAAAAACATCGGCAACATTTGACCCCAACCTCTTTCCTGATTATCATTATTCAAGGGCTTATCAGACATAGTCGAGTCTCCAATGGTAAAAATGGTAATGGTTTGACTCCATAAATGTGTGCCGAATATGAGAAGCAGGAGTATCGAAATTATGTTTTTCATTTATTTTGGCAAATTAAACGCGTCTTTCAACTCGTCCATCTGTTCTTGGGTTGTTCCGGTTGGCTCAAATCCCATAGACTTAGCCGTTAAATAAATTTGTGCTGATTTCGACAGAGTATCTACCATATCAAATGCGTCCATTATATCTTTGCCTACAGCCATAACTCCGTGTTTTTCCCACATTACCACATCATATTCTTTCAATTCTTTGATGGTAGCATCGGCTAACTCGAATGAACTTGGCATTTGGTATGGGATGATGCCTAAGCCTCGTGGACAAAAAGCACGGGTTTCGGGTATCATGCTCCATAGCAAGTTAGTCAGTTTGTCTTTTTCCAGGAAATTAGGATTGTGAGACATTGCTACCAGTTCGATCGGGTGAGTGTGTAAGGTGGCTTTGTAATCCGAACCGGTTTCGATGAGATAATTATGAATAGACAAATGTGAAACCAGTTCGGAGGTCGGGGCTATTACATCATCGGCGATAATTTCATAATGAGCGCAATCGTCGGCAATGCGAATGATGGAACCGTTTTGCATTGGCCAACGGGCTAAATCGCGCATTCGGCGGTTGGTTCCTTTGCAAAAGAAATAGTAGTTTTTCAGGTTGGGGAAGGTTCTGCCTAATGCGATTTTTTCGCTTATTGGTTTCAGTTCTTTTATGGCGTTATCTACTATTTCGGTTATGTTGACAGTAATGTTTCCGCCGTTGCGTTCTGCCCAGCCTTTTTGCCATAAATAGCCTGCTACTTCGGCTACATCGTTTATTTGTCTTGCCAACTCGGGACGATTGTCTAAGATTGATTTCATCTGTTTATATTTTATTTTTATTTCATTAATTGCGGGAAAATAATGGAGAAAACCAATAGTGCCAACCCATATATAAGTACCATGATTGTTTCTCGCCCGGCGCCTTCCCATTCTTTGAGGATGACTCCCCAAAAGTTGCTAAATAAGACATTTAAGGACATTAATATGCTCCACGAGAATGCCATCATGACGCTTCCCGGCTCGAAAAAGCTTTGCCCAACGCCCAAACCGAAAAACTGCGAATACCAAAGTAATCCGGCTAAGGCGCAAAACAAGAGGTTGTTTGTCCAAACGCTTGCCGATGAGCTTGTGTAATCGGTAAATGTTTTATTTTTGAAGTTCTGGAAAAGGCAATAGCAGGCATTGGTAATGAAACCGCCAAGCGTAACCAACAGGATAACCGGATTGAGAACCAATAATTGTTTTGCTCCCAAAGTGATTAAATTGGCTTTGATGCCTGCGCCGGCTTCGAGTCCGAGATTGAAACAGGCACTCATCACACCGGCAAGAATGGCGATTAAAAGTCCTTTTTTCAAGGCAAAGTCTTTCACTGCTTTTTTCTTTTCTTCTTCGGTCATGTTTTTTGATTTCAACGAGCCGGCATAACCGATAACGGCAATGCCTGCAATGGCAATGCTGACGCCGATAAGGAGTATCAAGCCGTTGCCTCTAAACAGGTTTTCGCCTTTTAACAGGGCAGGAATTATGGTGCCAAATGCCGAACAGGTGCCAAGTGCCAACGATTGTCCTAAGGCAACGCCCAGAAAGCGCATGCTTAATCCGAATGTGAGACCGCCAATGCCCCAAAGTACGCCATAACCGATGCTTTTCCAAATGTCGTTGCCGCCGGTTGTCCATATTTCAAGCAGGGAATGCCCGGCTGGCAATGCGATCAATGCGCCGAGCAATGGAAAAACGAGCCAGGCGAATATCCCCTGTGTAAGCCAGAAACTTTCCCACGACCAGTTTTTTACTTTCTTAATGGGGACATACGAGCTTGACTGTCCGAGACTCCCGATTGCTATTATGATTAATCCGATAATTGTGTTCATATTTGATTTTTTATTTCATGTTTTAGGTTTCTTAATTCTTAATTTAAATATTGCCGGCATATTCCAAAACTTTATCTAAACTGTCTTTTGCGATGCCTTTTACTTCCATTTCTGTGCGTAAATCGCTTGTGAGGTTTTCTTTAAATTGAGAGAGCAATCCGAAGAGTGCGCTTTGATTATTTCTTAATGCCGGTATGAAATAGGGTGTATATCCTAATGTATGCAAGATTTTGTCCCGATATTTCTTTTCTTTAAAAGTTTCGCTTATTTGCATTTTTATTTCTGCCAGTATTCTTACTGTTTCTTTTTGATTGGCAGTCATTGTCGGCATTTGTAATTATTTTTAAATGCTTTAAAATAATTTGATAACTTTTGTAGCTTTCGTATCTTTATTCATAATTCTAACAATTGCCAAAGACTGGATATTTCCTACAGAATAAGTACCTGTTGCAACATTCGCACTATAAAGCTGCCTGCCAAGAAAATCAAAAACCTGAATGCTGTTTTGCCCTGTCAATCCTTCAAAATAGATATTTTCGCCTGCTTTGTAGCATTTTACATCGTTCAGCATATTTTCGTTGATAGAGGTTGCTCCTCCGTTTATGTTGGCTTGATTGGATTTTGCGCTTAGATTTCCGTTTGCCAAAACGGCTTGCACAGTATAGGTATAACTTTCGGCGTCGGCTGCTGTTGCATCGTTGTAAGAGTTGGTTGTGTTAAACCCGATTACATTGTTGTTGCGGATAATGACATAGCCTTTTACACCGGAAACCGCTCCCCACGAGAGATTTTTGCCCACAGCTTGCAAATTGGCTGGTGTAGCGGGTGCAGCAACCAACGCGGTAACATTCCAACTGCCTAACACATTGGACATGCTGTAATTGGCTGCTTCGGAAGCCGTCAGTTGTTTCGACCACGAAACGCGACCGGTTAATATCAACGGTGTTCCGTTCAAATCCATACTATTGTACTCGAAGAAATATTGCGAAATCCTCACATCTCCGGTACTCCATTCTGTCCAGCCGGCAGGCGCAATAATGCTCTCTTTGATTTTAGTGTTCAAGAACGCCACTTTTGCTTCGGGATTGTTTGACTGCACCCAGGGGCGACCGAGATAAAACGGTTTGCCTGCGTTTGCCAGATTGTCGCCGTCGATTACGCAATTTTGGAAAACATAGCCATAATCTCTGGCTGCTGCATTGGTAGGCTGTGCCGCTGTTATGTATCCGCCATTATTGGAAGAAACGCAATACATTTTGCATTCGTCAAAATAAGCAATGCCTCCTCCACAAAGGAAATCGGTTGCGCCTTCGATATAGCATTGATAGTAATACTGGCGGTTGGTTTGCGTGTTTGCCCACGAATAAAAAGTGTCTTGAAAACCAATCATCCGCACATTTTTAAATGCTGCCTGATCGGGGCGGACATTTAGCGCAACGGCTGCTGCTCCTTGTCCGTGCGAATTTTTTACCGTGAAGTTTTCGCCATAAAAGCCGGTTGCTTTACTGTCAATTTTCATTGTTTCGCTGGTCGAGGTGCCCAAAGTGCCTGATGGGGTAACTTTTCCGCTGTAATCGTCGTAAGTGATAATGACGCCTTCTGCGCTTTGCCCGATTAAAGAGATATTGGCTTTGTTTATCGATATTTTCTCTGTGTAAATACCGTTTTTAATAAAAATCGTTGTGCGCGTTGTTCCGCTTGCCGCGTCTATTGCTTCCTGAATGGTGGGATAGCCCGTTCCGTCTTTGGCAACCTCCATATCGAATACTTGTGCATTGGCACTCAGCATAACGCCAAACAGGATATATGCTGATAATAATAGTTTTTTCATCTGTCTATAATTTTATTTTTAATGGTCAGATTGGAACCGAAGGTCAACGACCAACGGGAGTTAATATCCATGAGTTATAGTCATTGAGCTTGGTGTGCTTTGCCCATGGATATTTCATGTATTTATAATTTTATTCAATTATTTAAAAAAAAATTCACAGGAAGTGTATGTGTTTTTCGTGCAAATTTTCCTTCTATTTTTCCCGGTATCCAGTTCTGCATTCCTCTAACAACACGGACTGCTTCGGCATCTAACAAATGATTTCCACTGCTTTTATATGCAGTAACATCAGTAATACTGCCGTCTTTTTCGATATAGAAACGCACCATTACCGTACCTTCTATTCCATTTTCTTTGGCTTGCTCAGGGTACTCCAAGTTTTCGCGTAAGTATTTATACAACATTTCTTGTCCTCCGGGATATGACGGTTTCACATCATACTCATAATAAGTTGTATCTGCCCCTGCTTTGGTATAACATTTTCCGGTTAATAGTTTTCCATCTTTAAAAACATCATCACGGCGCAGTTGTTCATTACTCCAATATGTTTTCAAAGAACCGTTTAATTTATTGTTTTTGTAGGTAATTTCGCTTTTGAGATTTCCATTTTTTCTGTTCCAAGTACGCTGTATACCATCATACACTTTTTCTGATTTGTTTAAGATTAAAAAAGGAGTTTCGCTCCATATCTGTCCTGAAATGCTAAATGTTTTTGTGGTGATTCTGTTTTTCTTGATTGAGTCAGGATAACTAACAGAATAGCTTGAAGCATCTTTTCTTAAAGCTACAATCTCTATTTTTTTATTGTAAAAAACAGTATCTTTTTGCGCCCACGACGAAACTACAGAAAATCCTAAACAGATTAATAAGATGACTCTTTTTCTATTTTTCATGTGTATAGATATTTTTATTTTATCATAAATCATATTCGGGCTACCCACTTTTTTCATTACAAATATTTGCGCAAGCAAATACGAATATTCGTATTTTTCTGCACGAATATTCGCACAGGATAAACACGAATATTCGCGTCGTCGGACGCGAATATTCGCATTTCCGGCTACTTGCTTACAAGCTCTTCGGCAAAAACAAAGGTTGCTTTCATCAAGGCTTCTTTCAGGGCTTTGCCGGGCGTGAAACGAATGTTCAAACCTTCGACTGCGCTTGCTGTAAGGGCTTCTTTGGTGTCCATGCCCTCGCTGTTGCAGGTGAGGTGAAACGAACCCCAATCGCCCAACTGCACACTGTTGCTTGCCAGCAGGTTGGTAATAAGTACTTTTTCCAACTGCGCAAGAGCCATTTCGGCTTCCTTGCGGTTGAGGGTAGTTTCGTCGGCGATTTGGCGGGCAACATCGCTTTCTTTCAACTGTGTTACGGTTTTGAGTGTAACATACCATTTCTTCGGGTCGGTTTTTTTCAATGGATTGCCGCGTTCCACTTTGTTTAAAAAGACTGGCATAGTTTCTTAATTTTAAATTGTAAATTATTAATTATTAATTATCAGAGATTATATTCAATAGTACTATATACACAGTGATGTTCAATCAATTATGAAACTTATTTTATCACCCCAAACCCCTAAAGGGGCTTTTGGCAAATGCATACAGCCCAAATTAAACCAAAGTCCCCTTTAGGGGAACTGAAAGTCAGCGACTGCAAGGAGCTAATTAGGGGTAATAAAGAACTGATTTTTAATCCTATAATGTCTTATTGAATATAATCTCTATTAATTATTTTTTAAAATGCCTTTTGATACAATTTCTCAATATCTTCGACAGAAGTCGGGCGCGGATTGCCACCTGTACAAACATCGTTGAAAGCAGCCACCGCCAATGCCGGAATATCTTCTTTCTTCACTCCTATTTCATTCAATTTTTGAGGAATATTGATACTTATAGAAAGTTCTTTCACTGCACTTATTGCAGCATTTACTCCTTCTTCCACACTCATAGACTCTGTATCGGCAACTCCAAATGCTTTTGCAATGTTTTTATATTTCCCAGCAGCAGGCGACTCCGCATTGTACTCCATCACATAAGGGAGTAGCAAAGCATTTGCCACACCATGCGGCGTATCGTAAAAGGCGCCAAGCGGGTGCGCCATCGAGTGCACAATGCCTAACCCGACATTGGAAAATCCCATGCCGGCAACATATTGAGCCAATGCCATTCCTTCGCGCGCTGTTTTATCATTTGGGTTCTCGACTGCATTTTTCAAATGGGCATGGATCAGTTCAATGGCTCGGTATTCAAACATATCCGACATATCCCATGCACCGGGAGTGATATATGCTTCGATTGCATGCGTCAATGCGTCCATTCCTGTTGCAGCAGTTAATCCTTTTGGCATAGAATACATTAATTCAGGATCAATAATAGCAACAGCAGGAATATCGTTTGGGTCAACGCAAACCATTTTCTTTTTCGATTTCTCGTCGGTAATCACATAATTTATGGTTACCTCAGCGGCAGTTCCTGCTGTGGTTGGCAATGCAATAATAGGAATTGATTTATTTTTCGTATCGGCAACTCCTTCTAACGAAACCACATCGTAAAATTTAGGGTTAGCGGCAATAATCCCTATGCCTTTTGCCGTATCGATAGCAGAACCGCCACCCAAGGCTAAAATGAAATCGGCTTCTGATTCTATATAAGCATCAACGCCATCTTGAACATTCTTTACGGTTGGATTAGCTTTCAAATCGCTAAAAATCTTGTAAGGGATTTTTCCGGCATTCAATACTTTTTCGATTTCTCCGGCAACGCCAAATTTTATCAAATCTTTGTCGGTAACCAAAAAAGCTTTTTTAAACCCTCTTCGTTGTACTTCTGTTACAATCTCGGAGCGAGAGCCTGCTCCATGATAAGAGGTTTCGTTTAATATAATTCTATTTGCCATGTTTATTTTCTTTTCGAGGTTACTTCTCTCTCATACTGTTGTATTTCCTGAATATAATCTTCGCCCACGGCGATATTATTTCTCAGGCAGAACATATCCCAAACAGCATTCCAAGGCAACGATTTTGCTTCTTCGAGCAAGGCAAGGCGTTCGAAATACTGTTCGTTTTCTTCATATTTCCTCAACAATGAAATAGGTTCTAAAAGCCCTTGTAAGAATGCTTTTTGTGCAGCACGAATACCAATTACATAAGCTCCTAAACGATTGATGGAAGCATCAAAATAATCCAATCCGATATGGACACGCTCCAAGGCTTCTGCTCTTACTATTTCTTTTGCCAAATCGGCCACATCATCATTAAGAATAGTTACATGGTCGGAATCCCAGCGAATAGGGCGACTTACATGAAGCATGATTTCAGGGGTGAAAAGTAATAATGACGATATTTTGTCGGCAACGCTTTCGGTCAAGTGGAAATGTCCGGTATCCAATGTTACCATTTTTTGTTTTTTGGCTCCGTAACCCAAATAAAAATCGTACGAACCTACGGTATAACTTTCCAAACCAATCCCGAAGAGCTTGGCTTCAATACAGTCTTTCATATTTTTATATTCGGTGGCAAAAATTTCGTCGAGCGACTGCTCCAATATAGCGCGGTATTTGAGCCGGTTCACGGTTTGGTCTTTCATCCCGTCGTGTATCCAAAGATTCATTATACAAGGATCATTTTGGAATTTACCCATTTCTTCCGAAATAAGACGACTGCGTTTGGTATGTTCAATCCAAAAATCCCGAATACCTTTATCAGGGTTTGATAAAGACAAGTTACCACTTTTCGGGTGTCCGAATGAAGTTGAATTGAAATCAAGTTTCAATCCCTTTTCTTTTGCCCATTGCATCCAACTTGTAAAATGCGAAGTTTCGATTTGGTCACGGTCTACTACTTTTCCGCCAAAATCCCCATAGATAGCGTGCAGGTTTAAGCGATGGCTACCTCCAACCATTGTCAGTACTTTTTCAATATCCTGACGGATTTCATCAATATTACGAGCTTTGCCCGGATAATTTCCGGTAGCCTGAATACCGCCGCCACCAAGATTACCAAGGTTTTCAAATCCGGTTACATCATCAGCCTGCCAGCAATGAATAGAAATGGCTATCTTTTGCAATCTTTCCAATACTTTTTCTACATCTACACCCACTGCCTGATAGCGTTCTTTGGCTATTTCGTACATCTTTTGTACATTCTCGTTTTTCATAGTTAATTATTTTTTAAAGTTATTTTATTTGTATACCCATTATTTGTCAAGTGCATTCAAAATAATTTTTTATAAAAATTATTCATCTGCGTTTATCTGTGCTATCTGCGGGCTAGTATTTATTTTTCCCGCAGATAACGGAAATTTTTGCAGATATAAATTTTCTATTTTATAGAAAATATTCTTTTGCTTTTTGATAGTGTGTTTTTATTTTTTCAAAATGGAAAGAAAAGTCCGGTAAGCTGTCTGCCAAGCTTCTGTATTTTCGGGATAGAAATACTCCATTTCTACCGATTGGCGGACAACGCTGCGGATTTCATCTAAGGAATTGAACAATCCCAACCCTTTTGTCTGCATCATTACATTGCCCAAAGCAGTGGCTTCTGCCGGACCTGCCACAACGGGAATTCCAATAGCATTGGCTGTAGCTTGATTCAGTAATTTATTTTGCGATCCGCCCCCTATTATATACAATTTCTCAATGGCAAAAGGCGACAGTTTTTGCAGACTATTCAATACATATTTATATTTCAAAGCCAAACTATCAAAAATACAACGCACAAATTCGGCATGTGTTTGGGGTTGTTTTTGTTCCGTTCTTTGGCAGTAATCGGCTATTGCTTTTGTCATATTTTCTGGATTGGCAAAAACAGCATCGTCCGGGTCGATCAGGAATTGGAAGCCGGCAACCGAATCGGACATTTGCACTATTTCGGGATAAGAATAGGTTGCCCCTTCCAATTTCCACTCTTTGCGGCATTGTTCGAGCAACCACATGCCGGTAATATTTTTTAGAAAACGCGTTGTTCCTTCAACGCCGCCTTCATTGGTGAAATTCAGTTCAAAACTTTCATCGGTTATGATCGGTTCTTTTGTTTCGATGCCCATTAGCGACCATGTACCGGAACTCAAATAGGCAAAGTTTTCATTCTCGGCAGGAACGGCTACTACTGCCGAGGCTGTATCGTGTCCGGCTACGGCTATAACAGGAATATCGCCTACGCCGCATTCTTTTTGCAGGCTGTCTTTTAGTTTTCCAATCATTGTGCCGGGCATAACAATTGGTTGTATAAGTGCTTCCAAATTTCGGATCGGTTCAAGCAGCTTTTGCTCAAATGTTTTTGTGCGAGGGTTTAACATCTGCGAAGTGGAAGCGATGGTGTATTCGCAGACTTTTTGTCCGGTGAGTAGATAGGACAAGGCATCGGGCATAAAAAGGATTGCGTTGGCATGTTGCAACGCCGACATCTCTTCTTTTTGTGCGGCATAGAATTGATACAAACTGTTGAAATTCATAATTTGTATGCCGGACGCTTCGTACACTTCTTTTCGAGTGATTATTTTAAAAAATTCTTCGGGTATTCCGTTGGTGTACAAGTCACGGTAAGAGCGCGGAAGGCTTAGCAATGAACCATCTTGGGCAATGTAGGCAAAATCTACGCCCCAAGTATCTATCCCGATAGCATCGAGTTCATAGCCTTCTGATTGGGCTGTTTGAAGTCCTCGTTTCAACTCGTCAAACAAGGAATAAATGTTCCAGAAACATTTGTTGTCTATACGCAATATTTTATTGCTGAAACGGGTGAGTTCTTTCAATTTCATTTCCCCATCTTCCAATGTTGCAACAATGGAACGCCCACTGGTTGCACCCAGATCGAACGCAAAGAAATGATAGCTGTTTTTCATCTGCATATAATTTTAATTTCAAGGTTTATTTTTTAGGTTCGACCGTTTTTCGAGTGGAAGTAATTTTAAACAAATAAACTTAGCTGCATCGCAGCATAATCTTTGTAGCCGTGTGGCTTTAGCCCACGGATAAAGAAACATCCGGCATACGAGCCGCATAGCGGCGACACATAGAAACGGATCAAAATTGTTTACCTGTATTAAGCTATTGTTTCACCGCTACGCGGTTCTGTTTTGGTTTGCTCTTTATCCCGTGGGCTTGCGCCACACGGCTACAAAGATTACGCTGCGATGCAGCTAAAAAAATCAAAATTTATTTTAGCATTCCACATGAAAACCAGTGGAATTTTTTAATAAATAATTTCGAGGTTATTGTTTTTTTGAACGCAAATGACGCGATAACGCAGATTTCAAGAGTATTTAATTAAATAACAAACAATTTTTACTATTATGAGTCGAAACCTACATTACCGGTCATCTGTGTTCTTCTTTTTATACAGATTTTTTCTTTTTGAACGCAAATGACACGATAAAGCAGATATATAAGAAACCTTAATCTCTAACTTATATGCTTCTACCCTACCGGTCATCCGTGTTCGTTTTTAGTGACTAGAACAATTTGACTACTTTCGTGTCTTTTGTTTCTTTGTTTGTAATTTTAACGATTACCAATGATTGACCTACTTCGGCAGCATAATCATCATTTTGAACTTCGGTAGAAACGATCAGTTTTCCCGAAATATCAAAAACCTGAATGTTGTTTGTCCCGGTCAATCCTTGTATATAGATGCGATTGTCGGCTTTGTAGCAGTTTAAAGCATTCAAAACATTTTCTTTAACTGAAGTTGTTCCGGCTGCTGCAGTTGTTCCGGCAAATGTTAAGTCTTTCAAGTATATTCTTCTTCCACTATTTTGGTCGGCAGTTTCATTGAAAGGATAAATGCGCAAATAAACATGCTGTCCATCTGCTACTTTCAAATTCATAGAAGTAAGTGATACCAAACCGGGACCAGTAGTATTATCACGAGGAACCGGAATATCATTATATTGCATGATTTGAGTTTTAGTAGCAAAAGTCGCGTCAGTTGAATAATAGAAATCTGCCCGCATCAGGTTAGAACTGTTTCCGCATATATAAAAAGAAAGTTGATCAAGCGTAAAATCAAAGCCTGATTTCGGTGCTACCGAAAACTGTATATACAGGTTTGGATCCGACGCTTGTGGATAAACTCCGGTAGCGAGCGTTACCTGTTTACCGTAAGTCGCATTATAAGCGTTGTGAACTAAACCGCTCATCGAAATAGCATCAGCAGTTATTTGACCGCTAACAACAGCGTTGTCAGGTGCAGCAAGTAATGCCCAATTGGCAGATGCTGCACTTTGCGCTTGTGCTTGTACTAAGCAAAACGCCAATGATAGAGAAATGACTAATTTTTTCATGTCTTTAAATTTTAAAAGTGAATAATTAATGTAATAATCTCGAAATTATTTATTGAAAATCTGTATTTATTGTTTGAATGATAAAAAGCTAAAATAGTTTTACCACTTTTGTTTTGCGTGTGTCTAAGCTGCTAATCCTTACTATGAGTGGCGAACTGTTTATTTCGGTAGAAAAAAAATCGTTTTCGATAGTGGTCGATAGTAGCGTTTGCCCCATGAAGGTGAATACTTGAATATCGTTTTTCCCTTCCAAGCCACTGATATAAATGCGATTGCCTGATTTATAACAGGATATTTTATCTGCGGCGTTATTATCAAGAGATGTACTTGTACCGGCAGGAGAGGTTGCTCCGGCGAATTTCACATCTTTTAGAATAATTCTTCTGCCATTGTTTTGATCTATACCGGTATGGTATGGGTAAATGCGCAGATAGATGGTTTTTCCTTCGGCTACATTCAGGTTAAGACCGGTGAGGCTTACTGTGCCTGGATTTCCATTGGTATCGCGGGGCAAGTCTGCGCCTACATATTGCATTATCTGTGTACGGTTGGTAAAAGCGGGGTCGGTTGAGTAATAAAAATCGGCTCTCATCTTATCGGTACCATTTCCATAGATGAGAAAAGAAATTTCGTCGAGAAAAAAGTCATAACCCGTTTTCGGAGCTACCGAGAATTGTACATACAAAGCAGGATCGCATGCTCCCGCAGGATAAGTTCCTTCGGCTATAAAGAACCGTGTACCGATTGTGGTCGGAGTATTGTCGGTGGTGGTGCCACTATATTGAATTGCTCCGGCATTGAGATTTGCACTAACGGTGGCATTCATGTTTTGGGTAAGTACCCAAGTGGCTGCGGAGGTTGCAAGGCTCGGCGGCAATGAGCAAGGCGTTGAGATGCTTCCGTTTGCAGCTACCGTAAGGGTTGCACCTGCTCCACACGAAGCGTTGCTGACTGCACTTTGCACTTGGCTTGCCGGAATGGTACTGATTGTATAGTTGGTGGTGGTGTATGGATTCCAGGTTGCTTCGCCTTTTCGTCCGCCGAGTGCATCTATTTTTACTTTTGTGTTTGTGCCCAAAACATTGCTTAATAGATTGTCGGTTGTAAAAGTGCTGTTAAAGGTTTGACTTTCATTGTTTGTCAGGGGGCTTCTTACGCCTACAAAGGCATTTTTATCTATATACAAATCGGCTTCAAGTCCTGCTCTTGCACAATAGTTTGATGCGGCGCTATTATATAGATTGTTTACAAGATGTACCTGACCAAAGCGAATGCGCGGCATTCGTTCTACACAGCCTTGTGCCCACCAGCAATATTGAAAAGTAACTTTTAGTTTTCCCCTGTCGCCGGTGTCGCTGTCGCTTGAACCAATTAAGTTGCTGAATTCGTGAAGTGCGGATTTACTAGTGTATGAAAACTTGCACCAGGTTACGGCAATATAATTAGCCGCGCTTCTGATATCGAAATTTCCATCCGACCCGTCAACGATTTCGCAATGGTCAATCCATACTTTGGTTGTGTTATTGAGGTTGAGGGGGTCGTCGCCCTGGTTGGTTTCTGCACCGGGACCCACGAGTTTTATATTGCGGACAATGATATTTGAACAGCTTTCAAATACAAGCCCGCCGGCTTTGCAAGTGAGCGTGGCTCCATTCCGTCCAAGAATAGTTAGATTACTGATACCATTGGGTTTAATGGTCGAGTTGAGGGTAAACGACTTATCGATAATTACAACCGAATTGCTTTTGATAGCACTTCTTAATGCTGATTCGGTACTAACTGTAACGGGCGTTTTTGCTCCTCCACCGGTGGTTCCGGTTCCCCAACCTATGGGGGCAGTCATTGCGTACTCTTGTGCGCCAATATTGACGACAGAGAATGATACGAGTAATAGAAACAGGATTTTTTTCATCTGTCTATAATTTTATTTTTAATGGTCAGATGGAATATCCATGAGTTATAGTCATTGAGCTTGGTGTGCTTTACTCATGGATATTTCATCAGTATATAATTTTATTTTTTAAGGTATTGGTTTCAAGCCTTCCCATTTTACATTCCAATTTTCATCTTTTGGGAAACCGGGGTTGGGGGTTTCGTTTCCGTCCCAACCGGCACACATCATGGCTATGGCGGTTAGCAAACCTCCGTTGCCGGGAAGGTATATGCGCAGGCGGTCGTCCTGATAATTGTGTCCGTTTACCAAATAGGTATTGGTTCGTTTGTCCATGAGCAGCGCGCCGACTGCTTTTTCGGGCTCGCCTAATCGGGCGGCATTCATGGCGGTCATCGGATAATCCCAACCCCATGTGTGGTCCCAGTTCCAATTATCCCAAATCCAATTGAGTGTGTTCTTCATGGTACCTTTCTCAAAAAGCCTTGAATCGGGGAATATGCCATAAGCACCAAGTACAGCCGGGTGGTCGGAAATCAATTTAATATTCTGATAAGTGTCGGGAGCCGACTCTGCTGCTAAATAAAGCCCGTCTTTTTGCGCCAACACAGATAGTTTATTTATCAACGAATCCCATTCGGTCTTGCGTGTTTTGCCTGTTCGCTCGCGCCATTGTTGCGCCATTTTCATGGCGCAATGCCAATAGGCTAATTCGTAAGGAGAATTAAAGGTTGTTTCGGGCTTCAAGGTTTCTTGTGCTGGAATAAGTCCTTTTAGGATATAACGATCATTTTTTTCGTCGTAAGTGGCAAATGAATACATGAATTCGGCTGTTGCCTGAATGAGATCGGCATATTTATCAATGAGTTCTTGCGAAGGATTGTCGCGGTAAAGCAACTCGGCTAAATAAATAATATGCGGTTGTTGCCAAATAAGGAAAGACCCGATAGATGATGGTGCTTCCATCGCAGAAGGGTCGGTCATCTTCATCCAGCGAACGCCTTCAAATCCTTGGCGTTGCGCAATTTCTTTGGCTATCGGATAAGCCGTATGATACCATGCAAGTGTTCTATCCAACAATTCGGGATGACCCCACAAAGCAAATTGCGCCTGATGCCAGTAAATCATTTCCAAGTGGAATTTTCCGTACCACGAATTGTAGGTCAATCCTGTTTCCTGCGGAGGAGTGTCGCCTGCGCATTGAATTGCCAAGAGGTACTGTGACAATACTACACGACGCTCTAATTCCTTGGCTCGGGGATCTTTGCAACCGGAGAAATCGACAGCTGCGCCTGTTGTCCAATAAGAATTCCAATAGGAAAAGGCGGCTTGCTGTGTTTGGTTGAATTTAGGAAGTGCTGTATTTGGCAAATAGCTGTCGGTAAACAGGCAACTAAATGACAAATCTTTGCTTGCTGAGGTTAGTATGAAGTAATTTTTTTCTTTTTCAATTATCGTTGCTTTTCCTTCCCAATTGATCGTTACATAATAAACGGTAGCATTTATTTCTCTTTTTAATACGACCGATTGTGCTGTTTGGGCAATAATAGTGGTTGTATGGAGATTGTTTTTTGTCCAGTCGCAATCATCGCCGCCCCATTCTCCGACGGGGTATGCAAACCGGAATTTTATGGCAGGGCTGAATGCTGCGGATATTTTGGCACTGATCATATCTTTTTCGGGATGGCAAACAGTTTGCACATTGACAGCTTTGTTGCTGAGCAAGAAACGGCTGTTGATTTGTCCGTTCCACATATCCAATTCTTGTTCAACATTTTTCAGGTCGGATGCTTTCGTTTTTTCACCTAACTCCAAACCAATAATTCCTAAATGCAAACGATGGGGGTTAGCCCGAAAGTAGTTTACTGCTTCTTTTTGGCGCTTTGTAAAATCATTGCTTTGTACGGCATAAGATTCTAATTTGCCTCGTCCGAAATCGTAATCTTTGAGGGTTTCTTTGTGCTGGTAATTATTGGTATTGGGGAAACTATGCCAGCCCCACTGCGATTGTGTTCCCAATGGAACCCCATTTTTATATGTATCGGGGAAGGTTTGCAAGCCGGTGGCGTCTACCGTCATCGCAAATCCGCCGTTACCAATAGATAAAGATGACAGAGAATCAATTTTCATTACTTTGGGATTGTTGCGCATAACCAATGCTTTGCGGTCGATAGACGATGCTCCATTTACATTACACACAATACAAATTAATGTACACAACAGGTAAAAATATTTTTTCATTTTTTGTGAAATAAATTATCTACACAAAGATATTGATGAAGGAAAATGAAGGGTATTAGAAAACAACAAAAGAATAGGATTTTTTATCAAATAATTCATTTCCAATTAGTTTAAAAGATAAAAAACATAAAATTTCTTACTATTATGATGGCTATAAAATCATATCAATACAAATTATTTTTCAATAGCTTTTAAAAAAGCAGTGATACATTTGTTACCATTTTTTATAAAAAACAGAATTTCGATGCTGTATTAAAAAAATTACTATCTTTGTTGATATTTTCAAATACCAATTTTTACAGAAAATGGAATCTCTAATTACCACTTCCGACAGATTAGTACAATATACAAGTACTGATTTTATTCGCTATTTGTATAATAATATTGCATGGAATAATCGATTAGTAGGTATAATCGGAGCAAAAGGGACGGGTAAATCTACTCTTCTGCTACAACACATCAAATTGAATTTTCCTGATAAAACAAAAGCTCTTTATGTAAGTTTGGATAATATTTGGTTTACCAAGCATTCTCTTTGGGAACTTGCGGAAGACTTCTATAATCTCGGCGGTACACATTTGTTTTTAGACGAGGTGCATAAATATCAGTCGTGGGCGATGGAAATCAAAAACATTTACGATTCTTATCCTATGCTGCACATTGTTTTTACGGGTTCTTCGATACTCGAAATTTTCAATGCAAGTGTTGATTTTTCGCGAAGGGCAGTAGTATATGAATTGAAAGGATTGTCGTTTCGTGAGTTTTTGAAATATGAAAATGGAATTGAATTGCCAGCCTTAGAATTGAGTAGTATTTTGAAAGATCATCGTACAATAGCTTCCGAGATTGCCTCTAAAATCAGAATTTTGCCTGAATTGAAAAAATATCTTGAATATGGTTATTATCCTTATTATAAAGAAAATATTTTGACTTATCCTATTCAAGTTGAACAATCTATCCACAAAACGCTGAACGAAGATTTGCCTGCAATAGAAAATATTGAATACACTACTATTTTGAAAATCAAAAAGTTGCTTGGTACGATTGCAGAAATGGTGCCTTTTACACCTAATATCACCAATTTGAGTGCCGCAATAGAAATCAGTAGGCATGCTTTGGTGAAATATCTGTATTTATTAGATAAAGCAGGTATAATTCAATGCATTACAGAACCAAATCAAACACTTCAAACATTGACAAAACCACAAAAGGTGTACCTTGAAAACACCAATATTATTCATTCTTTGGCATTTCAAAATATCAATACGGGCAATGTGCGTGAAACCTTTTTTGCCAATCAATTGCGTACAAAACACAAAGTCAATACAGCGAAAAACGGTGATTTTACGATTGATGAAAGTATTATTTTTGAGGTTGGCGGAAAAAATAAAAGTAACTCCCAAATAAAAAATATTCAAAATGCCTATATCGCAGCCGATGATATCGAGACCGGCTTTGCAAACAAAGTCCCTCTTTGGTTATTTGGTTTTTTGTATTGAAAGTAAAAATTATTTTAAGGTATTTTTGTCTACATAAAAACCCCCATGTAAGTAATCTACATGAGGGCGATGCGAATTTTGGATTTGAGTTTATTCAGCAAGTCCGATCCTTTTTTTCCATTTCGGATATTCTTTATCTATGAGTTTTTCTGCCCATGTGCCGTACCACTGATAACCGGTGTGTCGTTTAGTATCGGTTATGTCAGACAAATTATAAAGAATATGCGGGTTACCTCTTTCTCCAAAAATGGGCACTTCTTTATCTAAATCGTAAAATCGTGCCCACAAATCGGGGGCAGTTGGGTCTTGCTCTATCTTGCGGTCTTTTTCTCCTTTTTCATTTGTGAAATCAACTACTTTCATGCCTTTGATGCGGTGTGTGTCTAACCAAGCTACCGCAGAATTGACAGCGTCTATAACTTCCTTTGAAGGATTTTCAACATCCATCAATACGCGAATGATGCCAACCGATTCGAGACCCGAAAAAGACGGATATTCAAAAGGACGGCCAATCACAGGCTTAAAGTTATATTCATCGTGTTGGGCACACCATACTGTTTTTACTCCGTTTTTTACAATCTGGCATTTCAGGATGCAGTCGATCCCTTTGTCGTAGGCTTCTTTTGTTTTCTTAATGGTTTCGGCATCGACCATTTTGTATATTTCTCCTTCTTTATTCGCAATGGGTTTAAGCAAATTTAAAATATTTGCAATGGCATTATCATTGAAAGTGATGCGATCATAATATCCTTTTTCTTTCAAGGGGTAAAACATAGGCCAGCCGCCGTTTTTGTATTGTGCTTTGAGTATAAATTTCAAGCCTTTGTTGAAGGATTCTTTTATACGCTCGTTGGGCTGTTGGGCATATACTTTGGACAGAAACCACATCTGTGTGGAAGTGGCATCATTGTCGAAAATGGTATCTTCGTTCTCTTTTTCATCCCGGATTTTCTCTTTTTGTTCTGCTGTGAGCGGAAGGTGCATCTCAATATTTTTAGGCCAACCTCCCAAATTACGCTGATAGAGCATTACATTTTCGGCTACACGCAACGCTTCTTCGCTGCCATACCATTCGGTTGGCATTTTTAACGCTACATCTTTCCATCGTTTAACACCGGTTTCTTGTTGCGCAAAGGATGTGGCAACGAAAAAAAGGGATAGACATAATACAATTAATTTTTTCATCTGTGTCTGTAATTTTATTTTGATTTATCGTAGATCCGTGGCACACCGCGGCTTTACATGCGTTTATTATTTCAACCATTCCCAACGCTTTGCCCAATCTAACAATACACTTTGTCGCCACTTTGAAACGGTTTTTCCTCCTTGTATTTTTCCATCATATTGTTGCGGGTCGGATCTGTCGGTGTACCAATTATTGCCCAACGGGTAATCCATTGGGTTGTTTTTGCCCGGAAATTGATTGGTTACCACCAAAGTTCCTTCCTGCGAAGGGAAACCAGGTATGTCAGATGTAAATTTATAGCTCAAAACTTCGGCTTGCTTGGGTATATACCTGAGCGAGTATCGACCATTGCCGAGATAATAGCCTGCCCATTTCTGCACCGTATTTTTATAGGGTGTTTCCATCCAAAAACAAATAGAATCTACTGGTATATTCAGTTTGGGACCTGAAAGGTTGAACTCAACAATGGCACAGTACGCAACGGTATCTGTAAGATTAGTGGCACGGTTGAACTGCACACGGGGGCTGTGATTGAATTTTTCGAAACTACCACCCCAACTTTCGCGACCGGGATCGTTGGGATTGCCGTCCATCATATAGAGAAGTGAGGGTGTGTCGCCCATTTTTACATCGCCTTTGTAATAATTTTTAAAGTCTTTGCCTAAATATCCGGATGCCTGAATATATTTATCATAATAATTTGAGGTTTTGATGCTGTCCAGCGTTTGTTTATCGGAGAAGAATCCGTAGTACGAAGCATTTACTTCGATAAACCAAAGGTTTGGAAAGTTTTCGGCTATGTAGGCGTAACTATTGGCACTCCATTTTTTGTTGGGTCCTCCAATCCAATATACCCGTATGTTTTTTTGAATCTCGGGTGCATCGTGCAATGCCTGTGCCAGATCTTCCAAGCCTCCCCACCCTAAAATCCAAAGTGGCTGGCTTGATTTCTTTTTGGCACATCGAATTATCCAGTTTGAGCCTTCGGTAGCTGTTGTATAACCCGCATAAGAGGCATTGCCGCGTTTCCCCTGTGTGGAAACTGAGCGTAAATAATCGGGTGTTGCCAAATTTTTCTGATATTTCTTTAACTTGGGAAAATCTTTTTCGTATAAATCAATCATCCGCAAAATTTCTTCTTTGCTTCCATTGCCGTAAGATGGGGATGAAACAAGGCCTTCGATGTTGAATAAATCACTGTACATCAAGAAGTGTGTCATTGATTGGTTATCGTCGGGGTCGGTACCACCAATATCTGTGCTGATAAGGATTCTGGGTTTAACCGGCACCGGCTTTTGTGCAGATAATCCAAAAGAAACGAATAATAATGTTGTTGCCAACATAAACTTAAATAATGTCTTCATAATTTTACATCCTTTCCATTTCCAAAGCTGCTTTTATAAATGGTCCTACGCCTTTGGGGTCGTTGTCTATTATGGGCTCGCTGATGTAATATTCAAAAGAGCCGTTTCGTTGCTGTTTTCCTCCGAGCCCGGCTACGGCACAACAGCGTGTGAGCGAAATGGTGCCGTCTTCGTTTTTCTGAACAAAATTAGTAATAATTCCATTAAATGCTTTTTCGCCGGCTTGTTTGTATGCTTCTCCCAAATAACCTTTGCGGGCTCCTTTGAGCAAAGCATAACTAAACATCGAGCTACAAGTGGCTTCTAAATAGTTTCCTTTGCGTTGGGGCTGGTCCATAACCTGATACCAAACGCCGGTATCGGGTTGCTGTGTTTTGATTACTCCATCGGCTATTGTTTGTAGCAGTTTTAGTAAATCGTTCCTTTGGGGATGATTTTCGGGGATATAATCAAGAGCATCGACCAACGCCATGAAGAACCATCCTTGTGCGCGCCCCCATGTGTGAGCTGATTGTCCGGTGACGGGGTCTGCCCATATTTGGGATTTGGTTTCGTCCCAAGCATGGCGGTAAAGACCGGTATTGGGGTCGTAAGTATGACGGGCTACAATCAGAAATTGATTTGCGACATCGTCAAAAACGCTTTGACTTCCATTCAACTGAATGGCTGCATATTGCGCTAAAAAGGGAGAACCCATGTAAAGCCCATCAAGCCACATTTGTTGCGGATATACTTTTTTGTGCCAAAAGCCGCCTTCGGTTGTTCGTGGCTGATTTTCCAACTGAGAGTATAGTGTATGAATAGCTTTTAAATATTTGTCCTGTTTGGTCTCATCATATACTTTCAGAAGCAGTTTGCCTGAATTTATCTGGTCTATATTGTAATCTGAAATTTTGTAAGAAAGGATAGTACCGTCTTTTTTCACAATAGTATCTGTGTAAGATAATACATAACCGGCTATCTTTTTGCTATCGTATTGCTTGTAGACCTGCCAAAAGGACTCTAACTCCAAGCCTATGGTATAACCCCACTTAGGTGTGTTGGAGAAATCGAGCATCCACGCCCGGGGGGTGCGCTTCATTTCGGACATAACCATTGCTTGCGACCACGGTTGATGGTCGGTGGCTAATTGTTTATTGATATATAAATTGGCAAAACGAATGTTTTTGATTTTTCCGGTGATGTAGTTTCCGTTTTTTTCTACTCCTTGAAACGAACTGTTTTTCACTTCGATGTTATATACATTGGTGTCATCGTCGGCAGCGGTTATCATTACACCGTATTTACTTTTTTTGCTGGTAATATTTTCCAAATATATATTCCGGACAACGGGCGGAAAGTCGCGACGGCATTTTTCATTTGGTTCGTATGTCATTTCGATTCTTAACACCGCTTCTTTACATTCTCCTACTTCAATATTGCGGACATGTATGTTTTCTATAATTCCTCCCCTACAATTATTTGTTTTGATACGGATGACGCGTTCCAGCTCGGGACTGTCCATCTTACAGTTCTCTACAAAAAGATTTTTGTACCCGCCGGATATTTCACTGCCAACCACAACTCCTCCGTGCCCGTTCTTCATATAACAGTTACGCACAATGATGTTTTCGCTTGGAATATTCCAGCGGCGGCCGTCGTTGTTTCGTCCTGATTTGATGGCAATACAGTCGTCGCCGGTATCGAAATAGCAGTTTTCTATCAAAACATTTTTACAGGATTCGGGGTCGCAGCCGTCGCCATTGGGTCCATCGTTTTGGATATGTACACGGCGTACGGTAAGGTTTTCGCACAGCAAGGGATGAATGACCCAAAACGGCGATCGTAAAAGCGTTACATCTTCAATCAGCACATTGGCGCATTTGTAGAAATTGACCAACTGCGGTCTCATACCGTACCCATCGCCCATTTTCCGTTCTTCGACAGGGGTGTTATTTTCATTCCATTTCAACAAAAGCTCTCTGCCTTTTTTGCCGGTTTTTTGGGAATCCATTCCTTCGCGCCAGCCATACCTTGGATCGCCATTCATGCTCCACCAGTCAGCTCGTGTGGCACCGCCGTCAATGGTTCCTTTTCCTGAAATGGCAATATTTGTTTGCCCATACGCATAAATCATCGGTTGATAATTGTAGCAATCGATTCCTTCCCAACGAGTGAGTGCCAACGGATACTGCTTTGTGTCGGTTGTGAAAAGCAGAGTGGCTCCTTCGCTAACACAGAGGTTCACATTACTTTTTAGTGTTATTGCTCCGGTATGCCATACTCCTGCGGGAATAACGACTATGCCACCGCCATCGGCACTGCATTTGTCAATGGCTTTGTTGATGGCTTCGCTGTTGAGGAATTTAGGGTCGTTGGGTTTTGCCCCGAACTTTACAATATTGTATTCTTTTTTGTTAAATGCGGGTGCTTTTATATTGGCTTCAATAGAAGGATATTCTGTCTTCCATGCTTCCTGCGAAGTGTTTGCAAAGAGCCACCCACCCCCAAAAAGGGGTGCTATGATGAAGGTTATTATGGTTAGAAATTGTTTCATTGTATTTTCTTGAAAAAAGAAAGGGACTTTAATTTAATTCTAGGGCAAACGCACGAAATTATATCCTAATTATATACCTATATTTGCGATGTCTCGACTACACTGCGTTTCGCTCGACATGACGAATTGCTAATTATGTATTGGGGGAGGAAAAAGATTGGCGGCTTCGCCGCCAATCTTTTCCTCCTATCCTATTCCAAGAAACTCCGTCATGTCGACCGAAACGACGAGGAACGAGGAGTGTCGTGGAGACATCGCAAATTTCGTGCGTTTGCCCTAATTTAATTCAAAATCCCTTTCTTAATGTTATCTGTTTTATTTATTCCAACGGGGGTCGCCTATGTTATTATTTTTCAAACTTGCATTTGTAAGCGTGAAATCTCCGGTGGCTGCGTTTGTATAAGGACTTGCTTGTAGCTCTCCTCCACCATTGGCAGTGGAATTTTCTAAATTCCAATTGACTCCGGTAAACCAAATAGCCGAATTATTGTAGAAGAAGTTGCCTTCGTACAATGAAACTGCTCCGTTATTTCCTAATCGAGCATTTACACAAGTATTGTTTGTAAATAGATTCTTACTCAATGTAATATTGGGTGCAGCAGCCCGCACATACAAAAATCCTTTGTTACTGGCATCTGCTAATTGGCAAATGTTATTGAAAGTATTATTGATAATATCTATCTTCATACCTGTTCCGAGTACATCGCCGCCGGCATCTATCCTCAAGAATGAACGGAAACAATTATTGAATGTAGAATTCTTGATGGTAAACTTGGCAATAAACGACTTCCGAATATCTATACCGTCACCTCCGCTTCCGGGTATATTAGACACGACACAATCATCGAAAGTTAATGAACCTATTTTGCTGTCAGCTGCTGTGTGAGAATATAATCCACGCGTATAATTGTATATTTTACAACCTTTTACATTAATTACAGCACCATCCTGAAGTGCCGTGCTGACAGACATAAAATTTGAAGCCGTATTTGTTCCATCGAAATCTAAATCTTCGACCAGGAATGTTTGTACGCCGGTATTCAATGCAATACTACCTTTCACAACCGGTGTCTGAGTGTTCTCGGGATGGCTAATCAGCGATATGGACTTACTGATAACTATATTATTTGCAGCGTAACCATCGGCTTTGTATTTGAGAGCGATAACCGTTCCGTCTGTAGCACTGCTTAATGCTGCCGTTAGTTCAGTTTCATCAGAAACTTCAATTGCACCATTGAGTGCGATTTTGGTAGTGATGGTTACTTTCCCTTTTTTGGTCGAGCCACTGTACACAAACAAATCATAAGTGGTTTGAGCATCTAAGCCATCAACAACACAGGTATTTGCATCTTGTTCTGCCTGAGTAAGATCTTGTGTTTTAAATAAACTGCCGTTTTTCATCACTTGCACACTGGTAATATTATTACCGGCTTCCCAAGTGATAGTGGCATCTTTGGAACGAATAGTAGTGGCTGTTACGCTGATTGGGTCTAACATAGTGGTGGTGAATTCGTTGGTCGTTCCACGCAAAACATCGCCATTGTATATCTGGGCTTTGTAGGTGGTTTCCATCTCCAATCCGTTTATTACAGCTACCCCTGCCTCTATTTCCTGAGGGGTTAATTGTCTTGTCTGAACAAGATTATCTCCCTGTAAAATATTAATATGCGTAACTTCTACCGGCAAATCTATAGTTTCTTTTTCATCCCATTCATGTATCTTTCTCCTCCAGTTTAATGTAACAGAGTTGGCTCCGATAAATTCCGAAGTAACAATTCCTTCTTTTATGAATAACTGCTCTTTTTTCAAACGCAGTGTCATGGCATTCCATTTAGAGTCTTCCTTGCCTTCTTCATTTATTCCTTTTACACGAAATGTGTAAATAGCGTTTCCGGGCAAAGTAACCCGATAATAAGGCTGAGTTTTAGGTAGTGTAGCTTGCACCAATCGTTTTTGATACACCAAACTGTCTGCCCATACTTCAAACACAAAGTCGTCTGTGTAGCTGAGCTTGTCCCATCTTATTTCTAACTCTACCGAGTTGAAAATAGTAGCAACCATTCCTGTGGGCGAAAAAACCCTGTCATAATCAACAGTGGTTACTACCTCCGGCATTTCGTCATCACAACTATAAAAGCTGATTCCGGCAATAAGCATCAATGTGCCTATAATATATTTACGAATGTTTTTCATTTTATTTTTTTAATTAATAATTATAATCATTTTTAATGTAATCTAATTCCTGTTTTATCAGATTGCAATTTCCACGCGAAGGGGACAATCTATAATTTTTTTCTGTTACGGATATTTGTCCGCACAAATACGAATATTCATATTTTCCTGCGCGAATATTCGTATAGGGTAAAAACGAATATTCGCATTTCGCACTATTTTTCCACAAAATCTTCGGCAAAAACAAATGTTGCTTTTGTCTGGGCTTTGCTATTTTTATTAATACCCATAATCATTTTTAATATAGCCTAAACTAGCATTAAGTACATCATTAAATATAGGCCAATATTGGCGTTCATCGGGGTTGTGCCAGTATAAACCGCGTATTTTGCCTGTATTTAATTTTCCTTTATCTCCACCGCTTATATAATCCATTGATGTCCATGCTACTCCAGTAGGTTCACCTACTTCTCCCCGGTTCAAGCCGTAGGTTATCAGTGTTACTCCATCAGAGGCATACCAAAAATAAAGTTTAGGGTTTAGATCGGCATAGTTTCCTTCTAGATTCGATAGGCTGGTCATTTTTTGTTTAGCTTCGTCCATTTTGCTTTTTAGCAAATTCCAGCGTATCAGGTCAGCTTTACGAAGAAATTCGCCGCAAAATTCGAGCGCTCTTTCATTTACAATGGCATTGAACATGTCTTCTTTGCTTCCAATAGAATTCACATAAGTGTCTGCTTTACTTTTGTTATTAGCAAAAGCGCGTTCGCGAACCTGCAATAAATAGTTTTTTGCTGTACCCAAGTCGCCTAAATAATTGGCACATTCGGCTGCCATCAACAAAATATCGGCATATCTCATATATACAGGTTTTACGCCGTCGTCGTCGGTAATAGCCAAACTTGCAGCCGGATCCATCCATTCGTAACGATATTTACCAAAATACCATGCATTAATACCCGACGGAGTTTGTTTTGCCAGAGCATCGCCTACATTCGCTTTTTTCCATTGATAGTTTATACAGGTTACATCTCTGCGGATATCTTCCTGGTCGTATTCGAAAAAGAAGTGAGGAACCGGTCCGTTGCTTCCGCCGCGAGCCAATGTTAAAAACTGGTCGGCTTCGGCATGTTTTACTCCGTGATGATTTAACCAACGCCCCCTACCCGAAGAGAAAGGCACTACAAAGATTATCTCACCACCGGCAGCTACCACTCTTCTGGAATTATTTTTCCACATTTGTTCGTAATTTGATTCTAACAAACATTTATGGCTGTTTATTACTTCTTTACAGGCATTTAAAGCAATGGGATAAAGAACATCCTTGGTTAATTCCGGATCATTACTCAAACGGATTGCACTACCTGCACCACCTCCATTTACTACATCGGGGCGTTGAGCATAGCCCGAAGCGGCTAAACATATCCGGGACAACAAGCCCAAAGTATATGCTTTATTTACCCGGCAGGTTGTTTGTGTTTGTGCGGCATCTTTGGGCCAGGGAACATAATTAGCCGCTTCTTGAAGGTCGGCAATTAATTGTTTATAGATAACATCACGGTCGCTTTTGCCTATGTATATTGTATTGGATTCCACAGGTTCGAAACGGGCAGGGACATCGCCCCATGCTTTTACCAAATCCCAATACAAGGCAGCTCTTATGGTCAAGGCTTCGCCTAACAAATACTTTAAATCGCTGTTATGCTCGATCTCTCCATATTCGCGTAGTCCTTTTATACAAAGGTTAGCCCGTTCTACCCCCGTATATAATTCGGAATAAACATTGCTATTACCAGTAACCATGGTTCCGTTATTGAAGGTTGCCATATAAACAGCCAAGTCTCTCTGCTTCCCATCTGCAGAAGTGGTTTCAGGATCTGCAGAACCATTATACCATTCTATATCGGTATTAAATCCGTAATAAGGTAAATAACGCCCACGGTGACCATTGGTAGCCATAAATGCTTCGTAAATGGAAAATATGCTTTTTTCTGCCAAGGTGTAATTAGAATATACATCTTTATCGTCGAAACCGGATTGAGATTTCACCTCTAAGGTATCTTCACATGCTGATAACATTAGAGTAGCTATGCAAAATATGCTATATAATATCTTTTTCATTATTGAATTTTATTTTAATGTTAGAAATCTAAATTAAGCCCGAACACCCATTGACGGCTTTTAGGGTAACCCGAATAGTCAACGCCCGGTGTAAACGGAGATGAACGGCGGGTATCTACTTCAGGGTCAAATCCGGTGTATTTTGTCCAGCAGAACAAATTTGTGCCTGTTACATAAAAACGAAGGTTCTCTATTTTAGCCCTTTTTACCAAATTTTTGGGAAGAGTATAACCTATAACCAGGTTATTCAAACGAAGGAATGATCCATCTTCTACTGCCCAACTATGGAATACAGCATATTGCATAGCCGGCGACCACATGCTTGTATTTGTATTCATTTGAGTCAACATTTCCGGGTCATTCACCAGTTCGCCTGTTTCCCAGTTGATATTATTCCAGCGGTTTCCTGATGCCATTTCGGCTGTCATATTGCGATAATTTTTGTTGCGCGCTGATGTAAAATCGATTTTGTTGGCATTATAAATATCGTTGCCATACACCCAGTTAAAGCTGGCAGTGAGATCAAAACCGTATGCGCGGGCAGAAATATTAAAACCACCGGCACACTTAGGAGTTGAATTACCTATAATCGTTTTATCGTCGTTAGTAATCATACCATCCGGCTCACCATTTGGACCACTAATGTCTTTCAATTTTAAAGCACCCGGGCGCAAATAACCTGCACCGATAATATTAGTTGCATCAGCCACCCCTTCTTTTAATTCCCATTTTCCGGTAGTTTGATTATAGCCTTTGAAATCACTCACTTCATAACGCCCTTCGGTAATATATCCCTGCATTTCGCCAACATTACCTCCTACACGCACGCGGTAATCGTCTTGTATTTCGGTAGAAGCCCAGCCGGATGATGCATTAAAGTCAGGAAGATCACCCATAGATATAATTTTGTTATTGTTAAAGCCAACATTTGCACTGACAGTCAACCCATATTTTTTCTTGTCAATAACAACTCCATTTAAAGTTAATTCTGCTCCTCGACTACGAGTTTCACCCACATTCCGGTATTGTGTTTTATAACCAACTCCTTGTACGGTAAAGTTCATAAGCAGGTCTTTGGTGTTGTTTTGGTAAATTTCGATCGTACCGTTAATTCTACTTCGGATAAAACCAAAGTCAATACCAATATTGTTAGAAAGAGTGGTTTCCCATGTAAGGTCAGGATTGTAAAGTATGGTACCGGTAGAAAAATAGTTATTAGTTAACTCCTGATTTGTGGTGTTGGATGAGTGATAAATACGAATTGTTTGATCCGTTGGAATATTGTTATTGCCGGATGTACCAAAACTATATCTCAATTTTAAATTATCCATACATTTTTTGGATGCCGTCATCCAATGTTCATCAGATATACGCCACGCAGCCCCAATAGAAGGGAAATAACCCCATTTGTTTCCTTCGGCAAATTTACTGGAACCATCAGCACGAAATGTTCCGGACAACGAATATTTTGACTTGAAGTCATAGTTTACACGCCCAAAGAAAGAAAGTAAAATATCGTCGGCACTATATAAATTGTTGACAGAAGTAGGGATGCCGGAACCCATAAAATTCCATGCTTTTTTTGAATCAAAATAATCGGGCAAACCATCCACTTCCGAAGTCAATGTATTGGCTGTTGTAAGCAAATATTCTTCGCCTACCAACGCATCTAACTTATGTTTCTTGTTTTTTATCAAATCTTTGAAATTATACCTCAAAGTATTTGTATTACGAAGTTTTTTTCGATAGTAGTCTGTCAAAATAGCAGCCGGTTTACCTTTATACATATCGGCTACATTATTTTTCACATAATAATTTGTTTTCCCATAGAAAGCATTGGTTACTTCTTCATAATCATCCAATCCTCCTTCTACTTTCAGTTTTAAGTTTTTGATGATATCGTAGCTAATGCCCGCATTAGCGTTCCAGTTAATCCGGTTACGCATTTTATCTCCATCAGCCACAGCTGTTAGGGGAGGAACGAGGTCGCCATATTCTTCTTCCACATCAGTTTCGTCGGCAACTTTTGCCAAAGGGATAGGCGCATACAAAACAGCATGTTTCAAACGACCTCCGGAGGTATTCCCTTTATCATTTATACCATTAGCACCACTTCCATTTATTTCGGTGTCCGAATAACGGATAGAAAAATCAAAACCGAGCTTTTTGGTTGGTGTGTAAGTTGTTTTTAAACTAAGATTATTTCGTTTAAAATCAGAACCGATCATAATCGCTTTATCTTTAACACCTGTATAATTAGCATTTATCTTAAAGTTATCAGACCCACCGGAAATACTGACACTTTGGCTAAACACAGAGCCCGTTCTTCCAAAAACCTGTTCGACCCAATCGTTTCCCTGCACATCATCATAAAGGTCAATGTCTTGAAAAAGACCAAAGTATGGTATATAGTTTTGATCTATTTTCTTTTGTATAGCAGCCAATTCATATTGATATTTTACATATTCAGAGGTACTCAAGGGTTCAATATTGTCGGCATTTGCCATTTTCTTATACCCCGCATACGCATTGTAATTCACTTTTAACTTTCCTTTTTCGCCACTTTTTGTGGTTATAATAACTACGCCATTAGCCCCGCGCGAACCATAAATTGCAGTCGAGAAAGCATCTTTAAGCACATCTATCGATTTAATTTCTGAAGCCGGAATATCTGATATGCTACCAACAGGAAAACCATCAACAATGTATAAAGGAGTATTATCTTGCGTTATTGAAGTTCCGCCGCGTACTCTAATTTGAATTTCAGCATCAGGGTCTCCCTCAGTTGCCAATACATTTACACCGGCGATCTTTCCTGCCATTGCCTCAACCACTGACGCAACAGGCACTTCGCTTAACTCTTTGGAAGTGACTGATCCAACAGCGCCCAATAAGTCTGCCCGTTTTGCCTCGCCATAACCAATTACAACATAAGTGTCAAGGTCATTTGTTTTTTCTTTTTTAAATTTGGCTTCCGGTTGTTGAGTCTCTTTTGCAATCGGCGTTTCAAATTCGTCAGCCCCCATTGAGATGATTAGAGTTTTAGCATCAACGCCATCGGGTATGCTAAAGGTATAGGCTCCATTCTCATCAGTTTCTGCTCCAATCGTTGTTCCTTTCACTTGCACCGTCACAAATTGTGCAGGATTACCATCGGCATCTTTTACCACTCCGGCTACTTCTCTTTGTGCATTCGCATTTGCCATAAAGCTCAGCACAAATAATAAAAGTAAAAATCGTAAGGTTTTTCTCATTGTTTACTAAATTTAAAGGTTGTACATTTATTATATTTTATATTTTCTTTCAACAAAAAAACTTTTTCTGCTGAATGTTCGAAAGTAAAAGTATAAACAAAGAAAAATAGGCAGTAAAAGAAACTGACAAAAGAATAGGATTTTCTATCAATAACTTTATTAATAGATATTTATAATGCCTAAGAAACTGTATTTTTTATAAGAAGAATTAGGGGAATAAAAAAGGAAACATAGAAAACTATGCTTCCTTTTCCAATTTTATAGGGTTGGATTAATTTTCTTGAACCGCTTTTTCGTCAATAAGCTGAGAGGTCGATGCATTCTTTCTGCATTCGCTTGGTGTTATTTTATATTTAGATTTGAATAGCCTTGTAAAGTAAACAGGGTCATTAAATCCTGTTCTGTAAGCAATTTCAGCAATAGTCATATTGCTCTTTTCAATATACATTTTGGCTTTTTTCATTCTAAAATCCGAAACAAATTCAACAGGCGACATTTGCACCAAAGCTTTCAGTCTGTTATAAAAGCTTGTACGGCTTAATCCCGAAAATGCGGCCATATCTTTTATCTCTAATTCAGGATTGGTATAATTCTCTTCCAGCCAATCCAACAAACCGGATATAAATTTATAATCCTTGTTATCATGGAATACTATCTCAGAAGGCCCTATTTTCAGTACTTTGAATTTTTTTAATATCATCTTGCGGCGATATAGTACAAACCATACACCAACTACTAACGATATAAAAATGAAACCATACAGCACAAAAGCCTCTTTTCTTGCCCAAAAATCAGGAGGAATATGAATTTGAAGTTCTTTCACTTCATACACATCAGGGTTATCTGCTGTAAATGCCTTAACCTTAAAAGTATAATCTCCGGCAGGAATATTCGAATAAGTCGCTTTTCTGGTAACATCTCCGTTTCTCCATTCTTTATCATATCCAACCAGTATATATTGATAATGAATACGATGTTGAAGCGAATAGTTTAACGAAGCAAATTTTATACTAAAAACAGAATGCCTGTCAGGAAGTGTTACCAATGAACTTTCCGGTATATAATTTTCAAATCCTGCATTTAATCGGGGAGAGGTAGCCTTTTCGTTTACCTGAAAATCTGTAATTTGTAATTTGAATCCTCCTCCAACAACTGCATTTGACAATTTTTTCTTATCTATCAGATAATAGCCGTTCAGAGTGCCGATAAGAATTTCGCCGGTAGGTATGACAGTAGCCGTAGCCTCAGAGAACATTGTCCCATCAACTCCCTCCAAAATGGAAAGTGTCGAAAAAATTCTGGTCGAGAAATTGAAAAAACAAATAGTATGCTCCGTTGCAAACCAAAGGTTTCCATCTTTATCTTCTGTAATACTTTTTATTTCATTCGATGGTAATCCGTCGTGTACTGTATATGAAATAAACTCGGCTTTTCCTTCCTTCGAAGTCCCTGTGCGTTTACTTAAACCACCGCCGATAGTGGCAAACCACAAATATCCGTTGCTGTCTTTAAATATTTGTATAATATCATTATTAGATAAAGATGATGGATTGTCAACTTCTTTTTTATAAACAACGGCTTGCACATCTTTTTTCTTTGGATTGTATTTCATGGCAACCACACCCTCTGTCGAGCCTGCCCAAATTTCTCCGTTATCGCCTTCGGCAAGTGCTCTTACCTTATTGCAGGAATTTATGGGGTAACCCTTAAAAGTATTGCGGCTGGATAAAAATGTAATTTGTCCGTTATTATTTTGCATTAGGTTAACTCCACCACCGTAGGTAGCCACCCAAATTTGTTTTTTTGAATCTATCAAAACACAATAAACATTATCGGAACTAAGGCTGAAAGGGTCAGCCGGATTATGTTTATAATGTGTAAATATATATTTTCCGTTTGGCTCTTTGTGCATTCTGAACAAACCATTTCCTTTTGTTCCCAGCCATAAATCGCCTGATGGGTCTTGGGTAATTGTGTAAATCAAACCGATAGGGTTACCATTGTTGTCGTTAGAAATTCGATTAATAACCTTCATATCTTTATCAAGGCGATAAAGAACCCCTGACTTTGCCGCCACCCACAACAAACTATCTTTATCAAAACCAAATGCTCTTAATTCATTGGCTGCAAGCGACGGACTGTTTTTCTCTAATAAAACTCGGTCAACTTTTCGATCAATAACGGTTAATTTTTCTATTCCTCGCTTGTGAGTGGACAACCACAATACATTAGACGAATCAATCTTAGCGGAAGCAACCACATTCGACATAGCATTGGGGTCGTATGGATTATTGTGAAAATATTCAAACTTTTTTGTAGTTCTATCATAATATCCAAATCCACCCTTGTTCATAACTACCCATACTATACCATCATGTTCAAAAATACTTCCTCCCGGACTATAATACTCCGGCACAACTACTTTTTGAGTAAAAGAAGTATATTTATCCTGTAAAGGGTCATACATTACCACTCCGGGCTGGTCTGTCAATGCCCATATCAAACCTTTACTATCCGTATATAAGTGTGTAATCGTCCAAGTACGGGGAATTACCTGCTTTATAACACCACGCTTCGTATCATACCGGAATAATCCCTGTTGCCGGGTGCCTATGTATAAAGCACCTTCTAACGGAGAATTAGCAAGGTACAAGATTTCTGAATTAACAGACAGGTTAAGCCTTTCAGGTTTTCCCTCTTTGGAGAGATTTAGGGGGGCTGTCAAAATATCACCTTTGTCTGTTCCCCAATAAACATACTGGCCTAATTGGGCAGAAACTAAAATATTTTGTTTCTCAAAGAAAATATCTTTTGAATTAAGTTTCCGAATACCGTTCGAAGTAGCAAGCCATATGGTCGAATAAGAATCTTCAAATAACTGATTTACAGTAATTCCTTTTAGAGGATAAAACTCAACTGTAAAATGATTGGAAACAGAATCGGTTTTTATTTGAAGAATACCTTCATTGCGCAACGATACCCAAATATCTCCATTTTTAGAAAACAGAGGAGCAGCTAAACGAGCGTTTGTGCTATTTGGAAAAAGGTTTATTAAACTCTCAAACTTATCCGTTTTACGATTTAATCGAAAAAGTTTCTCATCATACATCAATATCCATATATTACCAAACTTATCTTCATAAAGATTGCGTATCCGGTTATGAAAAAATGGGATATTACTATCAACACCTGTTTTGTAGTTTACAAATTCAAAACCATCAAACCGGCTTAAACCGTCCCAAGTAGCAAACCACATATATCCGCGGCTATCTTGCAACATATCTGATACAGCATTGTGTGGAAGCCCATTTTCAGTAGAATAATATTCTCTTTTTATTTCAGGCTGACAAAATAAGTTGCCGGATATGATAAATAGAAAAAGTACAATATGGAATTTTAAAATTTTCACAAAATACAAAGTCTTATTATTTTATGATTAAAAACGATTTACAAAGATAATTTTTAAGAGGTTGTTTGAAAATTTTTTTTCATTCATTTTGTATTTTTGACACAAGCTTGTCCCTACAAATTTTTATATTTTATTCCATTTTGTTATTTAATTGGAGAAAAAACTATACAAACATTTCTCACAAAATCCTTTTGTACTGATACTTGCTTTCCTCCCAATTGTGCCCACCTTGTGAATAGACCAAACCGAACCACAATTAACTTTGCCGGAAAATATTTTTATTCTTTGCCAAAGTTCTTTGTTCCCTTTGTGATAGAGAACAACATAAAACCAGACATTAAGATTATCTAATTGTAAATCGTTAAATTGTAAATTAATTTATGCCTGCACAAATTCTAACACCCGACGACCTGCACGAATTCAAAAACGAGCTACTCGATGAAATCCGTGCCATTTTTAACCAACAACAACCCGAAACAAACAAGAAGTGGCTCAAATCACCCGAGGTACGCCGTATGCTCAACATATCACCCGGCACACTCCAAACCCTGCGCCTCAATGGCACATTACCCTATACCAAAATAGGCGGCACGATGTACTACTGCACCGCCGACATCGAAGCCATTCTAAACAAAAATCAAAAAAAGAAAAACCTCCAATCCCCACTATCATTATAGTCTTTATTCTTTGTTCTTTATTCTAATATCTAAAAAATGAACTATATCCGCCAACTAACCGGCTTCTTCCTCCGCGTAGCCGACGACGATCGTCTCAATCCAACCCATGTAAGCCTATACATGGCAATCTTTCAATTTTGGAACCTCGAACGCTTCCGAAATCCCGTATCCATTTCGCGTCAAGAACTCATGCGCATCAGCAAGATATGCGCCAAAGCCACCTATCACAAGTGCATCAAAGATCTACACAATTACGGTTATATCCGTTACCAACCCTCTTACAATCCATTCAAAGGTAGTTTGGTTTACCTGTTCGATTTACAGTCAAGTAATGAACAAGAGCTTATTTTGCATCATACCAATATCGAAACAAGTATTGAACAAGCAGTAGCCCCTTATATAAACAATATAAACATTACTAAACAAAACGATGAAAACGAAACCACGCCAAAAAATGAAATAGTGGTAAAAGTATCAAAAAGAAAAGCAAAAGTAATCGAAGTCAATGGACAGAAAGTTGAGGCCAAAAATGAAAAAGTAAAAGGAAGTTGTCCTACTATTGAAGAAGCCAAAGCCTATTTTCTCATACAAAGCAGCACAGAAACCGAAGCACAAAAATTCCACAACTATTTCCAAAGCAATGGATGGAAAGTAGGTGGCAAAACACCCATGCAAGATTGGCAAGCCGCAGCCCGCAATTGGATACTAAATGCACCCTCATTCAATCAATCCAAGCCCGCAAACAACCAATTGCCCCAACCCGGCAACCTCAGTATCACAATCAATAAAGACTATTCCGAACCCTTATGAATCATTATTCCTCTTGGCAAAGTCAAGAAAATCTGTTAATCCTGTAATTCTGACTAAAACTCCCTTTGCGCTCTTTGTGTCTTTGAGGGGAAAAACATATAACCATGCAAAAACTAACCCTAATCCAATCCAAAGGCAAAGAACTCTTCGGCCCGCATTTCCAAATTTACCCCGAAGACCATGAGCTAATCCAAAAGCTCATAGCCTACTTCACCCACGACGAGCAACAAGCCACTAGGTTCAATCTAAATCTCAATAAAGGGCTACTTCTCACAGGCCCTGTTGGGTGTGGTAAAACAAGCCTCATTACAGTCATGTGGCATATACTCGAACCCAGCCACCGTTTTGCTATCAAGTCCTGTCGCGAAATAACCTTTGAGTTTATCCGTGCTGGCTACGAAATCATTCAAAAATACAGCACCCATGCATACAGCCACAGCTCCGACCACTACCCATACATTCATTGCTTCGATGATCTTGGTGCCGAAAGCACCCTCAAATACTACGGCAACCAGTGTAATGTCATGGGCGAAATACTGCTTTCCCGTTACGACCAATACATAGCCCACCACATGCTCACCCACGCCACCACCAACCTTTCCGCCTCCGAACTCGAAGACTGCTATGGTAATCGAGTCCGCTCCCGCATGCGAGAACTATTTAATTTAATAGCATTTGATAGCACAGCAAAAGATAAAAGGAGATAAATGCATAAAAACGATTTTTTATTCCTAATTCCTAATTCCTAATTCCTAATTTCTAATTCAAAAGCCCCCCTTTCCCAAATCAGCTTTTCACTATATTTATCTCACCCGTTGTGCGCAGATTGGTTTGGGCTTGTCACATTCTTTGCAGCTTGCCGTTGTTGCACATTGCTATCCTCGTTCCTGTGGGTAGCAAAGAGCAACCGGCAGCAGCAAAAGAAGCAGGCTTCAACCACCCCTTTCGCCTTTGCGCCAAACCCAAACCAACTGAAAGCTATATTTACATAACATGAAGTTATAGTATCTAAATCCTATAACCTAATTATGTAAAATAGCCGCACAACCCACCCGAAAAAGGAACAAAAGCCACTTCCGGAAAGGGGGAGGAGCCCACCCGCCCGTCAAGGAAAAAAGGAGAAGCAAGTAATCCGTTACACTTCTTGCTCACTACCCCTTTCACTATATTATTTCCCCAAAATAAACCTCACAAACGCATTCAAAAGCAAGGCAAAGTTACCCGTAATTGGGCGGAACAAGCCCTGCGGGTTTCCAAAAGACTACGGCATAAAACCACTAACACTATTTATTCCGTTTCCTTTTGGAAATTCCGCCCAATCCCTAAATTTAGCGCCTACGCTTTGTAAATGCTCCCCTGCAATCATACACAAACAAAAAAAGACTTCCCCGAAAAGGGAAGCCTTCAAAACTACCGAAAAGGTTACCACGCCCGAAAACGGTAGGTTTTTAGCGTTTAAAGCACCGAAAAAGATATTTCAGCACCATCGAAACAACAAAACTCACCACAGCACCAACAGCAGCCAGTATAGCCGTTTTCAACAAGTCACTCGAAAGAATACTGTTGAAAATAGATAGCAAAGCCCCACCCAAAGTACCGGCATACACGCTGCCATTAGCCGTTGTATCAAGAATTCTCATCGTTCAACTCACTTTTACTGTCTGTATCAACAGCTGCTTGGCAAACCGCAGTCAGTACACCGCCCGCCAACACCACATACCCCGCAGCAGCAACCAAGCCCACAGGCAAGGCAATAGGAGCAGCTAAAACAGCCCCTCCCATAGCCGCCAATGCCAAGCCAATTGTGCGTAGAGTTTTGAAAAATTGGGGAGTAGGAGCCTTCATTCGCTCAATCACACCCATCTCATTTGGATTTACAACCTGTTTTTTCATAATTAAAAAGATAAAAATTAAATAACATCAACAATAGTCAACACATTGTAAGCCCCATTCTTCAATGAATAGTCATTACCATTCACCTCTTGCAAAAACTCAATACACAACAAAATAAGTTTAGTACCGGCAATATCTGGCACATCATCAGGCACAATCGATACATTTTGAGACTCTGCATTAATCGCCAAACGCTTTGCTGCCGAAACCTGTAATTCCGAAGCCCCGGTCATAAAATCAATGCTAGCAAATCCACATTTAAAAACTACATGCGTAGCCCCATGCGGACAAGCAATTTCATCTTGCGGAACAATAGAATCGATAGTGATTTTCCCAGTAGCCGCATCTACTTGAAATGGTTTATACAACACACTACCCAATGCCGCACTGCGGTTAAAGTTAAAACCTTTCAATAAAGCTTTACCTTGCTCAGTACTCATACCTTCGGCAGCGCTTCGTTCGCCGCGGCTGTTTGCCTCATCTAAGTTCTTAATATGTGCCATTTGTTGTGTAAGCCTCGCTGTCACACGACTATCCGAAGCATTCATACCCAGCACACGCACTGTATCGCGCAGCAATTTACCTGCCGAAGCTGCATTCGCAAACTCGGCGCCATTCTCGCGTGTCCGCGCAAAAGCAGGGTCAGTAGCAATTCGTGTGCCGTCCACGCCCCCTTTTTCTCTCGCAAGATACCCATCTTTCGATTTGTAGAATGAAATACCACCAATAGTACCCTGCAACTTAATAATACTCTTTTGTCTTGCCATAATCAGAAAATTTAAAATTACAGCAGCAAAAATAAAATACTATCCAAATACTGTCAAGCAAGCCATTCCGCACAAGTACATCTATGCCGTTTTTGCCGAAAAAGGTATAAATAAGTGCCAAAATAAATGTAATTTTGCACAAGAAAAGTAAAATAATGGAAGTAAAACGAATTTGTATCTACCCAAAAGATGTGCAACGCATAACTGGCAAGAGCGAACGATACGGCAGGCTACTATTATCAAAAATACGGCAATACTACCAGAAACAAGATCATCAGTTTGTAAGCGTAGATGAGTTCTGTCAATTCACAGGTTTAAAAACCGAACAAGTGCACACTTTCATCACTGACTAAAAGCACTCAAAAGCATACCAAAAGTTAGTCACCCACCAGAATATTCCGCCTTAACTACATCAAAAAATAGCCTGCAATGTTTGTACAGCAGCAGAAAAAGCAGTATATTTGCACCATACGATTTGACATTTTTTGAGCTTAATTTTCAAGGGAGAAAAATCGGTTACTCCAAAGATTTTACGAGCATAACACATTGAAAATCTGTTTGTAGAGAAAGGGATACAAATCCCTCCCTCTCCGCAAATTGCTAAAAATCAAGCAGTTATCAAATATTTGGTAACTGCTTTTTTTATAGCTTTCTGCAATATTCAAGCAGCACCAAATAATTGATAACAAGCCAATTATAGGAAATTATTATATTATAAATCCATTTATAATGGAGTAAATAATATTTTAATCAATTATAATAAAATCAATGTTTTGTGTATGCCTTTGAGACTTTCACTTAATTAAAACTGCGACCTAACAGAAGACTGTAATTTATTAATTTATAAAGCTTTATGCCTGCGACTAAATACAGGCAGTAGGGATTTGAACCTACGGAGCTTTCACTAAAATTTTTACAGTTATGAATTTGAAGATTAATTTCTTGGTGAGACCAAGCAAAGCATCAAAATCAGGTTTGTGTAGTATTGAATGTAGTATAACTATTGATGGTAAAAGATTTAACTTTGCAGCAACTAACAGCAGTCTTTGCAGTTTGGTTAATGTTTCTGCGACTTTGGAATAATTTCAAGTGGTAAATTTCATTGATAACTAATTGATTATTAGATAATTTAAAGGAGAGAATGCAGACATCCCTCTCTCTCCGCAATGTAAGAATGAAAAGTAAAGAAAAATCCTGTAAATCATTGATTTATGGGATTTTTTCATTTTAGTAAGTGTGCATTTTATACCCTTAAATTGCATATACAAGTCTGCTTAATCGGTGGACTTTCCAAAAGAAAAATCCTCTCCACCTAATTCTTTATATTTCTCTATTATTCAATGTCTTGCACTTTAAAGAAACTCCACTAAAACCTAATTTTGTAACATAAAATTGACTGAAAAAGGAGGAGTTTTTATGAAGAAGAAAGGTTATGTTGCAGTTGAATATAATGAGGGTTCAGATTTGTTTGATGTAAAATTACTAACCTTCAAAATGGAAGAAACAAAAGTTATTGATGGGATTTACTTTGATCAATTAGTTGCAGTGATTGATGAGGCTGTTGAGAAGGTAAGTAATAACCAATTTTATAATTGAATTAAAATATAATGGTGGTAAGTTGGGGGTGTTGCAAAGGGATTGAATATTGCAGACACCCCCTTTACTTTTATCAAAAAAAAAAATCTGAGAAAAAATTTTTGAAAGTCAAAATTCCTATGGAAAAACTAAGGTCACATAAGGCACACCTAATGGTTGAGTACATTTTTTGGTGTCTTTTAGATTTTGATCTGAATACGGGGATACGGGTCTCTAACGCCCACCCAGTGGAGTATGGGGGAGTGCAAACTCTCAATTAATTTATTAAACTTAAAATAATCAATCATGCTTGTGTAATGATCTGATTTGGAGGATTTAGAAGAAGGTTTTAAGGTTGGTTTAAACTAATTTTTGTCACATACTTATGAATTAATAGTTTTATTTTAAACAACCTTTCATACTATGCTTTTGTGGCTATGTATAATGTGCAAACGCCAAATAGGAAACGGGCTTGTTTTACTTGATGGAAATCGCATTGTTGCAAGAGGGATGTCATTTTTTTGCCTTGCGGGAAGGCTTGTATGGAGTTAGGGAGGTATTGATAAGCGTGTTTGTCGCGAGAATAGAGGCAGGCTATTAATGGTATGATTGCCCTGGTGTAAATATAATAGAATGGTTGTACTATTATATATGGTTTGGTCATTTCGAGGATGGCCAAGCGACCCCCGGTGCGAAGTACGCGGTTCATTTCGCGGCAGCCTTGCTCGAGGTTTGCGAAATTGCGGACGCCAAAGGCTACGGTTACGGCGTCGAACGAGTTTTTGGCAAATGGCAATTGCATGCAATCGGCCTGCTGTAGCTGTATGTGGGATTGCAAACCGAGTTTTTTTATTTTGGTTTCGCCGACATGGAGCATGTTTTGGCTGAGGTCGATGCCGATTATCTTGTCGGGTTGTAATCGTTGGTAGGCTTGGATAGCAAAGTCGGCGGTGCCTGTGGCGACATCAAGGATTTGTTTGGGTGCGAGGTCGGACAGGCTGTCAATTGCTTTGCGACGCCATGATATGTCGAGACCGAGTGTCATGGCTCGATTCATAAGGTCGTAATTATTGGATATGGCGTCGAACATTTGGGTGATTTGTTGTTTTTTGTCGTCGCCGGTATTGTATGGGAGAATTTGCTCGCAATCGTAACTGGTTGGGCTCATTGTTTCTAGTTCAAAGTTTAGGCTACAAAGGTAAGGTTTAAAGAGTTTCCAACAAAGATACTTATAGCACAAATTACACAAATGTTTTAGTAATGTTTTGTTAGTCAAAAAAATATTCGTACATTTGCAGCCGTTTCGCAAAGAGGTAACCTGAAAAGTAGCGCTACTGCCGATGTTGTGTAGTATCTCACCTCCCGAACTAATTAATACATAATATTATAGTATGTACGCAATTGTTGAAATTTTAGGACAACAGTTCAAAGTGGAAAAGGGGCAAAAATTGTTCGTTCACCGCATGAATGAGGCCGAAAGAGGCTCAAAAGTAGAGTTTGACAAAGTATTATTAATTGACAACAACGGTACTGTAACTGTTGGTGCTCCTACAGTAGAGGGTGCTAAAGTAACTGCCGAAGTGGTTTCGCATGTGCGCGGTGAGAAAGTGTTGATTTTTCACAAAAAACGCCGCAAAGGGTATCGTAAATTAAACGGTCACCGTCAGGATTTTACGGAATTGTCGATTAAAGAAATTATTGGTTAACTTATTAAAATTATTTAGAAAATGGCACATAAGAAAGGGGTTGGTAGCTCCAAGAACGGTCGCGAATCGCATAGTAAACGATTGGGCGTAAAAATTTTCGGCGGACAATTTGCTAAAGCGGGAAATATCCTTGTTCGTCAACGCGGCACACAACATAATGCCGGTGAGAATGTGGGTATAGGTAAAGATCATACGCTTTTTGCACTTACTCCGGGTATCGTTGTTTTTCGTAAAAAACGCGATAATAAGTCGTATATCTCTATTCAACCGATTGTTGCAGAAGCATAATTAATTAGGAATTGAGAATTAGAAATTAGGAATTTTTAATTTCAGATAAATAAATGAAATCCGGTTTCTCTTTGTGAGAAATCGGGTTTTGTTTTTTTTGTATATTTGCAGGCAAAATAAGATTTTATATAGAAAAGATAAAAATATATGCTTACACTAAAATTTATTACCGAGAATAAAGACGAAGTAATCCGTCGGCTTGCCAAAAAACATTTTGATGCCAAAGAGCCTATCGAAGAAGCAATTGCTTTGAACGAAAAACGAAAAAGCACTCAATCTGTATTGGACGCTAATTTGGCTGAATTGAATAATCTGTCCAAAAGTATTGGAGCACTGATGAAAGAGGGCAAAACGACCGAAGCTGAAGCCGCCCGCACCAAAGTGGCGGAGATGAAAGAGGGCAACAAACAGCTTGAAGCAGATATGAAAGAGGCGGAAGATAAATTAACTGCTTTGCTTTGTACTATTCCCAACTTACCAAGCGAGCAAGTACCCGAAGGCAAACACGCAGAAGATAATGTAGTGGAAAAGACGGGTGGCTCCGTGCCGACTCTCCATGCGGGTGCTGTGCCTCATTGGGATTTGGCTAAAAAATATGATTTGATTGATTTTGAATTGGGAGTGAAAATATCGGGTGCCGGTTTTCCTGTGTACAAGGGTAAGGGTGCTCGCCTACAACGGGCTTTGATTAACTTTTTCCTTGACCAGGCGCGTGATGCGGGCTATCTTGAAGTGCAGCCTCCTTATGTGGTAAATACTGCTTCGGGTTATGGTACCGGTCAATTGCCTGACAAAGAGGGACAAATGTATCATGCTACGGTTGATGATTTGTATTTGATACCGACTGCGGAAGTGCCTGTGACTAATATTTACCGCGATGTGATTGTGGACAAAAAAGATCTTCCTATAAAAAATACAGCTTATTCGGCTTGTTTTCGTCGTGAGGCAGGCTCGTATGGCAAGGATGTGCGTGGGCTAAACCGTTTACACCAGTTTGATAAGGTAGAGATTGTGCGTATTGATACGCCTGAGCATTCGTATGAATCACTTACGGAAATGGTTGAATATGTGCAATCGCTGGTGGATAAGTTGGAGCTGCCTTGGCGTATTCTTCGCTTGTGTGGCGGAGATATGAGTTTTACTTCAGCTCTTACTTTCGACTTTGAGGTTTACTCGGCTGCACAGGAACGCTGGCTGGAGGTTAGCTCGGTGTCGAATTTTGAAAGTTATCAGGCTAACCGCTTGAAATGCCGTTACCGTACTGAGGATAAGAAAACGGAACTGTGCCACACGCTTAATGGTAGTGCGCTTGCTTTGCCTCGTATTGTGGCTGCTTTGCTCGAAAATAATCAAACGCCTGAAGGTATCAAAATCCCGAAAGCTTTGGTGTCTTATTGTGGTTTTGAGATGATTGATTAAGTAAATTCTGATAATTGATAATAGAAAACTGCCGCTGCAATTTTGAATTTGCAACGACAGTTTTTTTATTTGCCACTATTTAACTGAAAATCAATGGGAAGTATATATGTAGATCGGACATCTTTCCCATTTACTTGTCCCGGTTTCCATTTAGGCATATTGGAAATTATTCGTACCGCTTCATTGTCCAATGCTTCGTCAACGCTTTTTATTACTTTTATTTGTGTAATAGAGCCGTCTCTTTCTACTACAAACTGACAAATTACACGACCTGTTACTATTTCTCCCGCTATTACTGGATATTTGAGATTTTCTTTCAAATAATTAGATAGCATTTTTTCTCCTCCCGGAAATGCCGCTTTTACTTCTGGAAATCTACATATCTGATCAGTCTCCGGATCAGATATAATTATCCCAGCCACTTCTGGTGGTGGTTCACTAATTCCACCCGCCACATACGACTCAATCTCACCTTCGCTGATAATTTTTTTTGAGGTAGAAAATTTACAAGTAGAGTTTTTCTTTGTTTTAGTATCAAAAGTGTCTATTGGTGCAACTATATCGCCAACGATATTAGAAAATTCAGTCGTATCTTGTTTTGTTATTGTGTCTTTTGAGATATTCGAGTTATCCTGTTTAGGTGAATTGCAAGCCGCAAACGAACTTGCCAACCCCAAAGAAATTCCGGCGATGGTTGCTGCTTTGCCCATCTGTTTCCGTTTCTGCAATTCGCTTTCGAGATAGCGCAGTTCGGCTTCGCATTTCGGGCAGGTGCCTTTGCATTCGCCTTGAAAATGACATTCGGAAGTGATGTATTCAATATCATTTTTATCCGCAATCTGTTGGCGGATTTCTTTTAGTATTTTGCAGGTATGTTTTCCTCTGTTCATAATGTTTTTAGGTTTTTGTATTATTTTATTATAAAAAATACAGGCAAGAAATTTATTCTACACTTATCCGTTCTCCATCCAACTGAAAATCTATGAAAAGAGTCGTTGACATTTTAAGAACTTGATCAATAAAACTCCCAGGTTCCCATTTTGGCATAAGTTTTACAACACGCACCACCTCTTCGTCGCAACCACCCCCGATACCTTTCACCACATTTACATCTGAAATGCTTCCATCTTTCTCTACCGAAAATTGAACAACAACAACGCCCTCTATTCCTTTATTCTTAGCTGTTTGAGGATATTTTAAATTTTGCTTGAAAAATTGCTCCTGTTTGCTGTTTCCTTCCGGATATTTAGGTTGTACTTTGGAAATAGTTGCACCATATCCAAGTGCTAAAGTGATTTCTTCTTGAACTGGAATATCCATTGTATCCTGTATTTCTACAATTGTGTCGTTTGGCATGGGCGTACTGTAGGCGGCAAACGAACTCACTAGTCCTAGCGAAATTCCCGCAATAGTTGCTATTTTTCCTGAATGTTTGCGTTTCTGCAATTCGTTTTCGAGATAGCGAAGTTCTTCCTCACATTTCGGGCAAGTACCTTTGCATTCGCCTTGAAAATGGCATTCGGAAGTGATATATTCAATGTCGTTTTTCTCAGCGATTTGCCAACGGATTTCTTTTAGTATTTTGCAGGTGTGTTTTCCTCTGTTCATGGTTATTAGATTTTAATCGAATACATAGAGTTACTCAGATAATTTAAACTGAATGGGGAGAGTGTAATATACTGCAACAGCCTTCCCGTCTTGTGAACCGGGAATCCATTTTGGCATATCTTTTACCAAACGAATGGCTTCCATATCACACTCAGGAGTAAGCGATTTTACTATATTTATATCTTGATTATTGCCCGATATATCCACAACAAATTTAACAACAACTTTTCCTTGTATAGAATCCTCTTTGGCTTTGGGTGGGTAAATCATATTTTCTTGCAAATATTTAAATAATTCTTCATTTCCTCCCGGAAACTGGGGTTGCACTTCAGCAAAATTCAATGTCCGGATGACATGAATAATTGTATCCGGTTCTATAACTTCTCCTTGTAAAACAGGTGGAGCAAAAGGAATAAAAGGGTGGAGATTAATATCCTTAGGAGGAACAGGAATTGTATTCGCAGTACAGTTTGATAAAGAAGAAATTGTATCAAAACCTACTGAGTCAGCTACTATTTTCTGTTCTGTATTTTGTTGTTTAGGCGAGTTGCATGCAGCAAAAGAGCCAATTACTCCCAACGATATACCTGCAATAGCAACAGCTTTGCCTAATTGTTTCCGTTTTTGCAGTTCATTTTCAAGATATCTTACCTCAGCCTCACAGTGTGGGCAAGTACCTTTGCATTCGCCTTGAAAATGACATTCGGAAGTTATGTATTCAATGTCGTTTTTCTCAGCGATTTGCCGACGAATTTCTTTTAATATCTTGCAGGTGTGTTTTCCTCTGTTCATGGTGTTTCCTCTTTTAAGATGTACGAAAAAGTTTCGATATTCTCGATTCCTAACTCTTTTAACGATAAAATCGAGTTTTCAGTATCTTCCCGTGTGTTAAAATTCGGAATCAATGGCACTCGAACCATTATTTTATCCGCTTTCCCTTGCTCAATCAGCCATTTCAGATTGGCTATGGGCAAAGTATTCTCTTTTCCGGTATAATGCTTGTAAACAGCGTTGTTCATATCCTTTATATCTACAATATAATGATCGACAAAGGGATACAACGCTTTGATATTTTTCAACGGAACATTCAAGCTGGTTTCTATCGTGATATTCCACTCGTTGCCGCAATGGGTTCTGAATTCTGTAATAAAATCGGGATACAAACACGGCTCACCGCCACCAAAAGTAATACCGCCGCCGGTTGCTAGAAAATATAGCTCGTCGATTTTTATCAAATCATATAATTCTTCGGTGGTAAATTTGTGAGTAACCGCCGTTTTGTTCAGCGACTGCGGGTTTAAGCAGTATCGGCACCGCAGCGGACAGCCCCAGAAAGCCACCAAAGTGGTAACTCCTACACCATCTGTAGCTAAACGATTTCTACTAATCCCAATAAACGGAGCGGAATGTGACATGATTTTTCATTTTTTATTATACAAATATACATCCTTTTGCTTTTGGTTCGTTTAAAAAGCTCAATTGAAAGATATGTTTCTATACTATCAAATTATGCGTATTTTTGTAATTTCATTAAAATAGAAATTATGCAAGCTCCCGATTTCAACATACATTTTCCTGCCGAATGGGAAAAACAAAGTGGTGTTCAGCTCACCTGGCCACACGAAAACACTGACTGGCACGATATTTTGGACGAGGTAATCCCTTGTTTTGTTTCCATTGCCCGCGAAATTGCCAAACGGGAATTGTTGCTTATTGTTTGCCACGACGAAAGTGTGGTGAAAGCGCAATTGGGCAACGACATCAATTGGGCAAATGTGCGCCTGACGACGATCCCGTCGAACGACAGTTGGGCACGAGATCATGCGGCTATTTCGGTATTTGTGAACGGCGAGCCATGTATTCTCGATTTTTGTTTCAACGGTTGGGGAATGAAATTTCCGGCAAACTACGATAATGTGATTACACGCTACCTGTATGCCCGCGAGTTTTTTGCTCCTGCGGTTGGTTATCAAAACATGTTGCATTGTGTGCTGGAAGGCGGTAGTATCGAATCGGACGGAAAGGGTACTATCTTGACAACGGAAGAGTGTTTGCTTTCGGAAAACCGCAACGAACATCAATCGAAAGAGGAATTGGAGGAGTATTTCAAAGTTGTTTTTGGTGTTGATCGCATTTTGTGGCTGCAAAACGGTTACCTTGCAGGCGACGATACGGATAGCCATATAGATACTTTGGCGCGATTTTGCAATGAACATACGATTGCTTATGTGCGATGTACTGATGAAACTGATGAGCATTATGATGAATTAAAATTGATGGAAGATGAATTGAAAGCGCTTGAAACGGCAGAAGGAAAACCTTACCATTTAATACCCTTGCCAATGGCTGATTGTGTGATGAGTGGCGAAGAACGCTTGCCGGCTACTTATGCTAATTTCTTGATTATAAACGGGGCTGTGCTTGTGCCGTTTTATAATTCACCCAAAGACGAGATTGCTAAGAAACAGTTACAAAAAGCGTTTCCCGACCGCGAGATAGTTGGTATTGATTGTTTGCCTTTGATTAAACAACATGGCTCGTTGCATTGTGTTACTATGCAATTTCCGGAAGGGTTTTTGAATTAAAATAGAAAATAATCTATTATCTATATTTAAAATAATAGAAAAATATCTATATTTGTAGTGATTAAAATGAAATCAAGCGAGCTAAATCGATTAATCTTACGCAATGGATGGAAAATAGTACGACAATCCGGTAGCCACATTATTTACGAAAAAGATGGTGAATATTACACAGCTACTTTTCATGGAAGTAAAGAAGTAGGTAAAGGGTTGGAAATGAAGATTAAAAAAGAAATGAAATTAAACTAATATGAAATATCCATGAGCAAAAAATGCACACTAAGCTCAATGATTATAATCTTATGGATATTAATTCCCGTTGGTCGTTGACCCAATGTCATCAACTTAAGGATTAAATTGAGAAAGACTACCGTCATGTCGACCTTGTGGAGACATCGCATAAGACTGAAAAATTGCAAATATAAACTGACAATGCTTACTCATGCGATGTCTCCACGACGCTCCTCGTATCCTCGTCGCTTTGGTCGACATGACGAAAGGCTTAAGTTGATGACATTGGGTCGTTGACCTTCGGTTCCATTCTGACAATTAAAAATAAAATTATAGACAGATGAAAAAAATAGAAGCTATTATAGAACGAGCTAATGATGGAACTTACAGTATTTATTGTAAGAATGAGTCTTTTTCGGGTATGGGCGAGTCGGTCGAAGCAGCTAAAAATAACATGCTTGGTGCAATGGATTTCTTTAAGCAAACGGCTATCGAAAAAGGGTTTTCGTATCCTTCATTTTTAGATGAAGACTTTGAAATTATCTATAAGTTTGACACAGATAGTTTACTCAAATATTATTCAGGTATTTTATCATTGGCAGGCTTGGAAAAGATCACAGGGATTCACCAAAAACAGTTGTGGAGCTATTTACATCACAAATCAAAACCACGCAGGCAGCAAATCGAGAAAATTGAAACCGGATTGCATACATTAGGACGCGAGTTAACAGCCATTGCTCTATAATAAATCAATCCGAAATAACGAAATATGTTTTACGACGACGAAGATGATGATAGAATAAACCCGCGAGAACTGCCTATTTTTAAAAAGGGTAAAGAAATTAGCGAGGTGGTATTTCAGATTGCCGATTTGATACCGGAAGAAGACGAACATCTACAATTTTTAAAGGGTGAGATGATACTTAATGCAAGCCTGTTGACAGTGAAGATAGCGGGTGCAGAAGCAGGTGAATTGTACGACCTGAAAATGGAAGCGGCAACCATTATTCGAAAGGCAGCGCGCGATTTGATGGTAATGAATCATTCATTGGAAATGTTTGGCTTTGAGCATGTGGAATATTTTCAGATTGTCAGGGATTTGATAGAAGAATACCGTTTGTTGTTTATTGATTGGGTAGCGGGATTTGATAAATGGAATTATATTATTGACCGTTGGGGATTGTTCAATCCGCCGGGTGTAACTCCGTTTGACAAAGACCCCGATGATGATATTCCTTTTAGTGGATTTGATTAAAAATGGAAAGAATGATTAAATATGAACGACAACAAAATAAAAAAGGAAGTGCAAATAAACATTACAGGCAATGAAAATTCCCCTCCTATGGAGGGGGCAGGGGGTGGTAGCACGGTTCCCAAAACACACTACCGCAACACACAGAACTACATGAACCTTCCTTACAATCCCAATTTAAAAAAACGAGCCAGAGAATTACGAAAAGCAGGAAACTTGTCGGAAGTACTATTTTGGAAAGAGGTTAGAAATAAGCAATTCAAAGATTACGATTTTGATAGACAAAAAATAATCGGAAATTATATCGTCGATTTTTTCTGTACAAATTGTAATGTTGTTATCGAAATAGACGGCAGTAGCCATGATAACAAACAAGAATATGACGCTATACGAGATGCTTATTTACTAAGTTTGGGGTTGGAAGTAATTCACATTTCCGATATTGATATTAAGCAAAATTTGGCGGCTGTGATGACAATGCTTTATAATCACCCTGCGCTCAACCACCCCCTACCCCCTCCATAGGAGGGGAATACACCAACAATGACAATTATTTTTGACAAAACAAATGAATAAAATAATCACTAACCTTATCCGTAGAATAATATTATAAATAATCGTAGGTTTTAACTTACAAGGAAAATATGAAAATAGCCCTAATACAACAATCTAACACAACTGATATTCAAAAAAATATCAGTAAGTTGAAACAAAATATTGAAACCTGTGCTAAACAAGGTGCAGAATTAATTGTGTTGCAGGAATTGCACAACGGATTGTACTTCTGTCAAGTGGAGGACCCTGCTAATTTTGATTTGGCAGAAACAATACCGGGACCAAGCACCAACGAGTTTGGCACATTGGCAAAACAATTAGGAGTGGTGATTGTGCTTTCACTTTTTGAAAAGTGTATGCCGGGATTGTATTTTAATACAGCTGTGGTGATTGAAAAAGATGGATGCATTGCCGGTAAATATCGCAAAATGCACATTCCGGACGATCCTGCTTATTATGAGAAATTTTATTTTACGCCCGGTGATTTGGGCTTTGAGCCTATCGATACTTCGGTTGGAAAATTGGGTGTGTTGGTTTGCTGGGATCAATGGTATCCCGAAGCGGCACGAATGATGGCTTTGGCCGGTGCTGAAATGTTGATTTATCCAACGGCCATTGGTTGGGAAAGTACGGACACAGATGAAGAAAAAGCTCGTCAGCGAGAGGCATGGATTACAATACAACGAGCGCATGCAGTGGCTAATGGCGTGCCTGTGATAAGTGTAAACCGTACGGGTTATGAGCCTGACCCTTCGGGCATAACAAATGGCATTCAGTTTTGGGGAAGCAGCTTTGTAGCCGGGCAACAAGGTGAATTTATCGTACAGGCTTCAACAGATAGAGAGGAGAATTTGATTGTGGATATAGATTTGAAACGAACCGAAGCTGTGCGTCGTATGTGGCCGTTTTTTAGAGACAGACGGATTGATGCGTTTGGAGATTTGAGTAAGCGTAGCCGATAATAATAATTATTATTTTTTTGTCTGCTTGGAATTTTTACTTATTTTTACGGTGATAAATAATTATTCACAAATAAATTTTTAGTTATGAAATTGAAAGCGATTTTTACAAGTGTTATTGGAGTGCTTCTGTTGGCTTCGTGCTCAAACATGGTTATCACAATGGATAACCCTACCGACAAAGAAATGACCGTTTTGGTCGATGGTAAAGAGTATAAACTAGCTCCGGGCGAATTGCAAAAGATAGATATTGACAAAGGCGAACACGCCATTAAAGTGAATGACCAAGCCGAGCGTAAAATCAACCTGGATATCGACCATGGTATGATTAACCTGGTAAACGAGCCTTATTATGTGGTAACTGTTCCTTATGGCGGCAACTCAAGTGCTGAATTGGAAGCAAAAAAAGACACTATAACATTTGAAGGTGATCAATACGAAGGTCCTTTCGAAATTCGTGAAGGCGATGTAATCTATACCGGAGACCTTAATTTTACAGCCAATGAGCCGTTGAAAGACGAAATCGAAACAAGCAAAGCTGGCGTTGTGTTGAGAACAAAATTGTTCCGCAAAGCTGATTTTAAGAAATATCTGGAAGATTAAAATTTGTAATTTATAACCTGTAAAGCGAGGTCGATATGGCTTCGCTTTTTTGTTGATAAGAGGTAGCTTTCGCTTTTGGCGGACGAGTGAACTACTGAAGTTTTAAGTCACCGCTAAAAGCGGTAGGGCAAAACACTGAAGTTTTAGGTTACCGCTAAAAGCGGTAGGGTAAAACATTGAAGTTTCAGGCTGCCGCCGTTGGCGGTTGGATAAATCTCTTGTGTTTTATACTTTCGCCGTTGGCGGCAGGGTAAATCTTTTATGTTTTGGAGTTCCGCTGTTAGCGGCAGGACAAAACATTAAGGTTTTAGGCTGCCGCCGTTAGCGGAAGTACATATCTTCGGTGTTTTAGGATTTTGCTGATAGCGGAAATGTGATATTGATATTTTGTTTACTTTTGTTTTTTGAGAAACAGGGTTTACCTAAGTTTTATTTTTGATAAGTACTAAACACAAATTATTTTATATTATTAGACAAATCATATTTGCAAATCCGGAGGATTTGAATGTTTATAGAAATATTTATGCAAAACAGCTACGACTCCTTCGGAGTCGAATTTTCTTCAACAATTAAATATCTATAAACATGTGAACCCGCCGGGTTCAATACTCTCTATCATCAGACAAAT
>JAVBLE010000036.1:0-127843 GCA_031553685.1 Paludibacteraceae bacterium | reverse complement strand
TGTCAGATTTTGTCCAACACATTGATATTGCTGGCTGTTGGGGTCTAAACTTACGGTGATCGGCGTGGGATCGGCGACTACTAAGGTTCCTGTGGTTGGAATCGTGCCTTGATCGCCTACGGTTACTGAATAGGTGCCGGCAGGTACACCCTCTATAACAAAAGTATATGGATCGGCTGTAGTTGGAGCATATCCGCAATACACCAGAGTTCCTCCTGCATCATAGAGTTTACAACTATATCCCGGAGTACCATCTGAAACTAAAATATTAAGCGTACCTGTAGCAGTATTAGCACAAGTTGTATAAGCATTAACTCCGGATGGCTCTAATGCTTCTGTAAACTTTGGCACTTTAGCTACAATAAACTCAAAGCTGTAAGTTTCCTGGCAGCCTTCGCCAAAATCGGCAGTAGCAGTATAAGTTTGAATACCTCCATCATTTGTGTCAAAGTTTTTGCCTGCAGCCACTTGTACACCGGATTCGTTATAAACGGTGTATTTATTAATATCGGTAGGAGGAAGGTGTAATACAGCCAATTGTTGGGATAAATATTGTTTTACTGTATTTATCACATTTACAGGAGTTCCACTGTTTACTTGTGCTGTTAAGGAAATATTTTTAAGGATATGTGTATCTATGTATTGTTGTTCCAAGACTGCATCAATGATAGGGGTGGTATAATATCTGCCGGCACCATCACAACTTGCTCCGGAATTACTTCCTGTAACCAAATCGCTACCATCATCAGCTTTATAAGTAAGTGTAGCTTTATTACGCACTTGACGATTACAGCTATAACTCCAAATATCGGTACGAGTTGATGGTTGAACTTTAGCTTGAAACTTTATACGAATTGAATCTAAAGCGATAACTCCATTACCTGCAGCAACAGATGGAAGTTCAAATCGTAATACCTCATTTACATCTGCACTCTGATTTTGAATAGTAAAATTAGGGGTTAATAAATTTCCTTGTTTATCTAAATACTGTACTGAACCCGGGACAAAATCAATTGTTTTATCTAAGGTATCTAAAACATAAGCGCCTGCTGCAGAAGCTTTCGGTCCTATATTGGCTACTGTTAATATATAATCAATAGTTCCACTTAGCGTAGTACTTTTTTGTACGGCTCGTTTATATAATTTCAAGTCTGGCTGCAAAGTCTGAATAGCCATATATGCCATAAATGAACTTGCCCCTCCATAAGCTTCTTCTGGAAGTTTCATAGTTGCAGTGGTGGCATTGGCTACCATTGCTCCTGTAGGTAATCTTAAATGATGTGATCCATATCCCAAGTTGTTAATATTAGAAGGAATACGAATAATTTCATTACCATTTTTTCCAGTAACCGGATCGTAGGTTGTAATGCGAGAATTTGCCATACCTTCTTTTACATTTGGAACTACAATGCCGGCTGAAGTTGTAACTGTAAGCCCCGGTTGGTCTGTAACAAATGGATTGATATACTGCATAGCTCCGGTTGTAGAACCATTTCTCGATTGAAACTGAATGGATTGTGCATTACCGATAGTAAGTGCATTATCTGCTACAATTACAGCATCATCTTCGGCGTCCAAGTTTGTAATTCCAAGATAAGAAATACTATTACCGGTAGCAGGTACTTCTCCTGCGGCAAAATTAAGAGTTACAGTACTACCCTCATTAGCCATCCCATCCCAAAACTTAATAACACGAGGAGGACAGTTTGGTGGACGGAATATTACTACAAGCGTCCATCCACCTTTTGCTCCACTACCATCGTCTTGACATGTGTTGTGAGCATTGGCAACCCAAAATAATCCTCCTTGTTTACCTTTCACTTTACTTGTAACATCAGCAAAACAAACATAAGTATCTACATCGTTTACCATGCGAGAAGCTGTAATAGTCGAATAAGTTGCATCACCAGGGGCTTTAAATTTAACTGATTTATACCCTCCATCACCATTTACCGAAGCCATAGTACCTACTGTTCCGGTAAAACCGGTACCAACATTATATGTTTTCATTGTTAATTGTCCTGGATAAGAGGCATAAGTACAAGGACCCCCATTTTTTGTTCCTGCCCAATAGAGATATGCAGCTTCGATAGTAGTACACTCCATTACATCTCCAAAATCCAAATAAGCTGCCGAAGATTGGAAAGTTGAATAATCATCATCACAATCTGCATAAACCATGGCAACACCCATTGCTCCGAGAGGTACAAATGGTTGAGCTTTATTATGCATTTTGGCTGTTGGCTTAACACAGTTAGGACCATCTCCGGTTTCCGCAGACAACTCGTTATTCAATCCCAAATATTTACCACAAGCAAACATTTCATCATTTGTTAATGGACGAAAAATATCCAATGGAGATGCTGTTTTTACCCATACCGGTTGTAAGGTTGGAGCCGATACCATCTTTACATCGTATTGACCATTAAAAGTCATAGATGCTTGAGGGTTTAATGTTTGTGCTAAACTAAAGTTCATCATCATACTAAATGAAGCCAATAACAAAAATTTAGCAAGTATATTTTTAATATTTTTCATATTCGATTATTTTTCAGATTTTATTACACAATTAATTTCCACATGTAAAAGGTACAATACCTGTTGTTTTTATCGGGCCTATTTTATCTGTAAGATGATTTGTTGTCCCACTACCGCCATCAGATGTTGTGGCAGAAACAGTATATGTATAGAAAGAAGCCGGATTTAAACCTGTTATAACTAAGCTGCTTCCACCCGGTGTTGAAGTTTGTGTTTGTATTGCTGTTCCGGTTGAATCATATATTGTAATTGTGTAAACTGTTGTTGCGGTTGCTAAAGCAGGCTGGCTCCATGAGCAAGTAAAACCTGTATTAGATATAGTAGTTGGCACAAAAGCGACTAATGACCCCGTAGGTGTTATTACAGTACCTTGTTGCCCCGGCTCCATAAAGATAATTATCGGCTGACCATTGTCTGTATTTTTCTTTTCTCCAACAATGAAATCACGGGTAACTGCCTTATTTGCAGAAACATCACTCCATGATTTTACTTTCCAATCAGTTTCGGGAGTTATGGTTACAGTTACTTTCGTTCCTTCCAGAAATACAGAACCGGCAGGGCTTGTGTTGATATAAGCTGTACCTGCAGGATCAACTACAAAAGCAAGGTTATATAAATTAGGCTTTTTATCAAGTGTAATCCCTGTAAGCTGAATAGTTACTGGAGTAGCTCCAGGTGAAGTCAATGTTAATGTGGCGGTTTTTGTACTCGCAATTCCATCCCCTGTAAATTTGATCGGCAATATTGTGCCTGATAAAGCATCATTATTCGAAATAATCAAATCAGGAACACCAAAAGAGCTAGCTCCACTATCACTAAAAGCTATAGTAATTGGACCTGTAAGATTTAATCCTGAGACATCCAGGTTGAAAACAGTAGGCTTAATCGGTGAAGTCCAAAAAGTTATAGGAGTATTATCTGCCACTATTTGAGGAGTAGCTCCTCCTGTAATTCCTGTAAGTTTTACATAATATGGTTGGCAAGCAGAACAACCTACAGCTTCTATCTTTAATTTAGCTTCGGAAATACCATCACGAACTGAAGGTGTAAAATTAATCGGCACATCATACCCAGTTGCTGAGGTTGCTTGAGCGTTTGTAATAGTTAACGAGCCATCTGTATCTGCACCTACAATAGAAAATTTGGCAGCATCTGTCCCTTCAATTGTCATTTTTACATTGCCAGTATTATTCCATAATTTCACATTTGGAACTGCATTAATTGTAGTTCCACTATTAACTGCACCACCAGCAGTTCCCTTCATTTGGTGTCCACTAGCAGGATATTTGCTATAATTGGTAGAAGCCACATAAGGAGTTGTGCCTACACTGGTATACACTTTCAATTCACGAATAGGGATATCGCTCCGCATATTGTCAAGACACAATAAAGTGGATGCAGTTAAACCCGAAGGAATATAAAAAGATATTCTTGCCTGACCGGTTGCGGTTTGTGGCACTTGTACACTGGCTCCGGTGTACCATTTGCCAAGTTTTGTATTGTCTAAAACTGTATTAGGAGTACCGTTTAAGGAGGTATTACCTGCTTTCAGGTTAGTGAAATTGGGAGTTCCTGCTGTCAGATTAAACATTTCTACCTGACCAAATGTAACAAGCGAAGTCCCATTTTCCATAGCATTGTAAATAGCTATTGCTCTATTGCTTGTTGTTGGTGCCAAATCAATAAGCAATTCAACTACTGCACCAGACACATAAGGAAGGGGTTTTATTCCAAAGCGTCTTCCCGAACCACTTCCTATCCGATACATTCCAGTTCCGTTATTGATGGTACCATCTTCGCTAATCCAAAAACCGGCACCGGCACTTGTTCCACCAATTGGATAGTAGTTAGAACTATTGGATATTTGAGAAACATTATCCCAATTTTTAAAATTGGTCGAATACAACAAAATATCTTTCCCCAAGGAACCACTTGCGCCATCTACTATTTGAGCAAAAAGCGGACTCGAACCCATCCAAAACAACATAAACAAAGCTATCCATAGCCTTGTTGTAAACAAATGTTTTAAAACTTTCATAGATATAAATATTTTAAGGTTTTTTCAATATAAAGAACATTTACCCATAATACAAAAATCTTCCAAAATTATACTTATTTTCTAATAAAAACAAATTTTCATCACACTTCATCGTTAATAATAAGGGTTATCGTATATATTCAGATTGCTGTCCACAAACAAAAGAATCTTGTCATGTCTTCGCTTCATTTTTTAGTATCCGTTTCTACTTTGCTTGGTTACTGGGCAAGTAAAAGTACAACGATCACCCGTCGCTTCATTCAACTATAATTCGGATTAAAAAACTCGAATCGATGTAACAACCTCTTAAACTAATGTAACAGCTTTCCGAACGAGTGTAACAACCAGATGCAAATGAGCATGAATAATACAAATTGTATTTCATCGCTTCATAATCATAACACACGCCTTTTACAAATTGTTTTATTATCCATAAAAAAAACTCAAACTATTATTGTAAATAATTTGAGTTTTAAATCATATTTATTTCACTTTCCGCAGCACCATTGCCGAACGCGATGGCAGATACAACCGCAGCCATTCTTTGTCTTTTTCTTCGCTTTTGAATGTTGTATGTATAATGCTGTCGTCAGTCAGACCGTAGCCACCAAAAGCAATGGAATCTGTGTTGAGTACCGTTTCATACTTGCCTTTTTTTACCAGCATACCATAATCGGTAAACGATTGCATCGGGTTAAAATTGAATACAAACAGCAAATCGTTGCGCTGATAAGCAAGCACTTGATCTCCTTGATTGTCCCAAACATGGATAATGTCAGAGTCTTGAAAATTCTTTTCATCTTTGATAAGTTCGATCATTTCGCGGTCGAAATCGCCCAACCAATGATACTTCAAATTCTGGTCATCGACTAAATGCCATTGACGACGCGCGTGGTGATAACTCCAACCGTTGCCTTCGCGCGGAAAGTCAATCCATTCGGGGTGCCCGAATTCGTTGCCCATAAAGTTGAGGTAACCGCCATTGATAGTCGAAGCGGTAATCAGCCGTATTATTTTATGCAGAGCCAGTCCTCGATCTACCATCAAAGTGGTGCCGCCTTGCAGCTTGGACATAAAATGATACATATCGGCATCTATCAATCGGAAAATAATGGTTTTATCGCCTACCAATGCCTGGTCGTGGCTTTCGGCATAGCTAATCATTTTTTCTTCCTTTCGCCGGTTGGTCATTTCCCATAGGAGGTGTCCAACTTGCCAATAATGGTCGGGTGTTTCTTTGATTGTTTTTATCCAGAAATCGGGAATTCCCATTGCCAACCGGTAATCGAAACCAATACCACCATCGTCAATCGGCATAGCCATGCCGGGCATTCCGCTCATTTCTTCGGCAATACTGATAGCATGAGGATTTACCTGATGTATCACCTTGTTTGCCAAAGTAAGATAACAAATAGCGTCGCCATCCTGATTTCCGTTGTAGTAATCGGCATAACCGCTGAATGATTCGTTCAAACCATGACTATTATATAACATGGATGTTACACCATCGAAACGGAAGCCGTCAAATTTGTATTCTTCCAACCAGAATTTACAATTAGAAAGAAGGAAGTGAACAACACTGTCTTTACCATAATCGAAGCAAAGCGAATCCCAAGCGGGATGTTCGCGGCGCGCGCCATTATGGAAGTATAAATAAGGGGTGCCGTCAAATAATCCCAAGCCTTCTTTGGTGTTTTTAACCGAATGAGAATGAACAATGTCCATTATTACGGCAATTCCCATATTGTGGGCTTCATCGATAAGCTCTTTCAATTCTTCGGGTGTGCCGAAACGGGAAGAAGCGGCAAAAAAATTGGACACATGATAACCAAACGAACCGTAATACGGATGTTCCTGTATTGCCATTAACTGAATGCAGTTATAGCCGGCTTTGGCAATGCGGGGCAATACATTTTGCCTGAATTCGATATAAGTAGAAACACCATCCTTTTCGCCTGCCATGCCCACATGCGCTTCGTAAATAAGGAGCGGCGAACAGTTGGGTTTGAATTTCTTGGTTTTAAATAGATAGGGTTTTTCGGGCGCCCATACTTGTGCACTGAATATTTTGGTAAAATCGTCCTGTACAACGCGGGTTGCATACGCCGGAATGCGTTCGGCAAAATCGCCGTGCCAGTGCATCATCAGTTTGTAAAGATCACCGTGACGCATGGCGTGTACCGGAAGTTTTATTTCCCAGTTACCATCGCCTATGTTTTGGAGTTGATATTCGGGACCTTGTTGCCAGTTGTTGAAATCGCCAATGAGGTAGATTTCGGTGGCATTGGGCGCATATTCGCGGAAAACCCAGCCGTCTTTAGTCCGGTGAAGTCCGAAATACAAGTGCCCCGAAGCAAATTCTGCCAGGTTCTTGTTTGTGCCGGTCAGTTCCTGTTCGCGGCGCATGGCGTATTCGTAACGGGCTGTGATTGCTTTTTCAAATGGCTTTAGCCATGGGTCTTGTTGGATAAGGGGCAGGGATTTCATATATTTTAATTTATAGAGCGTTGTTTTCTAAAAAATACCAAACAAGGCAAAGATAGAAAAAATATCGAGAGTTGAAATTTTTTTAGATCGTTTGGAGTGGCTTTAATACAAAATGCCTACATTTTTACCCTTTTCATTCGCACACGCAAACTGTTTGTAACCACACTTACGCTACTAAGCGCCATGGCTAAGCCCGCAATCATAGGATTGAGCAAGAATCCATTAATAGGATAGAGGATACCCGCAGCTATTGGAATGCCTATTAAGTTGTATATAAATGCCCAAAAGAGGTTTTGCCGTATAGCTTTTATGGTTTGTGCAGATATCTGAATGGCTTGTGGTATTTTTCGTAAATCATTTGAAATGATTGTCATTTTGGCAACATCCATAGTGATGTCACTGCCTTTACCCATGGCAATGCTGATGTCGGCTTGGGCTAATGCGCTGCTGTCATTGATACCGTCGCCTACCATGCCTACTGTTTTTCCTTCGGCTTGAAGTTCTTTTACAAATTCAGCTTTATCTTGTGGCAAAAATCCGGCTTTGTAATGAGTTATTCCGGCTTGCCGGGCAATGGCTTCGGCTGCGAAAGCGTTATCGCCTGTGAGCATATACACTTCAATGCCTTGCAATTGTAATTTCTGAATAGCCTCGACAGACGATTGTTTGATTTTATCTGCAATAGCAATAATGGCTAATACTTTTTTAGTATTGGCAAAGAAGGTTACTGTTTTGGCTTGTGCTGCCCATTGGTTTGCTGTTTCTGCGATTTTATTTTCTACTTGAATATGATTATTTTGTAGTAAAGCTAAATTGCCTGCCAAATAGATTTCCCCGTTGATTATCGCTTTGGCTCCCAATCCGGTAAGGCTTTCGAAATGTTCTGCCTGTAAAAAGGTTTGAATATTTAAAAAATTCGATATAGCTTCTGCCAAAGGATGTTCCGATTGCCGTTCGAGGCTTGCTAAAACAGTCTTTAGTTCGGGATTTTCGTCGAACCATACACTGTCGGTTACTTCGGGTTTGCCTTCGGTAATGGTGCCTGTTTTGTCGAGCACAATAGCGTTCATATTCTTTGCCAACTCAAGGCTTTCGGCGTCTTTAATCAAAACACCATGTTCGGCGCCTTTGCTTATCCCCACCATAATAGCGGTAGGTGTAGCCAATCCCAAAGCACACGGACAGGCAATAACCAATACGGTGACTAATGCTAAGAGTCCTTGTGTGAAACCGTTTTCACCACTTAAAATTAACCAGCAAACGAAAGCAATAACAGCAATCAGTATCACCACCGGCACAAAAATGCGGATTATTTTATCAGCCAAGCGCTGAATGGGCACTTTGCTTGCTTGGGCTTCCTGCACTTTGCGGATTATCTGCGCCAACAAGGTATCATTGCCCACTTTTTCGGCACGAATAACGAAACTTCCTTTTTGGTTGATCGTTCCGGCAAATACTTTGTCGCCCGTGCTTTTTTCCACAGCAATAGGTTCGCCGCTAATCATGCTTTCGTCCACAAACGAATGACCGGAAACCAAGCTGCCATCAACGGCAATGCGCTCGCCCGATTTTACCAAAATATTGTCTCCGATAACGACTTGTTTAATGTTGATTTCTTCATGCGCGCCGGCGTCGTTTATTCGGATGACGGTTTGCGGTTGCAATCCCATCAGCTTTTTTACCGAAGACGACACATTGGCTTTTGCCCTCTCTTCGAGCAATCGTCCTAAAAGGATAAAGGAGATAACAACTGCTGCAGCCTCGAAATATACATGTGATTCCAAGCCTTTGGATTCCCAGTATTCGGGAAACAGCGTGTTGAAAACACTAAACAGATAGGCTACTCCGGTGCTGAGCGCCACCAAAGTATCCATATTGAAACTTTTGTTGCGGGCTTGCTTCCACGCACCGGTAAAGAACTGCCTGCCAAAAACGAAAACGACCGGCGTAGCCAATGCCCACATAATGTAATTGGCATACGGAATGTGCATAAACACCATGCCGATAAGTACGATCGGTACAGATAAGATGACAGAGGCTATCGTTTTTTGCCTCAATGCCTTAAGTTCTTTTTGATGAATATCTTCGAATTTCTGTTCAGCCTCTTCGGCGTCTTCAATCAATATGTCGTAACCGGCAGCCTGCACTGCTTCTTTCATTTGCTGCGGGCTTGTTTCGGCAGGATTGTATTCGATACTTGCCATGGCATTGGCAAGGTTTACAGAGGCATGCACTACTCCGCGAGTGTGGCTTAATGCCCGTTCGACATTGGCGGCACAGCCTGCACAATGCATTCCCGTTACAGGAAAACTGGCTTTTACGGTTTGTGGTTTCATTGCTTTATATTTTTATTTACAAATATACCAAGAAATATTATTTAGCCCATAGTGTTTTCGATGAAGTCGTATATTCTGTCAGGCTTTCACTCTAAGTGAAGCCCTGACTTTGTTTGTGGTCTCGAAGAAACCATATCTTCATAACCGCATGCAAGCGAAGCGCAGCTTGCGGAGACAGACGAAGGACTATATCTGCCGGTAAGCATTCTGTAAAAGAACATGCTCGTATCGGACTGTCCAACATACCCGTATCAGACAGTCCAATACGCCCGTATTGGGATGACCAACACGAGCGTAACAGGACGACCTGCGTGTCTGCCCAAATACATAGAACGCGAATGACGCGGATAAACAACAATATTTATTTACAATTAAAAATAATATCAATTATAAAACTAAAGAATAAATACAATTGTATCAAAGCTTTGTGTGCTTTGTGAATTTTCTTTGCTTCCTTTGTGCTAAAAGATTATTTTTGAAGAAAAAATCAAATTATGAGTTATTGCGATTTTGTAGCTAAAATAAAAGGTCAGGATAATGTGCACAAACACTATCACGACAAACTATACGGATTTCCGATAGAAGATGACAACGAACTATTTGGAAGGCTTCTGCTCGAAATAAATCAGGCAGGATTGAGTTGGGAAACCATTTTGAAGAAAGAGCCTGCTTTCAGAAAGGCGTATAATAATTTTGATATAAAGATAATTGCTGCATACGAAGAGAGAGACAGGGAGCGGCTACTGTCGGACGCAGGTATTATCCGGAACAGATTGAAAGTAAACGCAGCTATCCACAATGCGAATGTAATCTTGAAATTACAGAATGAGTTTGGCTCATTCAAGTTATGGTTGGATAGCAATCACCCCAAAACAAAAGAGGAATGGACAAAACTGTTTAAAAAGAACTTCAAGTTTGTAGGAGGCGAAATTGTAAACGAATTCCTGATGAGTACCGGTTACCTGAAAGGGGCACATGATGAAACTTGCCCAATCCATGCAGAGATAATGAAGCATAGTCCGGCATGGTGGGTGGAAAGCTATGCGTGATCATTCACCAATTGCATAATCTTTTGTTTTTCCCCCACAATCCATATAACATCATTTACGCGGAATTCTTCGGTAATATCGGGGTTCATTTTGGACGAATGTTGATGTTCGATACCAATAACCAAACAACGGTATTTCTCGCGAAGGGCAGCTGTAGCAATCGTTTTGCCGATTAATTTTGAATTTTCGTCGAGCAATAAATGTTCTAATACCACATCTTTCGCTTCAAGATTATTTTCCTGGCTGTTTACCTCTTCAATGGCATAAGACAGGCGCATTAATTGACGGTCGGTACCTACAACCACAATCCGGTCGCCGGGGAAAATGCGCTCATTGCCATCAGGGATATTAATGCGGTGATCGCCCCGCAGGATAGACACAATATTTACGCCAAACCGCTGGCGGATGTGCATTTCGCGTAGAGTTTGCCCGGCATAAGGATAATTGACCGTAACTTCAAAATCGGCTAAGTGAATATCGCGCGCCAGCAGGTTATGTACAAACTCTTTGCGCAATGGTTTCTTACTTTCGGTATATTGCTGGCGAGCCGAAAGATTGTTCAAAAAGCGGTTTTCAATGCTGATAGAACTTTTCTTAAGCCATTTTGACAAGAAAGTAATAGCAATCACCATAGCCGCAATTGTAAAAATAAGCATATAGCTCAGGTTAAAAAGCGTACCGATAACATACATCGTAAGTGCCATACAGATAACAATGCGGGCAATCATAATAGCAATAAGCGGTCCCCGGTTTATATATCCGTCGTCAATCATTTGCCGGATACTGCGGTTTTTGCGGACAAGGATAGAACGCAAGAACGGTGTCATCAACAAGATAACCACAAATGCCATTACAATATCGGCAAGCAGCTTTTGCCCGATAATATGGTGCAACAACGGGTTCAAATAACGCATTCCTACAAAAATAATCACTACACAAATAAAAGTATAAATCCCCACAATACGCATTAGGTCTTTAAACAAATGCTGGAATTTATTCTCGCTATTCACCAGTTGAGGCGAAGATGATAGGCGGTTGATCGCTTTCAACCATTTGGCAGGCAAAATACGGTTGAGTTTTTTACTGACAGGCTCGGCAGCACGGATAAAAAACGGCGTGAAAAAGATAGTGATTACCGACACCGCCACAATAATAGGGTAGAGGTCGGGGCGCGTAACGCCAAGCGAAAGCCCCAACGAAGCAATGATAAACGCAAACTCACCCACTTGCGGAAGGCTAAAGCCCGATTGTATCGCCACTTTGAGCGGTTGCCCCGAAAGTATCATGCCCAGCGTGCCAAATGATATTTGCCCCACAATAACCACCACACTGATAAGTAAAATAGGCAGCCAGTAGTGAATTAATTCTATCGGACTGATCATCATCCCGACAGATACGAAAAAGATAGCGCCGAAAAAGTTTTTGACCGGACGCACCAAATGTTCAATGCGTTCAGCTTCGAGCGTTTCGGCAAGCAGCGAACCCATTACAAAAGCGCCCAACGCAGCCGATAATCCGATTTTGGTGGCAAACAACACCATTCCCAAACACAACGCCAACGACACCACCAACATAGTTTCGTCGTTCAGCCATCGTTTTGTTTTCTTTAATAAGGTAGGAATGATGAAAATGCCGCTTAGAAACCAAATTGCTACAAAAGCAACCAAACGCAATACGCTGAAAATCATATCCACAGCAGGTACATCCTTGCCCAGCGAAATCGTAGGCAACAACACCATTAATATTACTGCAACAATATCCTCAACCACCAGTACCCCGATAACCAAGCCCGCAAATAACTGGTTGCGCAAGCCCATGTCGTCAAACGATTTGGCAATAATTGTAGTGGACGACATGGCAATCATCCCGCCCAGAAACAAACAATTCAGGTGCGACCACCCAAGCAACTTCCCTGTCAGGTAGCCAAGCGTCATCATGCCCACAACCACTGTGATAGCTGTAATAAACGCTGTGCCGCCCACATGGATAAGTTTCTTGAAACTGAAATCCAAACCCAGCGAAAATAACAGGAACACCACGCCAATTTCAGCCCAAATGCGGATATTCTCAATATCCGTAACATGAAATAAATTAAGGTGCGGACCCGCAATAAGTCCCGCCAAAATATAACCCAACACCACCGGTTGCTTAATTGCCTTAAACAGGATGGTGATAATCCCTGCCGCAAGCAATATCACAGCAAGGTCGGATATAAGGGTAGGTAAATGGTTCATTCGTTTCTTGTAAAGAATAGAAATTCAAAGTTAAAATAAAAATTCAAAAACATAATTAACACATTCAATTATTTTTTGTAGATAATCAATAAGTAAAACCATATATTTGCAATTCTTTATGGAAAACTGGAAAAAAATATTTGCCATTATTTGGAGCGGACAATTTGTATCTATCCTCAGTAGTACCATTGTCAATTTTGCTATTATATTATGGTTGAGCATCGAAACAGGCTCAGCCGAAATGTTGGCTTATGCAGCTATTGCAGGTATGTTGCCGCAAGCTGTGGTAGGACCGTTGAGCGGTATTTTTGTAGATAGATGGAACCGCAAAGCCGTCATGATTGCTGCCGACGGTTTTATAGCGTTGTGCACGCTGTTGTTGGCTATTTTGTTTTGGCTGGATATTGCCGATCTGTGGCATATTTTCGTTTTATTGGGGCTTCGTTCTGTAGGATCGGCGTTCCACATGCCGGCTATGCAGGCATCTGTTCCTTTGCTTGCTCCCGAGTCGCAACTGGCACGCATTGCAGGTATCGACCAAATGATTTTTTCGATAGGGAATATTGCAGGACCGGCTTTGGGAGCGTTGTTTATCACTATCTGGGAAATGGAATATGTGCTTTTGCTCGATGTAGTTGGAGCTTTGTTGGCTTGTGTGTCGTTGCTGTTTGTACACATACCTAATCCACAGAAAGATGTGAAAAAAGTAAACAATATCCTTCGCGAAATGAAAGAAGGCTTTGTGGCAATAACCGAACAACGGGGATTGAAGTGGATTTTCTTCTTCTCTATTATTGTACTTTTCTTTATCATGCCGGTAAGCGTGCTTTTCCCGCTGGTAACTCTACAGATTTTTGATGGAAATGCTTTCCAGGTGAGCTTGATAGAGATAGTATGGGGAGTAGGTATGTTGTTGGGTGGCGCTATTATGGGAGCTAAGGTGTATAAAATCAATAAAGTAACTTTGGTAAACGGCATGTATATCTTGCTGGGCTTGTCTTTCTTCTTTTCGGGGGTGTTGCCCCCGAGCGGATTTGTCGTTTTTGCCATACTCACCACCATTGGAGGCATTTCGGGCGCAGTTTACAACTCTGCCTTCACAGCCCTTGTACAAACAAAGATAGATCCGTCGGTGCTTGGGCGTGTGTTTTCGCTGTTTTACACACTCAGCCTTGTGCCGTCGCTTATCGGATTGGTGGGTATCGGCTTTTTTGCCGATAATCTCGGGCTAAAAAATTCCTTTCTCCTTTGTGGCGGCTGCATTGTATTGATTGGTATTATTGCCTTTCAGGTTAAATCGGCAATGGCAGTAGGGCGGGAGTGAATTATTTTAGTCGAAGTCAGGGCTTCACTCCAAGTGAAAAGTTCTGACTTGTGGGTTAGAATATTAAAAAAATCAGTATAATTGCAAAATATTTAACACGCTATGAACAACGAAATACAACTTTGTAATAATATATTTTCATTAGTTGATAATATTAATGATAATAATAACTCTTTTAATACTAGACTGTTCGATAGCGTAAATAAATTATCCAATTCATTTGTAGATATATATCAGAAAGAAAAGGGTAAATTACCATATCATATAAATATTGTAGATTTGTTATGGGCAAATGAAAATGCACACAGTCGAATTTTAGCCGAATTATTGAAACAAAATAATTATAATAAATATGAGATATTAGAAAGTTTCTGTAATTTTTTGCACACAATTAACCCTAATTTTGATAAAAAACCAATTAACCCAAGAATTACTTCTGAAAAAGAAAGAATAGATTTGTTAATTTTAGATACAGACTTTGCGATAATTTTTGAAAATAAAATACATGGAGCAACTGACCAACCGGAACAACTTGCCCGATATATTGATAAAGTGAAAAGTCAAGGTATTAAGGAGAATCAGATATGGGTGGTTTATTTGACACGATATGGGTATGATCCTGAAGAACAAAGCTGGAGAAATTATAAAAGTGATTTCACTGAACGGTTCTTTAAAATATCTTTTAGAGAGCATATTTTACAGTGGCTCGAAGAATCTGTTTTGCCTAACTGTAAAATAAAAGATATTTATTTGAAATCAACAATTGAACAATATATAGATCATTTAGAAGGAATTTTTAATTTACGAAAAAATCAAAATAAAATGAATAACGAATTACAAAATCACATTAAACAGGCATTAGAATTAACATCAAATCCCGAAAACGACCACAAAAGATTATTAGCCAAACTCAAAGATTTACAAAAAGTCGAAGGTTATATTAACGATATGTTACAATCTGCAGAAAAAGAATGTTGGCAGAGATGGCTTAATCAATTAAAAGAAGATTATCCAAATTATGAACCAATATCTTATCCTTACGATCAAAAATATCCTAAAGTCGGTATCATATTAGAATACAAAGGAATAAAATTTACGGCTTTAATAGAAAAAGAAACAAATATATATTATGGATTAGGAAGACACGATGCAAGTCAAAAGCTAGAATCTGAAATAAAAACACTTCTTAAGCCTATATTAGAAGAGTTTAAAGAAACAGAGTGGTGGTATGGTTGGAAATATACTTCTTTTGAAAATGGATACAGTCGATTGAAAAAATTAATTGATGATGTGATTTTATTATTAGAAGAAAATAAATAAATTCATCTTTCCTTAAAAAACTACTCCCACCGAGTAGTTTTTTTTATTTTCTTTTACACTACGCCACACTTTGGCGTAGCTGCCCTCTATCTTTGTACAAAAAACCAAAAGATATGAGAAAGTTAAAAATCACCCCAGACAAAGAAACGCCTAAACAACAAGCTAAAAACAGCAAAGCCCAAACCCTTTTGCAACACATCGAGTGCATTATCGAGCTTGCCGAAAATTCGAAATTAAGCAATGAGTTTTACCAAAATGCAAAGCCAAACATCCATTTTGTGGCAAAAACGATGTGCCTTACCGAAAAACAAGCCGTTCTCTTTTCGCTTTTTATTGAAAGGAGTGATGATAATAGCATCAGCATTAGTGATATATCCAAATTTTTAGCTTGTCGGAATATTAAAACCATTTGTCTGATGAACGAAGCCGACGAATTGGAAAAGCGCCGACTGTTGCGTTGTAGCCGAGGCGATAAGCGAATGAGCTACCGCATTCCGCTCGAAGTTATCAATGCTATAAAACAAGGTGGAAATTTCAATCTGAAAGACACGAAAAACTTGACAACCGAAACACTATTCGACCGAATGGAGAATCTTTTTGAGGAAAGGGCAGAAAGGGAAATTTCTACCGAGTTATTGCATGTCGAGTTGAATGCAATGATAGACGATAACCAGCAATTAGCTTTTTGCAGGCAACTAAAAGAGTACAAAGAAATGATTTATAATGAGGATGAACAGTTGCTTTTGTTGTTATTTTGCCATCTTTTTGTAAATAATGACGACGATCGCGTTGGTTTTCACGATTTTGACTATTTATATGATGGAAAATCAAGTTTTAAACGCATTAAATCGAGTTTGCAACATGGACATGCCGATTTGATCGAAAATAATATACTCGAATACAATAACGACAACGGTTTTAGCGATCGCGATTGTTTCCGAATTTCTACACATGCAAAAGAAAAATTGTTTTCTGAATTGGATGTGAAAATCAAACAAGCAGAATATAAAAAAGATCTATTGCTGCATGACAAAATTGCCGGTAAAGAGTTGTTTTACAACGAGCGAGAACGGGCGCAAATAGCCCAACTTTCGTCGCTTTTGAATTCCGAAAATTTTGCTTCGGTGCAAGAAAAATTAGAGAAGAACGGTATGCGCAAAGGTTTTGCTTGCCTGTTTTATGGTGCACCCGGAACAGGAAAAACCGAAACCGTTTATCAAGTTGCCCGTGCTACGGGGCGCGATATTATGGTGGTCGATATTTCGGAAACCAAAAGCTGTTGGTTTGGCGAAAGCGAGAAGAAGATAAAAGAAGTTTTTGACCGTTATCGCGCACTGGTAAAAGCCCATAGCGTAGCTCCGATACTGCTTTTCAACGAGGCAGACGCCGTTATCGGTAAACGAAAAGATGTAGCAAGCGGCAGTGTGGCGCAAACCGAAAATGCTATCCAAAACATTATTTTGCAGGAAATGGAAAATTTGGACGGAATCATGATTGCGACTACCAACCTGACCCAAAATTTAGACAAAGCTTTCGAGCGACGCTTCTTATACAAAATAGAGTTTGACAAACCATGCGCTGAAGCCAAAAAGATGATTTGGCGATCGATGATGCCAATGTTGTCCGAGAGCGAAGCCGCTCAACTTGCCAATACCTACGATTTCAGTGGCGGACAAATCGAAAATATTTCGCGAAAGCGTACCGTAGAAAGCATTATCAATAATGAAGAGCCTTCGTTTGAGAGTATTCTTACCCATTGCCAAAGCGAGCAATTGCAAAAAGTGAAAAGAGTGGGGTTCTGATTGAGGATAGATTAGCACTTTATTTTTGTATTTTTGTTGGGAAATTTTTAAAATTATTAGCTATGAAAGTTTACGCAGAATTTTTACTGAAAGACGGAATAGAATACCGTAAAAAAACGCTTTTGCAATTTGGCGATAGCACAAACTTAATTGGAAGTGCTGTTTTAATGAACCCTGGTAGTTCTAAAAACACGGGTAAAAACGCAGATGCCAAATTAATTAAGTCTTTTTTTAAAGAAAATCATAACAAAGAACTTTTGGATAAAGAAATTGCAGAATGGTATGATTATACTGCAGATTCAACAATGCAACAGTTAGGTAATATATTTAATGGTAGGTACTTAAAGAAAAAAGAAATTATAGAAGAAACAAGAGAATTGAATGGTATTATCCAACTATTTAATTGTTCCTATTACAAAAATCAAAATTTGAACGAAGCCAAACATCATTTTTCTAAAGATGAAAATGTTAATTTTGAAGAACATGATTTGATAATCGGCAAACCTGTATATTTTGGTTGGGGCAATGAGGGGAAAATGCCTTATGGTTCATTGTATAAAATAGCGGTTAATGTTTTTGATGTATATATGGAAAAAAATTCAATATATAAAGACATCTATAAATCAGCATTTGGAAGTAATTTATTTTATCATCCGGGCTATGTAAACAGAGGTTATGGTAGAAATGCAAAACTTCAAGATTTTTTGAAATTATTTTTTGATCAGACAAAACACTAAAAGTTTTTTAAATCGAATAATTCCACCACCATCTGCCGCCGTTTGGCACAGTTAGTCTTTTCCTTTGCCGAGTAATTATAAAAAGGGAAGCCGAAAACTTGATAGAGTAGGCAAGAATTTTAAAAAAATAAAGACTATGGCAGTAATAAGAACCTGTAAATGGTGTGGAAAAAAGTTTGACGGTAACAGTCCGGCTTCAAGAAATCCCTATTGTAGCGCAAGATGCCAAGCGGCAGCAAAAAAGAAATAGGCTGTTGATCATCAGGACTACTAAATTTTTTCAACCCTGCGCCATATTTTGGCACAGGGTTCTTTTTTCTTTGCAGGGAAAAAGAACCTGATATGTCAAAAAATTTATCTGCATCCGAAATTTATCAAAAATACTACAGCCATGTTTCCGAAGAAAATTTCACGAAAATTGTTTCTGCCGATACTGTTTCAAGCAATTTGAAGCGAGATAAACTCGGTAAATATGCCAAATGGTTGCTCAATCTTCACAAGCATAATTGCTTGAAAATAGAAGATTTGTGCAAAGCGACCGAATACATCACTGTTTTTGACAAAACTGCCAAAATGAATAAGTTGGCTGACAATGATTTGAATCATTACAAGTCGTTATCGGCGATGTATCGAACTATCAAGCCATTCGTTAAGTCAAAGAGCAAGGCAGAAAGAATACCAGAAATAAAGGAAAACGAAGCCGAGAGAGTTTACGAAGATGAGGCTTTTGTTGTCATTTGCCCAAGAACAGAAGCCGCAAGTGCGTTGTACGGGAAAGGCACTCAATGGTGTACAGCATCAAAATATAGTGATGATTTTTGGCAATATTACAGTCAAGGCAAACTGTATATTGTTATAAATAAGCACAATGGTCGAAAATATCAGTTTCATGCCGAAACAAAAAGTTATATGGACGAGAATGATGAACCGATTAATATTGAATCAAGTAAAACATCTGTTTTGAGGAAAATAAATCCTACACAAGGGCTATTCAACTACTTTGTGGCAAAAATTCCTTATTTGTATCACGAATTTTTGTACGAGAAAAAATATGGCGTTAGTAATACTGAATTTATTGACAGCATTGACGATTATAATTGGCAATGGAAAAAATACTACGAATATAGCTGCCACGAATATAACTGCCACGAACATATCTATTACATAGGGATGGAAGATAATGATCACTGTGCATTGTATTGTGCGAAATCTGTTGGTCAAATAACAGGAATAACTCCAGTAATAGACAAAATGTTTTTTTTGGATAAAATAATTCCTTGTAATGATAAAAATGGAAGAAACGAGTTTTTTGTTGTAAAAGACAATTCCATAGGAATTTACAATATTGATACCGATTCTATTCGTTGGGGCTACACAGGAACAGTCGAAGATAACACCTGTTGGATTAAACACGAAAATGGATTTTGTCCATTTTAATAACTTGGAAAAACGCCTAATCCAAAACCACCTTTTTTACCTCACAAAAAATTCCTACCTTTGCAGCCCGAAATTTAGAAGTGAGATGGTGAGAAGCGAGTAAGTGAGAATTGCTTACCGCCATCATTCATACCTCATAGTTCATACATAATAAAGATGATTACAGTATCCAATCTCGCCATTCAGTTTGGCAAACGCATTTTGTTTCAAGATGTAAATTTGAAGTTTACTTCCGGCAATTGTTACGGAATTATCGGTGCCAACGGTGCCGGAAAATCCACTTTGCTTCGTGCCATCAGCGGCGAAGTGCAGCCAACCAAAGGACATATCCACATGGAAAAAGGCGAACGCCTGTCGGTGTTGAAACAAAACCACTTTGAGTTCGACGAAATTCCGGTATTGCAAACCGTTATTATGGGGCATACCACACTTTGGAAAATCATGGAAGAAAAAGACGCGTTGTACGCTAAACCCGATTTTTCGGACGAAGACGGTATCCGCGCCTCCGAGTTGGAAGAGAAATTTGCCGAAATGGAAGGTTGGAATGCCGAAAGCGATGCTGCTTCGTTGTTGAGCGGTTTGGGTATTAAAGAAGAATTTCACCAAGTATTGATGAAAGAGTTAAGCGGAAATCAAAAAGTGCGTGTGTTGTTGGCGCGTGCGCTGTTTGGCAATCCCGATAACCTGTTGCTCGATGAGCCTACCAACGACCTCGACCTCGAAACCATCACTTGGCTCGAAGATTACTTGTCAACTTATGAAAATACGGTGTTGGTTGTTTCGCACGACCGTCACTTCCTTGATAGCGTTTGTACGCACATGGTGGACATCGACTACAACAAAGCCGAAATATACTCAGGTAACTATACCTTCTGGTATGAGTCAAGCCAGTTAGCCCTTCGCCAACAATCGCAACAAAACAAGAAAGCGGAAGAAAAACGCGCCGAATTAATGGAGTTCATCGCCCGATTCTCTGCTAATGCTTCTAAATCCAAACAAGCAACGAGCCGTAAGAAGATGCTCGAAAAGATTAATATTGAGGAAATAAAGCCGTCATCGCGTCGCTATCCGGGCATTATATTCACGATGGAGCGCGATCCGGGCAATATTATTCTCGAAGTAAACGATTTGGCAGCTTCGATGGAAGGAGATGTGTTATTTAAAAATGTAACATTTACCGTAGAAAAAGACGATAAAGTAGCATTCTTATCCAAAGATCCTCGTGCTATGACGGCTTTGTTCGAGATTTTGGACGGAAAACTAAAAGCCGACGCCGGAAAATTCTCATGGGGAACCACCATTACGCCGGCTTATTTGCCGCTCGACAATTCCGAATTTTTCAATACCGATTATAATCTGGTGGATTGGTTGTCGCAGTTTTCTTCGGATACAAACGAAGTTTACCTGAAAGGTTATTTAGGCAAAATGCTTTTCTCGGGCGAAGACACACAAAAGAAAGCAACCGTGCTTTCGGGGGGAGAAAAAATGCGTTGTATGATTGCCAAGATGATGTTGAAAAATGCCAATTGTTTGGTACTCGATTCGCCAACCAACCACTTGGATATGGAGTCGATACAGGCATTTAACAATACTTTGAAGAATTTTAGAGGCAATGTGTTGTTTTCCTCGCATGACCACGAGTTTGTACAAACCGTTTGTAACCGCATTATCGAACTTACGCCAAACGGCGCTATCGACAAGCAAATGGAATACGACGAATACATTACCCGCGAGGACATTAAAGAACTCCGCGAGAAGAAATATAATGGATAATAAAAAATGCCAAACTAATTTAGTTTGGCATTTTTTAATTTTCTACCTTTGGCAGTTTAATGCTGTAAAAACATTTTTATGGAGAAATTAAGACAATTTATTTTAAAGCGAGATTGGAAACAATTATTCGCTTTTTGTGCAATATTGTGGTTAGGTTTAAATTTCTTTCAAGCTCTTTTTACCGAGATGTTGAGCGACGAAGCCTATTATTCGCTTTATGGACAACGCCTGGCATGGGGATATTTCGATCATCCGCCAATGGTTGCGTTGATGACGCATGTGTCGGCAATGTTTTTCGGGGGCAATTTATCAGTGCGGCTTGTTACTGTTTTGATGCAATTTTTCACACTGTTGCTTGTTTGGAAACTGATTGACGAAAAGGAAATTACAACACGGAAAATAGCCTTGTTTTTCAGTTTGGCATTTTCAATGGTGATGTTTCAGGCATACGGATTTGTTACTACACCAGATGTTCCGCTTTTGTTTTTCAGTGTGTTGTTTTTGCTTTTTTACAAGAAATTTCTGCAAAATGAATCATGGATTAACACGCTGATGCTCGCTGTTTCGATGAGCGGTATGATATACAGTAAATACCATGCGGGATTGATTATCGGATTGGTGATATTGTCAAACCTTAAGTTGCTAACACGATACAAATTCTGGATTGCCGGCGCATTGGCTCTTATTTCTTTTATGCCTCATGTTTGCTGGCAGATTTCGATGGATTTTCCAAGCCTCCAATACCATTTGAACGACCGCAGCAATCCGTTCGAATGGAAATATTGGTTGGAATATATCCCCAATCAGTTGGTTGTATTCAATCCGTTTGTGTTTGGTGCTATGGTATATATTTTTATAAAATATAGGGCTAAAGATTTGTTTGAGAAAGCGTTGTATTTTATTACGATTGGCTTTGTGGCTTTTTTCTGGATCATGTCTCTTCGCGGGCATGTGGAACCTCATTGGACAGTCATTTGCACAGTTCCGATGATTGTTCTTATGTACAACCGGAGTTTGCAGGATGCTAAACTGTTGCGGTTTGTGAAGCGTTGGGTTGTTCCGTCCATCATTTTGATTTTTGTTATCCGCATTGTTTTTGTAACAGATTGGCTGCCTAACTATATGCACTTTCACGGCAAAGCAACTGAAAGCAAGGATATAGAAACGATTGCAGGCGATTTACCTGTGGTATTTGTCGGGTCATATCAAAGCCCGTCAAACTATCGTTTTTTTACCGGAAAGCAATCGTCTACACTCAGTTATATGGATCAGCGCTCTACACAATTCGATATCTGGCAAGATGAACTCAAATGGCAGGGAAAATCGGTCTTTATGTGCTATCAATGGACGGATAAAGCGAAAGAATACACTGTAAATGGAAAAACATTCTATGGTTTTTTTGCTAAAAATTTCCAAACGGTAAGCCGTGTGAAAATTGATTATGAAATAGAACAAAAATCAATACATGCAGGCGATACACTAACCATTGATTTTATCATTTCAAATCCAACCAATATAGATATTAATTTCAAACACGAAGAATTTCCGGTTAGTTGGAATGCAGTGTATATGTGGAGCGACCGCGTTGCCGACCGCATATTTTGTCCATGCAATTTAGTGCAACCCATCAATTGGCTTCGTGCAAAAAGTGCTGTAAAAGGAAGTTTGAAAACCGTAGTGCCCGATGTGCCTGAATCCGGAAATCATTTTACTTTGACGCTATTTAATACCGTGTATATGGCTAAAAATGCGAAATTCATACAATTAGAAGTTGAAAAAAGATAATGTTATTCTCAGATAAAAAAACAGTAAATACCCTCGTTGCCCTTTGCGAGCAGGCAGGTTTGCGGGAGGTAGTCGTGTCGCCAGGTTCGCGCAATGCGCCGCTCATGTTTTCGTTCGGAGCAAGCCGGAAGATACAAACCACCACCGTTGTGGACGAGCGAAGCGCCGCCTTCTTCGCGCTCGGCATGGCGCAACAATTGGGGCGACCTGTCGCGTTGGTGTGCACCAGCGGAACAGCAGCGTTGAATTACGCGCCCGCCATTTCCGAAGCTTATTATCAGCACATTCCGCTGGTGGTAATCACTGCCGACCGCCCTGCCGAATGGATCGACCAGGCCGACGGGCAAACCATTCGCCAACACGACATTTACCATAATTACATCGGATACTCCTGCACATTACCTGCCGAAATCGACCATTTGAGCGACGAACGGATGATTGTACGCAATCTGAGCCAGGCATTTGATATTTGTACAAACAATTTGTTGCCGGTGCATATCAATGTGCCGCTGAACGAACCATTGTATGGACGACAATCAAATTCTGTAGAGACGCGATTAATCGCGTCTCTACACACGCAACCCACATTATCCGAAAACCATATCCAATACCTGTCCGAAAAATGGAACGCCGCCGAACGAATCATGATTTTGGTGGGTACACAAAATCCGAATTATGATTGTTTTGTAGAGACGCGATTAATCGCGTCTCTACAGTCATCGAACACAATCCTCCTAACCGAAACAACCTCCAACCTAACCAACGACACATTCATCAACTGCATAGACCGCACCCTGGCAACCATCCCGGACGGCGAAAAAGCTGCCTTTGCCCCCGACCTGCTCATCACTTTTGGCGGACAAGTGGTTTCGAAAAACATTAAAACCATGTTGCGAAACAACCCGCCCAAAGAACATTGGCACATTTCCCCGCAAGGCGATGCACCGGACACTTACCAATGTTTGACGCAGGCTTTACATTGCAATCCGAATGACCTTTTTGCCGCGTGGGCGAGCATTTCGACTCCGCTCAATGACCATTCGACTCCGCTCAATGACCATTTGCCCCGACACCATTCTGATTATCAACAACGATGGTTGCAAAAAAAAGAAATTGCCCGGAGCCGGCACAATGCTTTTCTGCAAAAATCGGTTTGGTCGGACTGGCGTGTCTTTTCCATCCTGACAAAAAACATTCCAGCCGGCTCGCTGGTGCAATTAGCCAACAGCACACCCATTCGCTACGCACAATTATTTGACAGTTATAATTCCGGACTATCATTCTTCGCCAACAGGGGAACAAGCGGAATAGACGGCTGCACCAGCACCGCCGCCGGAGCCGCTTTTGCTGCCGACAAACCAACTTTGCTCATCACCGGCGATTTGAGTTTCCTCTACGACTCCAACGCATTGTGGAACAAACACCTCAAACCAAACTTTAAAATCATTGTAATAAACAATGGCGGAGGCGGCATTTTCCGCTATGTATCCGGCAAGATGGAAGAAGACGAAATGCAACAGTATTTTGAGGCTTCGCACGATTTTTCCTGTTCACATCTGGCAGCCTGTTTCGGGTTGGATTATCATTGTGCCGGAAATGAAACAGAATTAAACGAAAAATTACCCCTGTTCCTCACCCAAAACACCAAACCCCAACTGCTCGAAATCCGCACAATCGGGGTGGAGAATGCCGAAGTTCTGAAAGATTACTTCAAAGAAATTAGCCGGTAAAGATAAAAATCATCAGGGCGTGGTCGCTGAGCCTGTCGAAGCGCGTCCCCGCCGCGTGCCCCTTTTAGTTGTAGATGCGGCGTGCCACATCTGCCCAAATACATCGTTCACAAATTGCACGAATGGTACATTTTTTTACGCCACGAAAAAATCTGTGCAATCCGCGTAATCTATGGATTATATTTGACATTTTGAAAAAAACGGTTTACATTTGTATTTGACTTGAAAAATGAGCTGAAACTATTCTAAATCCTATATACACACATGTTCTTCAAAGACTATCGTCAACACAAAAACGCACATATTCGTCACTCTCTTTTTTGGGAATACGACATGGAGCATTTCGACTGGCAATTGATGAAAACGGTAGTTGTACAACGAGTTATTGAGCGCGGTCGGATGGACGACTTTTACGCCATATTAAATATGTATGGGTTGCATGAAGTAAAAGAAAGCATTAAGAAAATACCGACGATGAGCGCCAAAGACATATCGTTTGTATGTAATGTATTTAGAATATCTAGAAAAGATTTACTATGTTACACAAAGAAACAGTCCACCTCGCCACTTTGGAACTCTTAACCCAATTAATGTGCGACGAGAATGTAAATGAATTTATACTGGTTGGGGGCACTTCTCTTTCTTTGCAAATAGGGCACAGGATTAGTGTTGACTTAGATTTGTTCTCCAACAAGCCATTTGATGCAGCCGAATTATCTGCTTATTTGGTGTCTGCCTATAATTTGGAATTAGATTCTTTGTCTAAAAACACGATTAAAGGAGAAATAAACGGTGTGCAAATAGATTGTATTGCTCACGAATATCCATGGGTGAATGATTTTATAACTGAAGAAAGAATTCGCTTGGCGAGTTTGTACGATATTGCTGCTATGAAGTTAAATGCCATTTCCGGAAATGGAACACGGATAAAAGATTATATCTATATCGCATTTTTATCCTCCAACCTAAGCCTTTCTGAGATGCTTGAAGCTTACGAACAAAAATATCGTTCAAACCCGATTATACCATTAAAAGCAATATCCTTTTTCGATGATATTAATTTTAATGAACCAATAAGAATGATTGGCTCCCCATTTGATTGGAAGAAAATAGCCAAAAGATTGCTCGAGATGCAGAAAAACCCCCATAAGATATTTCCACTGCTGGCACAGACTTAATACAGTGTAATAGAGATTATATTCAATAAGATATTATAGAATCAGGGTGGAGAATGCCGAAGTTCTGAAAGATTATTTCAAAGAAATTAGCCGGTAAACATAAAAATCATCAAATTACCCCAAGGCGTTGCCATTGGGCTGGGGTATAAATGGTTTGCAACCATTACCCGAAATGCAAAACCGTGCGCCCACATTTCGCGCCGAAGGCGCAACATAACCCAGCCCAACGGCAACGCCTCGGGTTGTAATGCGCATGAGAACTGTAGGGGCGTTGCATGCAACGCCCCTACAGTACCTCCATTGCGAGTGATATCTAACCCATCATAATGGAGCAACAAAAATAAATTCCCCCAATTATTTGTTTTTCGAAAAATATTTATAATTTTACACCATATTAATAAATACATATACTATATGTTATTTATCCCCAAAAATATCATTTTCTTTCTCCATAATTTGCATACCTCGCAAATTATTGCTAACACACACACACACACACACACACACACACACACACACACACACACACCTTAAATCGCGCGCGCGTAAGTATACTAAAAAACAATCATTTAAAAAATATATTCTCACTAAATTTTGGTGGAAAAGCGAGATGCCTTCGTACAGATTTTTTATATCTGCGCGAAGGCATATTTATTTTCCGGAGTCTTTGCAAGCATTCTCGCAGAGCTTCCGGGTGCACTCGCAGAGTTTGCGGGAAGCCTCGCAATGTTTGCGAGCACGCTCGGAAGTTTAGCCAGAACGCTCGGAAACCGTCCGGGAGTTCTCGCAGCTATTGCGAGCACTCTGGCAAAGGTTCCGAGAACCCTCGCAAGGGTGGCGAGCGCTCTCGCCATCTTTCCGAGAACCCTCGCAAAGCGTTGTGAAAACGCCCGAATGATACAATAAAACAGATAGATCGTTATATTTCAATTAATTGTACAACTAAAATTTTAATCAACATGGGAAAAGATTACATTCCTCAAAGTCCGGATGCATACAATGCATGGCAAGGGAATTTTGTAGATGAAACATCTGCAAACCTTCAAAACTGGGGCATTGATGCCCAAATTTTTCAACCAGTCCTGGATGAGCAGACTGAATGGGACAAGGTGTATCCGAAGGCGGTAAATCCGCAAAACCGTACGCAGGCTGATGTAACGGCACGCACCGAAAAGCAGTCGAGCTACACAGAGGTGATACGCACCTTTGTAAATCAACAAATCCAAAACAATCCTAAAGTAACCGATGCCGACAGGAACCGCCTGGGAGTGCCCGTTCATTCTACCGTTCGCACGCCAAGCCCGGTGCCTTCTACTGTGCCGGTAGTGGATATTGTAACGGGGCATCAGCAACACATTATTCATTTTTCGAACGAAGGTTCGGCCGGTAAAGGCAAACCGGTGGGCGTGCATGGTTGCGAAATATGGATGAAAAAAGGGACTCAACCCGAGAATGATTCAGAACTGTCCTTTGTGGCTACCGATACGGCAACTCCATATACGCTCAAGTTCGACACTGCCGACATGGGCATTATGGTTTATTATAGGCTGCGCTGGGTCAATACCCGTGGTGAGGTGGGTGCTTGGAGTGCTTTGGTAAACGCGGTGGTAAGTTAATCTGTTTTTTTATTAAGGGTTTCATTTTTAACGATAAAACATTCCAAGTCTCAAATGCTTGGAATGTTTACAAAAAAAACAAACAAACCGAGACCGCCGAAAATCGGAAAAAGAGTAGGCAAAAACTTAAAAATATTACAACAATGAAAAACCGGATACGCTTTATAGGCTTGACTTTGTTAGTCCTGATGATGTCGTGTAAATATTCTTTGGTTACTGTACAACCGCAGCCAAAGAAAAACGATATAACAATCTCGCCCGAAATGAGAGAGTTGAAAACAACCTTGCAAACTACAAAAAGTTTGTCGGTTGTGTTAAGGGTTCCTTCTGCTTCGGACAAGGTTACGGCCGAACAAGCCGCACAAAACGCTGAACTATACAACCGCATTGAACGAAATTTATTAAAAGCCGGCTTTACAGTGCGAGACAGGGGCTTGCTCGAAAGCTTGCTAAAAAGCGGACAAACGAATTACGAAGAGATTGGGAAAAAGATACAAACAGATATGATTATCGAAATTCTGACTCTCAATTTTAATGAAGACAACTTGATTTACAATGTTGTAAACAAGAAAGATAAAAAGACGGTTGTGTTGCACAACCCTGTTAATGCTGCCATTGCAAGGCTGGATTGTAAACTGACAATTGTGAATAAAGGACTGATGGGTGGGGTGCTTACCTTGTATAAAACGGCTTGTACAGAAGGCTGCGATTTTGAGTATTTTCATGCCAATGCCAAATCCACTTACCTGCGCCTGAAAGGTACTCCTCGCTCAGCTTGGGAATACAAGCTGAAATTTCCACCATCAATTGATAAATTATCCGATGTTTCCGATTATTATGTAAATAATGAAAGTTATTACAAAATAGTCGATTATTTCTCAGATATTCTGATCGGAACTTTAAGAGGAAATTTTTAATGTAAAAAGTAATAAAACCGAGACCGCCGAAAATCGGGAAAAGAGTAGGCGCAATTAAATGTATAGACAGATGAAAACAAAATCACTTTATTTGCTAATTCTCATTGCTTCAACTATGTTTTTTGTAACAGGTTGTAAGGATGATGAAATTAATGGGAATGACGGAATTTCAGGCGATGATGTGTCAAAAGACACAGGTCATCCTGTATTTACTTCAAAAGGTTGGCATATTGACGGCAAAGATGTATATATGGTCGATTATTTTTCGGACGGTATACAATATTACAAAAATGACCAATTAACAGTTTTAGAAACATATACTAATAATTATGCCGGAAATATGGTGGAAGATATTTATGCTTCCGGCAATAATGTGTATGTTGTAGGCACATTAACACAAGCTAACAATCAAATAATGCACCAGACTCTTGCCTATTGCTGGAAAAATGGTGTAAAATCCACACTTCAAATACCACCACCCCCTCCGCCCGATAATAGTGGCGAATATGGATCAATAGAAGAATATGTTATTTCCGAAGCTTATGCTTACCGTGTAATTGTACATGGCAGTGATGTCTATGTGTTGGGAGCTGTCAAATGGTGGTATAAAATGCATGGAGGAAGTCTATCCGGTTTAGATGGTGCTGTAATATTTCCCGGTTATTGGAAAAATGGACAATTTACTGTATTGCAAATGCCGGATGACATGGCACTAATCCTACTTAATATTGAGAAAGGCAATATAGTTGTCTCTAATGGGGATGTGTATGTAGTTGACGGAAAAAGAAACTATTGGAAAAATGGACAATTTGTTTCAGCATTATCCACCATACACAATAATGAAACCTTCTATGCCGAATATCCTATGTGTGCGTCCGTAAATGATGTGTATATTGCCGGTTCCGAATATACCGATATAAGTGATACAAAACAAAAAGCCTGTTATTGGAAAAACGGGGTCAGGATTGACCTTCCTGTCGAAGGCACAAATAGTGCAACTGCATCAGGCATAACCGTTGTTGGCAACGATGTATATGTTAGTGGAAATATGAAGAAAATGTTGAATGAAGAAGAAAATTCATACGCGACTTATCCCGTGTATTGGAAAAATGGACAATTAATTACATTGCCATTCGAGCAATTTTCGTCAGGTCTTCCTTCCTTGAGCTATACATTGGGAATATATGCATCGGGCAATGATATGTATTTTTTGGGATATGATGCCTATAAATTATGCTACTGGAAAAATGGAAAAAAATATTATTATCCGGATTTAACCAATAATCCATAGATTATAATAAACAAACCTGCCCTGCTCCCCCGTTACCCCTCGTTTCCTATCGAGGATTAATTAGTAAAGCGCGGAGGCTGTACTTCGGACAAGCTCAGCAACCAAGCATAAAAAAGTCAGGGCTTCACTTTGAGTGAAGCCCTGACTTTGTTTTAGTATTAAATGACTAAAAACAAAAATGAGCAACTTATAAAAGGTTGCTCATTTTTGTTTTATCTTTGTTGCATACCATCCGGGCAGGTTCTTGTGCAAAAACAGTTTAAAGACCAATAGAAGGAGGGTGGAAAAAGTAATCTTAAATTCAACAATGTGAAATATCCATGAGCAAAAGCACACCAAATGTATGGACATTAACTCCCGTTGGTTGCTGAGCTTGTCGAAGCACAGCAACCAATGGGGACTTTCCCTAACAAAAGCTATTCATAAACTTATTCGGCGAGCAAAATTTAAACAGCTTCTTTATTTTCAAATTTTTTCATCAAATCTGTAATTCTATCCCTCATCGATTGGAAAAACATAAATCGTTCTCTTTTGGCTGATCCGCTGAAATTCAATGATTTTTCGATAATCCCGTTCATCCACTTTTCCGATTCTATACAAAATGACTCGTTGGTGGTAGTTATCCTGTTTATCACAAAAATATTGACAGTGGCTGATCTTATGTCGTCTCTTTTTGTGATCATAAAACTGTTTTCGGGATGAATCGAACTGAAATACAAGGAATATGGCGTATCGCCACCATTGCCTTTATTTCCTTTTTCGGCCCATTGTTCTACATGGTCGATCAGTTGTAATAATTGATTGCACAAAAGGATACATGTTTCGGGACTTTTAAATTTGTTTAAGTCATAATAGTATTCCAGCAAATACAATATGGAGCCGATAGTGCCTTTCACCCAAACTTCTTTTGAGGGTATTTTTTCATAGCTCTGAACCATCCGATCGTAATATCCCATCAATAATTCCTTGTCGATAGTTTCGATAAAGTCGTCGTACGACAGATTATTATCGCTACCCATGTGGTGCCAGACAAATACTTTGAATAAAACGAGTTCGGGGTACATCATGAGATGAAAAGAAGGTATATTTTCTGCCAGAAAATATATTTCTTTTGATTTGGAAGATGCAATCGTTTCCATTTTCTCAGCCACACTTTTTACATACAAATAATATTCTTCAAGATCATTCTTTATTTGATATGATTTTTGAAAAATAACATTATTCGAGCGGCTACCCAGCATTGCATCCATCGAGATGTCGAAATGCTCGCACAATACACTTAGTTCTGATATGGACAGCTCTTTCTCCCCGCGTATTCGCCTATATGCAGAGTCTGTCCCAATCCCCAACAAATCAGAAAGCTCGTCGGCCAGACGCAAATAGGGAGGGAGCTTTGACCGTAGAGTTTCAAAAAAGTTCTTTTGGATTTCCATTGATTTTTTTATTAAAAATTCATACAAATATAATTTTTCTTTTGCATAAAATAATATAATCTATCCATAGAAATAAGTTAAGATTTAAAAAAAATAATCTGTGCTTATTTCTTTTGTCGAAATATTATATAGTGCTGAAAATGAGAAATCCGCCTGCATTTTTCCGTATGGAGAAGCCGTTCTTTTATCGTTCCTTTGTTAAAAATAATCTCCGGATTTGATTGAAAGCAATGGGAATATTGTCATGAAAACGAAACTGATGCATAGATTAGTATTTATTGAGGGAGAGCCCGGATGTGGATTTATAACCGACCCCGATAATAATACACATAGCCTTACATTGTGTTTTACGCTGTCGGTTGCCACAGGCAAGAAGGATATTACACCGCTTTCGTCGATTGTTATTTTTTACAATAAAGGGATATTGCATATTACGGGACTATCGTTGGTGGATGAGGGTTTGGTGGTGAATATTCTGGATGTGTACGGGCGGAAAATCCTTGAGATGAATGTGCGGGTGAATGATTTACAGTTGGAAATGCCGATGAATGTAGTGCAAGGAGTGTATCTTGCCAAGATTACGGACAATCGTAATCGGGTTTCCAGGCTGATTTCCGAGAAAAATAACTATCGCCAGCCGATGACTCAGATATTCGTTGGTTGATATTTTTTATAAAAATAATTTTGAAATTATCCCATTGTATCGTGTCGTCATTGCGGTACTGAACCAAGTACAGCAACCAAGCACGGTATGACGAATTCTTTTTTAAGATGAAAAGGGATAATTCCGAATAATCTTGAATAAATAGATGAAAAAAGAAATATTCTCACGGTGAATTGTATAGGGATACTCTTTCCCCGAAAGGCTTGGATGTATTGTACGCTACTTTCCAACCACAACAGTAATTGTAATGTCCCAAATTGTGAATAGTGTTGTTTTGTTTAGTTTTTTCTTTCTACAATATCAATTACTTGTGGTGCGACATACAATCTGGCTCTTTCGGGGATGAGTAACCTTTTTTTACCTGAATAGAATTGTTTCTCATTTTATTGTTAAAACAGATGAAAAAGATTTTTTCAGTTTACTTGCTATTTTGCTTTATGGCAACAAATCTTTTTGCTCAACAGGACAAACAGAGTGCAGAAAAGCCAAATGAATGGTCGCGATGGTCATTGCAACTGAAAGGCGGTATTGATGTGCCCAAAGGAAGTGAAGGTTTTATAAAGCGAAGTTATTTCGATCCTGAATTTGGAGTGGAGTTGGAACGAACTTTTAATCCTCTTTTCGGGCTTTCGCTGGAATATATGTATATGATGCAAACGAATGAAATATATGATGCCCACATTCATCAGCTTGATTTGGTTGCTCCTGTCAATTTATCCAACTTATTGAGTCCATGCCGCTCATGGCAGAGGTTCAGTCTGATATTCAGCCCTGGTTTAGGATTTGGATTTGGTGGATATGAGGCGTATGATTACGAGGGTGTTCATTACCCACCGGCTAAGCGGCAATATAGCCTGAATGCGACTGCCGGACTGGGTGCCGAATATAATGTCAGCAGCTCTTTTGCCATTGGTTTGCAGGGGCAGTTCCGGTGGAATTCGAACAACAATCATGTTCCTTATCTCAAAGATGCCGGCAGTAAATATGGAAATGGCGGCTATTATGCTGCCAACCTGATTCTTCGCTACAAATTTGCCGGAAAATCGAATATCCGGAATACAGGTACTTGCCGGGAAGATATTTATGCTGAAAAGATGCAAGCAATATTCAAAGAAACGGAAAGATTGAAAAAGCATCTGGAACAGGACAGTATTCAAAATGCCGACCGTTTAACTGCATTGAAAAAACAAGTGGACCAACAGAAAGACTGTTGTTCGGGTAAAATTATCCCTGTTACGAAGCCTTCAACGAAAATGACCTTGCATAGTGTTTATTTCTGTGTAGATAAGTGGGATTTGTCGCCGTCGGCTTATAGTGAGTTGAACAGGATTGCCGGTTTTATGCAAGAAAATCCGGCTTGCAAAATTGAAATAGAATCGCACAGTGATAGCAGAGGTAGCGAAGAGTTCAATTTAGATTTGTCGGAGAAACGGTCGCAATCAATTATTGATTATTTAGTGTCGAAAGGAATCGGCATAGAGCGTATGATTGTAAAAAATTATGGTGAATCGCACATATTAAACCGTTGCAAAAACGGTGTAAGTTGCAGTGAAGCCGAACACGCTATAAATCGCCGTACCGAATTTAAAATTGTAAATGCCCCGGATGGATGTTATTATTAATTCGGATAATTCATTGCCGTTGGCTAAATATTATAGACAGATGAAACATTTTATTACATCATTATTAATCCTCATCATCGGGAGCATATCCTTACAAGCTAAGAGCAGCGCAAAAGCAGGACAATATACGGTTGTCGGTTTTGCGGGCAAGGATACGCTGCATATAGGCAAGGCAACCGTTAAAAACGGTACGGTTACCCTCAAGCTAAGCAGTTATCAAGGACCCGTCCAGCTTATCCCCGACAATGAGGCGTATCGAAGCATCCGGAAACACTTGAATGCTGTATTCGACATCCGTTCACATGCGGCTTTCGAGGCAGCTATGGCTTATGTGGCAGACACTCTGCCGTTTGATGTCCTTTACACCTCCGGCATGTGGAAAGATTATATCCAGCAATGGGTAAGCTTTTATGCCAATACCACTTCAGATGAAAAGGTATTTGCCGTCATTTTCATGCCGGCTGTGGAGCGGGTAATGGCTCGAACGGTCGAGGATCATCCGCAAACAGCCATTCGGCTATCCAAAGACCTCTTTGAGTTTTTTGGGCAATATAGCCTGGCTGATGCTTCCGAAAGGCTGGCAGCTTATTGTCTCGCATTAGATTTGAGAGACGCAGAACTTGACCGGTTGTGTATCCGCCTCCTCAATGCTACGGGGTTGCTCTACAAGCCGGCGCCCACTATTTATAAAACCGATGGGAGCATATTGGTAGATTTTCCGCTGCAGCAGCCCGTGCTTTTAGTTTTCTATGAAACAAAATGCGGGCATTGCGACCGGTTGATGAGCGAACTAACGAGATTAAGCAGTCAGTTGGAGAAAAAAGGCTACCGCATCATAACCCTTTCGTCGGACAAGGATAAATCGCTGTTCGAACAACAGTCGAGCAAATTCAACTGGGCAGACAACTTCTGCGATTTCAAAGGGATAGACAGCCCGAACTTTGTAAATTATGGGGTAAGCAACACACCGGTTGTTTACACTATCAATGAAGAAGGCAGGATAACCGGACGATATAGCGTTATGCCCGAAACAGAAGTTAAACTCTGACTAAGACTGAAAAAATAACTATATATCTGACTGTGCCTGTTAGTGCGATATCTCGACAAGCTCGACATAACAAAAGGCTTTAGTTTTTAGCCAACAATCAAAAGAAATATAAAAACAATTTTGAATAAAAAGAAAATGAAAAAACTTATCCTCCTATGCAGCAGCCTGCTGGCAATAAGCCTGCAAGCGCAAATCTGGACGAACCCGAGTATCGTTGGCGATGGCACAACAGCCGCCACCGCATGGCAAATACGCGATACTACCGATCTTGCCGACATAGCCCGCTATGTAAACGCCGGAAACGGAAACGCCACCAGAAACAAATATTACAAACTAATGAACGACCTCGACCTTGCCGGCTGGGACACCGGAGATGGCAAAGGCTGGAAACCCATAGGAAGTAATATCGGACAGGCTACCACTGCTTTTCAAGGCAATTTCGATGGCAACAACCATGTTGTTAAAAACATGACTATAAACCGCTCCGACGAAAACTTTATAGGTCTCTTTGGACACACACGATATAGTATCATCCAACACATTGGGGTGGTTAACTGTACGGTAAGCGGAAAGAGCATTATAGGCACTTTGATGGGATATTGCATAAATTCCACCATCAGTAACAGTTATAGCACGGGCAGCGTAAGTGGTGGACCATCTTCTAATGTTGGCGGCTTGGTAGGAGGCAGTTCTTCTTCTTCCATTGTCAGTAACAGCCACAGCACGGTCAAAGTAAGCGGAGGGAGCAATGTTGGCGGTTTAGTGGGATCCAATTATGGTACATCTACCATCAGCAATAGTTACAGTACGGGCAGCGTGTCGGCAACGGGTATCAATGTTCTTGTCGGCGGCTTGGTAGGAAGCAATCGTGAAAAAAGCACCATCAGCAACAGTTACAGCACGGGTAGCGTGGAGGCAACGGGCAGCTTGTCTGAGCCGAGCGGCTATATTCGTGCCGGCGGCTTGGTAGGAAGCAATACTTATTCTTCCCTTATAAGCAACTGCTATAGCACGGGCAATGTATTGACAACGGGCAACAAAGCTTCTGTTGGTGGGGTGGTGGGAAATAATTTTTCATCTGCCATTCGCAATAGCATGGCTTCCTGTAGCTCAATTATTTCTACACAAAATACTCTTGACATTAACCGCATGCTGGGGCGTGGTTACGATAGTAATAGCATCCTCCAAAACAACTACGCCCTGAGCAGCATGGTGGTAAAAAATAATAGAATTGTGACAAATAAAAGCAGCACCAATAATACCAGCCTGAACGGCGCCAATAAAACCCTGACCGAACTGCAAAGTGGCAGTGCCTTTTGGGGCATAGCCGGTAACTGGCTTGTAGAAACGGGAGCTACCCCGCCTGCCGAGGCATGGTCTATCATACCACCTGCAGCTGCAGGAGCTACTTGGACGATCTGGGAAGGAAAGAGTTTTCCTTACTTCCTGTGGCAAAGCGCGCCGGTTGCTTACGAAATACGGATGCAAACCGCCAATCAGCTTACCTACGAGTTGAGAAACGCTGCAGACAGTATTATTATTTTAAAGAAAAATGATAATACCTTTAAACACAAAGAAACCACAGCTGTAACAGCAGGCTTGCACACCCTTAGCACGCTGTCGCTGGCAGCTAATGATACCTTGATGATTAGCGTGTACGAACCGCTCAAAACGATATCTTATCCGGTACAAATGGTATACAACGGCATTATGCAGGTAAATGCTCCAAGCCCTGTTGTCAAATGCGACGGCGAAACCTTTGCACGCTTGGATTTCTCGGGTACCAACGGAGCTGAGCGTTTCGAATGGTTTGCCACCGTGCCGGCCGATGCCACAGCTATCGGCATGGTAGAGACTTCGGGCACAGATTCTATCAAAACCTTTACAGCCCTGAATGCCAGCACAACGCCCAGAACCGCTACCTTCAAAGCAGTACCCAAAGACCCGCAAGACAATTGCCGGGTGGTAGGCGATACGCTTACATTTACCATCACGGTAAACCCAATACCAACAGTGAATGCTGTAAGCAACCAAACGAGCTGTGCCGATAATATCGATACCTATATATCTTTGCCGGTTGCATTTACGGGTAGCGTGGCGGGCACCACATTCAATTGGTCGATGAGCCACAACATTGGCTATGCCCAAACAGGCACCGGCAATATACCTGCATTTGCTTATTTTCTACCCGCAGGCCCAGCTCCGGTTACCAGCACAGTAACGGTAACTCCGACAGTTAACACTTGCTTGGGCACACCTGTAACATTTACTTACACACTCAATCCGGTTACACAAATCATTACCCAACCGGTGGGCGGCATATATGGCTCGGTAAGCAGCCTGAGTGTGGCAGCCACCGGCACCGGTACACTTACTTACGCATGGAACAACGGTGTCAATATCGTTTCGACCGAAGCCGCCTATACTCCGGCAAGCGGATATGTACCGGCAGGAACTTACTCGGTAACCATAACGGGCGATTGCGGCACAGCCGTAACCAGTAATGAGGTTATAGTTGCACCGGCAACCGTTACCGTCGATTGGGGCAACACCTCCTTTACCTACAACGGCAGCAGTCAATCCCCAACGGCAAGCATTACAGGCGTGGATGGCAACCCGATTACCCTTAGCGTAGCCGGCGGGCAAACAAACGCAGGCACAGGGTACATCGCCACTGCCTCCTTCAATCCTGCTAATACAAATTATATATTAAATGGAAATACAACAATATTTGATATTGCACCGGCAACCGTTACGGTCGATTGGGCAAACACTTCGCTTACCTATAACGGCAATAATCAAGCACCAACGGCAAGCATTACAGGCGTGGATGGCAACCCGATTGCCCTTAGCATAGCCGGCGGACAAACAAACGCAGGCACAGGGTACATCGCCACCGCCTCCTTCAATCCTGCTAATACAAATTATATATTAAATGCGAATACAACAACATTTGATATTGCATCGGCAACCGTTACGGTCGATTGGGCAAACACTTCGCTTACCTACAACGGCAGCAGTCAAGCACCAACGGCAAGCATTACAGGCGTGGATGGCAACCCGATTACCCTTAGCATAGCCGGCGGGCAAACAAACGCAGGCACAGGGTACATCGCCACCGCCTCCTTCAATCCTGCTAATACAAATTATATATTAAACGGAAATACAACTGAGTTTGCTATTGCCGTCAAACCAATCACCATTATTGCCATTGACGAAACCATCGACTATGGGCAAACACCTGCGCTGGCTTATAACATAAATCCAGCCCTTTTCGCCGGCGATACAATGAGCGGTGCTTTAGCAGTAGCCAAGTTCGAAGTAGGCAACCACAGTATTACACAAGGCAGCTTAACAGCCGGTAATAATTATACAATTACCTACAATGCGGCAACTCTGACCATTCGCGGTATTTCAACGGCAATCGACAGGATAATCGTTGACAGGCGAATATTGATTAATATCAATAACGAATATCACACAACCACCGGTCAGCCAAGTGTCGATGTGGTAATAGATGCGCTTGATGCAAGCATAAGTATAAATATTCAGCCGGCAGTGCCTTCGGGTACAATGGTACCGGTCGATGTCAATTACGGCATCAATATCATACCGATAACCATAACTGCCCAAAACGGCAATACGAAAAACTATACGCTAATTGTAGAACGCTATTATGATAAAATAGCGTACGAGTATTCCGATGTGCCAACCATGAACTGCAACCCTGCCGACAATGGTGGATACACCTTTACCGGCTTCCAGTGGCACCGCGACGGTGTGAGGATAGAAGGCGCTCGAGATCCGTATTACCAGATCAAAGACAATGCTGTTTATTATTGTATGATAGCGTTGGATAACGGTACAATATTCCGCAGTATTGATATACAAGGCTTACAGCTTCGTTCGGGCAGCAGCTTGTCGGTTTACCCGAACCCAACGCAGGGAGAAGTAACAGTGAGTCAGGGCATAAGTCAAGGCTTCACTTCAAGTGAAACCCTGACTGAGATACAGGTGTTCGACCTTAAAGGCAAGTTGGTATTGCAGCCCACCGAAAACCCATTTGATATGAGCGCTTTGCCACAAGGAATGTATGTGATAAAGGTGAATGGGCAAACGGTGAAGGTGGTGAAGAAATAACACACCTCCCTCCAACCCAATGTCATTAAGTTGAGGAAACAATTCCAGAAAACGACCCGTCATGGGTTGCAGTGAGTGTGGTCAAACTGTCAACCGAAGCTTTTCGTCATTGCGGGCTTGACCCGCAATCGCACAAGACCACCGATTCTAACAAACAAGGTAAACCATTCCTGTTAATGCGATTGCGGGTCAAGCCCGCAATGACAAAATCCTTAACTTAATGACATTGCCCCCCAACCTCCTTCGAAGGAGGGGGAGCAGCTAACACAAACAAACTGATAAAATAAATAGTTTGCAATAACAAAGCCCCCCTTCTGGGGGTTGGGGGGCTTTTAATAACAGAAATATGAAAAAAATAATCATAATATTGGCAACGCTTCTATCAGGCATAGGAGTAGCAGCACAGCAGTTCTACCGCCACGAGTTTTCGATCAATGCAGGAAGCGGTATGTCGAGTTTGCAAACCAAACCCACCGAAGGCAACGACCTTTGGAACTGGACAGCTCAAGCCGGGCTGGGGTATCGTTTCTTCTTCAGCCAGCACTGGGGTATCGGTACCGGCGTCAACTTTGCTGCTTACAACGGCGGTATTTCTATCGACGATTACAGCAGCAGCCAAAATACAATTAATCCTTCGGGCACAGCGTTCAATTTTTTGGTAAGCTCGACTGACTATAAGGAGTCGCTGCAAGCCATGATGATTACCATCCCTTTGATGGTACAGTTCCAAACAAGGGGTAAAACGGCTTTCTATGCTGCTTTGGGAGGGAAAGCAGCTATTCCTGTTTCGACAACAGGCAGAACAGAAGGCAGTTTTACCTCTACTGGAAAATATGATAATATCAATGTTACCTACAAAGACCTGCCCCGTTATGGTTTTGTAACCGATCAGGCTTTCCCCGTGAATGAAACCGACCTGACGCTGAACACTGCCTTTATGCTGTCGGGCGAGTTGGGCGTAAAATGGCGTTTGGGCAAGAGTACAAGCCTTTATACCGGTATTTATGCCGATTATGGGTTGAATGATATTTTGGAGAAAGAAACAGCGCCGGCGAACGCGAACCTGGTGGTTTACCAACCAAATACCCCAATGCAGTTTGCATACAACACAGCGACCAACTCGTATACGGAGCAGATAGCGCCGCTTGCTGCCGGTATTACTTTGCGCCTGGCTTTCGGTTGTGGTGACGGAAAAAAAAAAGAAGTCGTACAGCAAGAAGTTATTATTGTTTCAATGCCACCGTTGATTGACGATTCGGCTAAGCGCGCCGCCGAAGAAGAAGCTGCCCGCCAACGCGCTGCCGCCGAAGCCGAAGCTAAACGCTTAGCGCAGGAGAAAGCTGCCGCCGAGCAGGTTGGCAAGCTGATAGCAGCTATTGAGGAGCCGGTTGATAACTATGCCTTATCGCAAACAAATCTGACCGGTACGCAAAAGGAAGAACTGGATAACAGGATTGCGTTGTTGCAACAGTATCCCAATTGGAAATTCTTTATCTATGGTCATACCTGCGATATTGGCGGCTTCGAAGTGAACCAACGCATTGGCTTGCAACGCGCCGAGAAAGCAAAAGCTTATATGGTTTCGAAGGGTATCGACCCGAAACGGGTTCTCGGCATTGCTTCGATACTCGACCGCGAACCGGTAGTACCGAACAGCAGCGAGGAAAACCGCCGCATCAACCGGCGGGTGGTGTTGAAAGTGGTGGAGTGATTGAGGCACAGAGGCAGCAAACCCAATGCCAGCATGGGTGTTTGGTGAGTGGCTGCGCAGTTTGCAGCGGTGGCAACCAAAGTTTCGGGGTGGGCAACGAAAAGTTTGTTGCCCCCAGCGAAAAGTTGGCAGAAGTTCCATTTTTTTCAATTAAAAATTCATACAAATATGAATTTTCTTTTGCAAAAAATACTACAACAGGGTTAATAGAATTAATTTTTAATTAATAATTGACGATTGTAAATTCTTCTTTTTATGAAAATATTATAATTTGCAGAGAATGAAGATCTACGCATCTAAAATCCATACTGCAAAGCCATTATTTTATATTTTCTTTGTTATAAAAAATTGTTTTGTTCAAAAATATAACCTCGCACATATCATTCAATTTATTGTTATATGCGGTTTTGTAGTTTTTGAAAATATATAAATAAGCAATCTGATGAAAAAAGACATTATGCAAAGCAAAGAGTAAAAGTTCTCAGATTGGCTGAGATTGGGTTAACAAGTGGTTTATTGGCAAGTTCGTTCAAATCTGTGTCCCATAATTATATAAGCACGAACGGTTTAATAACCACTTGAAATCCATCTCAATAATTAATAGAAGAAATAACATTTGTAAAGTCAAATATCAATAATAGCATTTTATAAAACAACTTCATCCATTAATTACAAAATAAAGACAGCCTAAAAGATTTATCAACAACTTAAGTGATTGATTATTTCATTTTTAATTTAGTATTAATTTAAATTCAAACCAGTATGAAAAAGATTATTATTACCATCATCGGATTGATTATTTTATCAGGTATAAATGCTCAATCAAGAACGCCAGACGATTTGGATATTGTTCAATCGATTTTTGGGAAAGAGAAAAAAGAATTGACCGAAATTTACATGAACCTGTCAGGAAAAGCAGATACTGCTTTTTGGCCGATTTATAGTAATTATGAGGCCGAACGAAGGGAACTTGTCAGAAAAAGATTGGATGTATTAGCCCAATATACTGACAATTATGCAACTTTGACTGACGCAACAGTGGACAAACTGACCCAGGAGGCTTTCAAAAACATGAAAGATATAGATAACCTGCACAAAAAGTATTATAAAAAGATGAAGAAAGCGGTTGGAGCCCTCAATGCTTCGCGATTCATGCAAATGGAAATTTACCTGCAAAGGGAGTTCGAAGCAGCCATATTGGAAGAAATCCCGTTTATTGGGGATTTAAAATAGTATAAACACATTAAAAAATGAATGGTATGAATATCAAGATTAAACTTGGGTTATGCGCCCTATTTTCAGCCCTGTTTTTCGCTTCGTGCGAAGATTATCCGGGCTATGACGATTATGTAACCGAACAACTGGTTACCATTAGCAGCTATGATGAAACTGTGAATTTTAAGCAGTATAATACTTTCAGTGTATATGATACTATTGTTGTGATTGACGATGGTAGTACCTTTAAAGTGAAAGCTTCATCACAGCCCGAACTGCAAAAGTTATACAACAATGTCAAAAGCAATGTTGCTGCCCTTGGTTATACTTACAAAGATGGAAACGATGCCGACCTTGGCGTGGTTATCACTTTGATGAAAACGACAACTGTTATAGTTGGCTATCCATGGTGGTGGTATGATTACTGCTACTGGTACTATTGGGATTGCGGTTATTATCCGTATTATGTATATCCTTATCCTGTAGTGGTTGGCGGATATAGTGCAGGTACAGTTGCCATAGACATGTTTGGAACAAAGAGTCTATTGGATACAAAGAAATCAGCCTTGTGGACAGGTGTTGTGCGAGGCCTGCTTACAGGAGAGCATACGGATACTGAAATAAACAGCGCTATTTCGGAATGCTTTTCTCAAACAATTCCTTTTCAAGGGAAATAGTATTAACATTCAAAAATAATAACAGGATATGAAAAAATACATTATAGGTCTGATTGCGCTAACGATATGCGCATTTGCTGATACGCATGCTCAGACGAAGCAATATTATAATATCGGTTGGGGAATAGGAGTGCCTGTAGGCGAATTTTCCGATTATATTTCCTCGGCAAGTTTGCGGGGAGGATATTTTTCAGGAAATGTTTTTGTAACCAACTCTGTTTCTATCGGATTCAAGTTCGGATACAATTCTTATTACGAAAATACGCCCCGGCAAACTCATCAAATGGGAAACGGCACGGCTATTACTGCTGCAACTTACAACTACAGTGTTCAAGCACCCGTAAAGGTAGGTGGATATTACCACTTTAATACGGACGGACAATTTGAGCCTTATATCGGATTGGGTTTGGGTGTGAATTATATCACAGAGGAAACCCTGATACAGGATTTCGATTTTTACGACGACCAGTGGGCATTCTTGCTAAACCCTGAAATTGGGGTGAGGTACCAGTTCCGGAATTCTCCATTAGGAATTACTGCAAGGGCAGGTTATACCTGCAACTTTAGTTCTTTTGATGTGTGGGGAACAGAGTATAAGAATTTACAAACATTAAATTTTGAATTCTTGTTGGGATGGGTTATCAGGTAAAATTAGGGGTTGTCTGAAGTTCTTTTCACTGATTATAAAGTTGTTGTTAAATTAGGATTTCTATTGAGAGAATATTGGGGAAATAGTGTTCACATACCATAACATATTCTCAATATAAAATTCAGGCAACCTCTATTTTTTACTATCTAAAAGAATAAACCCTGCAAATTGGTTGAATTTGCAGGGTTTGTTGTTTTAAGTAAAAAAATAATTCTAAATTTCATAGTGGTACTGTGGGTTCAAATTCCTCTGGCACATTTGTAAAAATCTAATCAAAAATAGCTTGAAAACTATATGAATAAGCCACAATCGAAGTAATTCCATTTGTTTTTTTCTCCTTAATAATCCTGTTTTGCCAAACCACATTCCCTGTCAGGTTATGCTTTTTCCAAAAGCGGTAAGCAGCATTAGCGCGTAAGTTCAGTACTTTCCCCTGAACCTCACCATCGGTCATGCTTACATTGTAAGAAGTAGAAAACCCACAGGACAAAGTTTTATTGAAAAATCCTGCCGTTACGCCAGCCATTGGGCCAACGGTATAGGATTTTACCATACCTGCATAATTGTAAGTGCCGTTTAGAGAAGTAGTAAAATTGATATTTTGAGGAATCAATGTCAAACCATAACCAAGTGCTGTATTGACAAATCTTGATACATTACCGGGCAACGAAATCCCACCCTGTTCGTCGGCAGACTGTTGGTAGCTGGCGAGCAGGCTCAGCCGCTGGTTGCGTGTTTCGCTTTTTTGAAAGGTGTACATTACCGAAGCATCCAAATTTTGAGATAACTGTGTGAATTGTAATGTATCCAAGTTATCGAAGGTGTTTGATGTCTATGGAAAAATGGAAAAAAATATTATTATCCGGATTTAACCAATAAACCATAGATTATAATAAACAAACCTGCCCTGCTCCCCGTTACCCCTCGTTTCCTGTCGAGGATTAATTAGTAAAGCGCGCTGGCTGTACTTCGACAAGCTCAGCAACCAAGCGTATAAAAGAGTCAGGGCTTCACTTTGAGTGAAGCCCTGACTTTTTTATTATTATTTAATGAACTTATCAACTAAATTCTATTCCTCCAACAATTTCTTGGCATCAATATATTGTGCAATTCCTTGTGCCACATGTTTAGCTTCGCGCATGGCGAGAACTACGGTTTGCGGAGTATGCACCACATCGCCACCGGCAAATACGCCTTTGCGCGAAGTCATGCCATAAGGGCGTTCTTTGGTTATCACATAACCGGTGTCGTCCACATCGATGCCCAAAGTAGTCGAAACAATGCGGTTTGCAGGGCGCGAACCAACAGCCAATAATATTTTATCTATCGGCAGATTAATATCGCCTTCGGGAGTTTTAGCCTTTATTGCTTTTAATAAGCCGTTTTCGCCCACAAACTCTTGAACTGAAGTCTTGAACATAAACTGCACACCTTCCTCAATTGCCTCATGATATTCGGTTTTCAGTGCCGGCATATCGTCTTCGGTGCGATGGTAAAACACCGTTACACTCTCGGCTCCCAAACGGATAGCAGTACGCGCCGCATCCATAGCCACATTGCCCGCGCCGATTACACCCACTTTTTCGCCCACTTTGATAGGCACTTCATCTTTGCCCAAACTATGATTATTGTAAAGGCTCACCGTGCGAAGAAAATAAGACGATTGGATTACTCCTTTCAAATCATATCCCGGCGTATTGAGCGATTTAGGAACAGCCGTTCCCGAACCAATAAATACCGCATCAATACCTCTGTTTAGCAATTCGTCGATAGTAATATCGGTACCAATCATGCAGTTTTTCATAAAAGTAACGCCAAGTGCCGAAATTTTGTCAATCTCGCGGCGAACCACCTCTTTAGGCAAGCGGTATTCAGGGATTCCATACATAAGCACGCCCCCAAGTTCTGATTCTTTTTCGTAGATAATTACATTAAAGCCCTCTTGCGCCAAATCGCCCGCCACGGTCAATCCCGCAGGACCCGAACCGATAACAGCCACCCGTCCGCGAGTTTTCGGCTTCAACTTTTCGCGGATAAGATCCATTTCCTCGTCAAAATCCGCAATAAACCGCTCCAACTTACCCACACGGATAGGCGCTCCTTTTTTATTCAGGATACAATGCCCCTCGCATTGCTTTTCGTGTGGACACACCCGACCGCAAATAGCCGGCAAACTACTCTTTTCGTTGATAATCTGCATGGCGCTACCAATGTTGCCTTGCGACAATTGATTGATAAAACCCGGTATATTATGTTCGATAGGACAGCCCGTTACACACAACGGATTTTTACAGTTCAAACACCGCTTCGCCTCAATAAGAGCTTCGGTAAGGCTGTATCCTTCGTTAATTTCTTCAAATTTCAAGTTTTGAAGTTCTACATTTTCCTTCATGGCTTTCGATTTTTATTTACAAAAACAAATTTAAAATATGTTTTGTTCTGAGAAAAATATGATTGTTTTGATGTTGAAGAGGAGGTTCATTTATTAATGAGGGCTTCACTTCAAAGCGAAACCCTCATTAATCGAATTATTTAACCAATTTATTGGTGCGCGTATCCGGGAAGACCACAGCCGGTTTGAACCGTTTAGCTTCTTCAAAATCCATCGTTGCGTATGCCATAATGATCACAATATCGCCTGGCTGCACTTTGCGTGCAGCAGCCCCGTTGAGGCACAACTGTCCGCTACCGCGCTCGCCTTTGATCACATAAGTCTCAAAGCGCTCGCCGTTATTGTTGTTCACAATCTGCACCTTTTCATTTTCGATAATATTGGCAGCGTCCATCAAATCCTCGTCGAGCGTGATACTGCCAATGTAATCCAAATTTGCCTCGGTTACAGTAGCACGATGAATCTTTGATTTTACAACTTCTATATACATGAATTTCAATTTACTATTTATAAATTTACTATTTACAGATTGAAATTTCTCAAGTCTGTATCTCTATAAATCTTATTTCTTATAAGTGATATTATCAATCAGCCTCACCTTCCCACAAAAAACAGTGATGCAACCCACCACATAATCCGCATACTCCCAACGGTCTATCTTTTGAAGCGTATTACCGTCAACGATTTCAAAATACTCCGTTTGCAGGTCATCGCAGCAGTCAATCGCCGATACAACCCATTGTGCAAGCTCGTCGGGAGATTTTTGCGCTGCAAAGGTAGTGCTTTCTGATAAAATACGCGCAATGTTGGCAGCATTTTTCCGTTCGCTCGGGGTTAACAATTCGTTGCGGCTGCTCATGGCAAGCCCGCTCGCCTCGCGCACGATAGGGCATGCAACGATTTTCGTGCCGTAATCTATCATCCGCACCATGTGACGGATAACAGCCACTTGCTGAAAATCTTTCTCGCCGAAATAAGCCACATCAGGTTGCACAATATTGAATAGTTTGCTTACCACTTGCACCACGCCGTTAAAATGTCCCGGGCGGTGTTTGCCTTCCATCACTTGATCCAATCCGGCAAAATCGAACAAGAATGTTTCGTTCATTTCTTGCTGGCTGTACATTTCGGCAGCAGAGGGGGCAAAAACGATGTCGCAATGTGCCGTTTGGAGCAGTGCAGCGTCTTTATCCAAATTGCGCGGATAAGTGGCAAGGTCTTGCTGGTTGTTAAACTGCGTCGGGTTCACAAATATGCTGACGACACAAATATCGTTTTCGGCTTTGCATTGCTCCACCAAACTTAAGTGTCCGGCATGCAACGCCCCCATCGTGGGAACAAATCCGATGGTTTGGTTGTTCTGGCGATGTGCGGATAATGTGTTTTGGAGATCGGTTATGGTGTGGATTGTTTTCATTGGTTTAAAGATTCAAAAGTTCAAGGTTCAAAAATTTATGCATTGTGATAGTTCGACAGACTCACTGACCGCAGGCTCTGCAACCGTAAACTGCCGGTTGACGGCAGAGCGCGTGAGGAATGACTTCGACTACGCTCAGCCACCGGCTACAGCCATCAACTTGACAGGAACGCTATAGAGACGCGATTAATCGCGTCTCTATAGCGGATAGCCCGACCCCGATCCGTTTATGGATTGTTTGCCCAAATGGGTTCTTGAGGGGGCACGCCCAAATGTTTTTATGAATGCATTGATGATGCTAAATCGTATTTTGACGCTGCAAAAGAAGCAATAAAAGTTAAATTGGAAAAGTTAAAAATGAAAAATGAACTTTGTGTTCTTACTGTGTGTTCTTTTTAGTTATATTTCGGATAATTAAATTGTTAAATAGTAAAAAAATGTGTATCTTTGCACAATCTTATTTTTCCGCATAGATGGAAAGATAAAATTTATTTGTAATGAAAGAAGCTGCTAAGATTTTAGTTATTTCGCAAGAAATAAATCCTTATTTGTCTGATTCACAGATTGCTAACATTGCCCGAAAACTTCCTCAATATATACAGGAAAAGGGGCGGGAGATGCGTGCATTTATGCCTCGTTTCGGTTGTGTGAACGAACGCCGTAACCAGTTGCACGAGGTGATCCGGCTGTCGGGAATGAATTTGATTATTAATGATACGGATCATCCATTGATTATTAAGGTGGCTTCGATACAGGCTGCGCGTATGCAGGTGTATTTTATTGATAATGATGATTTTTTTCAACGGAAGCATACGGTGGCGAACGACAAGGGAGAGGAGTTTGATGATAATGATGAGCGCTCAATTTTCTTTGCACGCGGGGTGATTGAAACGGTGAAAAAGTTGCGCTGGACGCCTAATGTGGTGCATTGCCATGGCTGGATGACGGCACTGATGCCTTTATACATTAAGAAGGCGTATAATGACGACCCGTTTTTTAAGGATGCGAAAGTGGTGTATTCGGTGTATGATGATGGATTTAAGAAACCTTTTAAGCCGTCGTTTGCTGATTTTTTGAAATTGGATGGGGTAGAGGATACGGATTTGGGAGCGATTACAAATGGTGCGATTGATTATGAGGCGGTATCGAAGTTGGCGATCGACCACTCGGATGGTGTGATTGCAATGCATGATAATGTGCCTGCCGGCATTTTGAAACATGTGGGGGATACCCAAAAATCATTGTTGATGCACCCGGGTGATGATGCGTTCATCGATTCTTATTTGGAGTTTTATGATAGTTTATTTAAATAAGGAATAGTTGATTTTGTTTTCATGGGTTTTTATTTTTACGGATTTACAGATATTTTGTTTTGAATTATTCTGTAAATCCGTATTTTTGTATGATTTTTTTGAAAAAATAATATGCTTATCCGCAATGTTGCAAGTAAAATTTATTTTAACTGCGATATTACCCCCAACCCCCTAAAGGGGGCTCACGCTCAATAACAAACTGCTTGTGTTAGGCAAGTCCCCTTTAGGGGAACTGAAAGTCAGTGACCAACGGGAACTAATTAGGGGTGGTTAAAAGCAACTTTTATAAGTTAGTTGTATTATTGCGGATAGCCATAAAAAATAATATTTATGTTGAAAAATATTTTCCGTTTGGGATTTTTGAGCTTGTTGTCGGGTTTTTTATTTGCTTGTTCGGACGATGCGCTTAATATTGATAATATACAGCCGGCAGGCGATACGATAACTGTGAAGGCGGATACTTTCCATTTGGTTTCTTCGTGGGACACGCTTCATAGCATTCCATCCAAAATTAAAGATGAGACTTTTTTGGTTGGTTCGATTACCGACAAAGTTTTCGGGCAAACGAATGCGGAGGTTTTAGCTCAGTTTACTTGTCCGTTTGGATTGAAATTGCCTGCGAATGTGGATTCTACTTCGCTGACTCTGGAACTTAAGTTGAATGATACTTATCAGGCACAGGGGGACTCAATTGTTACGATTAATGTATATCGGATGAATAAAAAAACTTTTTCTTACCGAGAACCTTTGTTTTCGAATATAAATCCTGATTTGTATTCTGATATGCATGATTTGTTGGGGACAATGAACTTTAAGGCAGGAAGTTCTTCGACTGTGGTTATTCCTTTGAATGATGCTTTGAAAAAACAATTGATGGATGAGGCGCAAGGAATTACGAATACAGGTATTTTTACCAATGAAAATTCGTTTACAAATTTCTTGAATGGTTTATATATTTCGGTAGATGGAGGTGATATAATGCTATCGTCATCCGGTAGTGCGATGTTATCTATTTATCAGATGAATATGTATCTCTTTTCGCGCTACAAAAACGAAGCGGGTACTTATGTGGGACAAAGTTCTATTTTCCCGGCAAACAAAGAGGTGCGTCAGGTAAACCGTATTTGGCATGATTATACAAGAGCGGATGCTGGAGACTTGGTCCGGTTAGATGAAGCAGAATACCTGTCTTCGCCGGCAGGTGCCAATACGATTATAACCATTCCTTTGGCTAAGATCAAACAAAAATATGGTATTTATGTGAATGATAAGGGTGTGGCTTGTTTGGCAAATGGTCAGATGTTGAGTGTGAATAGTGCCATACTTAGAGTTCAGATTGCCGATACAACGAACCATTTAATGACTGTTCCGCCTTATTTATTGTTGATTAAAAAATCGGCAGCAACGGCATTTTTCAATCAGGATAAATCTATTGATTATGTTACTTCTGTGATGGGGGCGTATGATAGCAATACTCAGTCTTATTCGTTTGCATTGCATGATTATTTGGCAAATGAATTGAAATCGGCTACATTAACAGAAAATAGTACGGATGAATTATTGTTAATCCCTGTTGATGCAGAATACAGTACATCAACTTTTGCCTACTCAAATATAAAATACTCGTCAAACTTTTACGGCACATCGGTTTGCAGTGCTAAACATCCGACTAAACCGATGAAACTGGATGTAGTGATAAGTGGTTTTTAAATAGTTTGGATAAAATGATATAAAAATAGCTTCCTCAAGGCGGGGAAGCTATTTTTTTTGCTTTGTAAAGCGCAAACTGTTTTACCGATTAGAATATTGTTTGTCGTAATATTTTTGGTAATCGCCCGAAGTAACATTGTTGAGCCATGCTTCGTTCTCGAGATACCAGTCGACGGTTTTTTCCAAACCTTCTTCAAATTGAAGTGATGGTGTCCAACCTAATTCTTTTTGAAGCTTAGATGAATCGATAGCATAGCGCAAATCGTGTCCGGCACGGTCGGTAACGAAAGTAATCAGTTTTGCAGACTCGCCCGCAGGACGACCGAGTTTTCCGTCCATTATTTCACATAACTTGTGGATAAGGTCGATATTTGTCCATTCGTTGATGCCGCCAATATTGTATGTTTCGCCAATGGCCGCTTTGTGGTAAATAACATCAATAGCCGAAGCATGATCATTTACCCATAACCAATCGCGGATATTTTCGCCTTTGCCATAAATCGGAATTTGCTTGTTATTCTTAATATTGTAAATGGAAAGTGGAATCAACTTTTCGGGAAATTGATTGGCTCCATAGTTATTCGAGCAATTGGAAATTACAATCGGCAATTTGTAAGTATGATAATAAGCGCGCACCAACATATCCGAGCTTGCTTTGGACGACGAATACGGACTGCGCGGGTCGTAAGGCGTGGTTTCGGTAAACATACCTTCCTTACCAAGCGAGCCATACACTTCGTCGGTCGAAATATGATAGAAGCGTTTGCCATCCATATTGCCATCCCATTGTTCTTTGGCTGCATTGAGCAAATTGACCGTACCGATAATATTGGTGCGGATAAATGCCAATGGGTCTTTGATAGAGCGATCGACATGCGACTCGGCTGCTAAGTGGATAACGCCATCAAAAGCAGTTGTTTTAAACAATTCGTTGATAGCCGCTTCGTCGGTAATATCTATTTTGACAAACTTATAATTTGGTTTTTGGTCAATATCCTTGAGGTTTTCCAAGTTGCCGGCGTAGGTAAGGCAATCGAGGTTAACGATTTCGTAATCCGGATATTTGTTTACAAACAGGCGCACAACATGCGATCCGATAAATCCGGCACCGCCGGTAATGAGAATTCGTTTCATTATTATTTATTCAAATTAATTTGCAAAAATAAGATAGTTTTTCGAGAGATAAAAATAATGCTGTGTGTATGTAGATAAACAAAGCAATTTGTTTCATCTGGATATAATTTTCTCTTTAATTGTCAGAATAACAAATTCGGTTGAAGTTCTTTCTATGATCATGGTATTTTTCTTTTTTATATTGTATACAAAAATACTATTTCCCTTTTAATAATACAAAATCCCACCAAGCCAGTAGAGACGCAAAATATTGCGTCTCTGTGGGATTTATCAGTTATAAACTATTCGTTTTAGCATAACCGGCACGATTTACAAACTCGCTCCCTCAGCATAACAGTTATTCTTTCGCCTGCATAAGTGCTTGAAGTTCCAATTCAAGAGTGAGGTGAAAATTCGTTTGTTTTATTTTTTCCAAAAGAGGTTTTATACTTGGAATAATACCTTTTTGTTTTGCCGAAATAATAAGTCCTATGGTACCTGTGTAATTTATTTTCAGGTTATCAGCCAGCTTTCGTGCTTTGTAGTCGTCCAAAATCAAGAGCGGATTTTTGCTTTCCAAAGCTAACGCAATAGCACTTGCTTCACCTTTATCTACTTGTATTTCGAGTAATTGTTGTTTGGTTTTATCAGAAATAGGAATAATATCCACCCAATTGGGTAAAGTTTCTCCAAATTCTTCAGCAATTTCAGGCGTCGTTATTATTTGCCCGAAAAGCGATTGAAGGAGATTCAATTCTTCTATTTTAGATAAAACAGCTGGTATCCGAAATGATTGTTTTACACATGGCTAACATCACGGGATAAATCGGTTGCAGGATAATTGAAGATAGACACACCATACGAGCCAAGCAGCTCGGCAAAAGCACGCTTTGAAAGTAAAGCCATATCGGCTGCCTGACCGAGCGAAAGCATGCCTTTTTCGTACAATGAACTTGCCAGTATCATAGAAGGTTGTTTGGCATTAAAGTCCGACATTTCGGGTACATTTATACTTATACTTCTCATATTCTTTGTTTTTCTACTATACAAAAATACTATTTCCCTTTTAATAAAACAAAATCCCACCAAGCCAAGAACTCGGTGGGACTTATCAAAGGTTGACGGTATTTGCCTGCAAGGCTGAATATGAATAACCCCCAGTGAAGCCGTAGGCGACTGGGGGTATGGAAAAGCCACACCGAAACAGCCTGCAAGGCTGAACGGCATTCTATCACAGTTCAACCCTGCGGGTTGTATCTGCGGGTTTCTCGCATAGCCCCCAGTCGCTGCGCTTCACTGGGGGTTATTTGTATTTAGTCCTGCGGACTGCCTTTAAACAAAATTCCACCAAGCAAAAAAACTCGGTGGAATTTATCTGTTATACACTATTTTGGGGATAGATTACACTGCACTTATATCAGAGTGGTAGATTTAACAAGGAATACTTTCTTTATATAAAACTTCGGGGTCTAAATCAATTCCATTTTGCCATTCGATAGTATCAAAGCATACTCGAACCGATTTGAATACATTAATATTTTTCAATTTCTTAAACAACCCAAGATTTAAGTATGGTTTTAAGTCGAACTGGCGTCTTTCCTCATTTTCAAAAGTGAGAAGCAATAGATAATTATCTTGAGGAGCTACTTCTTTTACAGCTAAATACATAGTGTTTTATTTTAAAGGTTCTATTGGGAATGGTTGTTCACCATTTTGGCACAAATTCCAATCAGCGAACAGTTCTTCTTTGTGTATCTCAATCCATGCTTGGATAAGGCGGATATGTCTTTACGATAAATCGCCTTCCATTACTTCACATGTAAGAATATTAACTATTGCCTTTTTGTCTTGATAATATACATGGACATGAGGCGGGTTGTGCTCTTTAGGAGCATAATACATTCGGATGATTAATCCAAAGAACATGGATATTGTTGGCATAATCGTGCGATTTATTGTTTACAAAAATACTATTTCCATTTTAATAAAACAAAATCCCACCGAAGCCAGTAGAGACGCAAAATATTGCGTCTAAAAAAACACAATATAAAAAAGAGACGCAAAATATTGCGTCTAAAAAAACACAATATAAAAAAGAGACGCAAAATATTGCGTCTCTACTTGGTGGGATTTATCAGTTACAAACTATTCGTTTATGGTTTTATTACTTCTTTACCACCTTCACCATTTTGCCATCCACTTGTAGCAAATACACACCTTTGGCGTAAGCCGACAAATCTACCTCATTGCCTTCGGTTTGCAGCAGTTGTTTGCCTTGCAGGTCAAAGGCTTTGATAATCAAGGTTTCACTTGGAGTGAAGCCTTGACTTTGTTCGCCGCTATCCACTCTCACCTTGCCGTCGGTTGGATTAGGGTACACCCGTAGAGCCGTGGCGCGCTGCGGCTCTACTATGCCGGTGCTGCCAAGCGTAGTGAAATCGCCTGCCGAGATGCTCAATGCTTGATTACTGCTATTGTACGAAGTAAGCATATAATAGTACTTCTTTTGAGCTGCCAAACTATTTACCGTACACGAAACAGAACCGGCACCCAGCAACTCATCGCCCGAAGCGGTAGCCGAACGGAGTATATTACCCGCAGCATCCATTGGATAGCGGGCTATCTCTTGCGTGCGTGCGGCATCGCCATAAATAACCAGCGTATAGCTGTTTGCCCCATTCACACTATTCCATACAATCGAAGCAGTAGTTGGTTGTGGAGTAATATTTATATTGGCGTCGCCGTTTTCTTTCGGCGTAAATACAGCATAGAGCGTGCGCGGAGCTGTAACCGTAAAGTTATATTCGCGGTTGGCGCTTATCATTTGGCTGCCTTCCATCCAGCCTTGGAAATCGTAGCCCATATTGCCCGAAGCCATGAGTCTTCCCGCCGCATCGTAGTTATATTGCAGCGTGCCGTCTATAATGCCTCCATACAGTGGCACCGGTTGGGCGGTGATAGTTACAGCGGCTTCTTCCTGAATATTATCTATAAAAAACTCATTCCATCCCGGGGCTTGTACGCTCGAATATTTTACCTTGCTGCCTACCGGAATATGAAGTACACAGTTAAACTTATTCACTCCTTCGAAAGTATTGTTGGCATACGCCGAAGGAGGGTTTGCCCATTCGGAATAGATATGCTCCAACCCGCTGCAACCATACAAGGCTTTTTCGCCTACGCCACGCACTGTACTTGGTATGGTAACTTGTTTAAGCATACTGCAACCATATAGTGCGCCATAGCCTATCTGTGTACAGGGCTGGGTAATGGTTAGTTTCTCCAAACTGGTAGGGATATACCGTGTTATAGAAGCTGTGGTGCTGTAATATTGAGTTACGGCTTTTGTGCCTGTAGCAGAACTTGCGCCGAACAATACACCCAAAGTAGCATCCACTCCCGAAGAAGTAGCCGTTAACCCAACGAAAGGAAGAGTAAGCTCCTTAAGCCCTGTACAGGCGGCTAAATCTCCGGCTGCAAAGCTGGTAGCCATAGTACCGACAGTTAATTTAGTAAGCTTAGCCGTTAAATAACTACCACCCAAAAGTGTAGGCAAAGTAGCCTCTACCACATTGGCACAACCACCCAATATACCACTGCCCAAGTTCACAGCACTGTTAGGAATAACTATAGTAGTAAGTCCTGTACAGCCATAAAATGCATTTTGCCCAATACTTGTTATTGAATTAGGAATTTCTATAGAAGTAACACCTGTGCAACCATAAAACGCATCATCTCCAATTCCAGTTACATTATAGGTTTTTCCTCCTTCTATAGCTGTATTTGGTATACTTATTTTGCCTGTATATTTAGTAGGACTTGCAACTACTGTAGCATTTGTACCTGAGAATGTATAATAAAGACCATTCTTATTTGTAGCTATAGGTAAATCTTTCCAATAGGTAGCAGCTTTGTATGCCGTGACACTGCCATTGGGAACATAAACTATCCATTTAGTGTTTAAACTTGTGGTTACTAATGGTGGATTTTGAGAATTAGCAATAATTCCTGTTAAATTATCACTAAGAGCATAACTTTCAATATTCGTTACAGTAGAAGGGATTGTATAGACCCCTGTTTTTGCATAAGGACATTTTATTAAAGTTGTTTGAGATTTATTGTATAACACACCATTAATAGAAGAATAAAGAGAATTTCCTGTATGCACATTAATAGAAGTAAGAGTTGATGCATAAAGAGAATTTGGAATAGATATAACTTCTGGTCCTATGTTTATTGTAACAAGTTTAGTTCTTTCAAAAAGAATTGAAGATGCAATGCAATTAATTGCATTGTAATTTATTGTTGTTAGGTTAGTAACACCATTAGAACCAGCAGATCCACAGCTAAAAGCACTAGTACCAATAGTTTCTACTCCTTCAGGAACAGTTATTGAAGAAAGGCTTGTACAGCACTCAAAAGCCCCTTGGCCAATATTCTTTAAACTGCGAGGAAGAGTAATCGAAGTAAGACGGTTGCTCCAAAAAAAAACCTCTTTCCCAATATTTGTAACACCTTCGGGAATAGTTATTGAAGAAAGAACACTACAATAGGAAATAGCGCCTTCTCCAATACTGGTTACGCTACTTGGAATGCTTATTGAAGCAACTTTACTGCAACCCGTAAAAGCATAATTTCCAATGTTTGTAATACCATCTTCAATCACAATTTTTGTGATTTTTGACGAATAACGATTACCAGTAAAATCAGAGGAGGAATACCAAGGTGCACTTTCACTAACAGGAATAAACTTATAATCTGCCATTTTTCCAATTCCGCTAATAGTAAGAGTAGTACCACTAAGTGTAGCAGTTACATCGGCAGCATTCGGACTACCGCAATTCCAAGTCTGTGCAAAGTTTGATACCGATACCATCAGGCAAGCAACTAAAAAAGAAAGTTTTAAAGTTTTCATATTATAAAATTGTATTTACGCCGCCCGTTTCCCCAAGCAGCCGATTATTAAAAATAAAAAAAAGCGCGGAAACCGTTAAACTTATCTCTTTTTAAAGGTATCGGCAAACACCCATGGTACAAGATAAGCAACAGTCTCCGCGCCTATAAGATATAAACGCGGAGCGTTGTTGCCATCACCCTCGTACCATTAGAAAATTTTGCCGAAATTCTTAAAAATGAGGATAATATTAAAACGCTTTATAAATGCTGTATGTAAACTGCCCGTTGGCAGGTGGTATTGCGGTAGGGGCAGACCTGCGTGTCTGCCCGTTTTGGTGCAAACACATGGTTTGCCCGTTTTGGGTGCAAATCCATCGGTTTGCTGTTTTGGGCGCACACATAGGTGCGCCCCTACGAATACCGGCAACAAATGTAAACCGTTTTTACCGAAATGTCAAATATCGTCAGACAATTTTGAACGCAAATTGCGCAAATAGCCGCGAATTAACGCAATAAGATATTATTTGCGAAGATTTGTGTTATCCGTGTCATCCGCGTTCATTTCGACTCCGCTCAATGACCGCTGGGTAGAGCCGTGGCGCGCCGCGGCTCTACGGGTCGGGCAGACACGCAGGTCTGCCTCTACGACGCCACGATATTAAACCGCGTTACCAGTTTGCCCACATACGCCCCTTTGCCGTGCGCGGTGAGGGTGGCGGTGCCTATGGCGGTGTTATTAATACATTCTACAGTATAGTCTTTACCTTTTTCGAGGGCGACTACTACCAGCGTTTTTGGATCGGTGTAGAGCAGGTCGAAGGCAGGGATAATCTCCGCGCCGGTATAAGTTTGGTCGCCAATAGACGACATTTGTGCCGTGCCAATATCCTGTTGTTTGCTTTTATTATTAGTTTGGCGTTGTTTCACCCGCTCGTTGTAATATTTAATATAGCTGTTCAGTTCGTTTACGAAGGGGTAAAATTTTTCGGGCTCTTCGATTATCATCAGCGCCGTCAGCCGTGTGGTGAGGGTGAGGTAGGCATCGTCCACTTCGGGGCGCACCGTAGGCATCGTGTCCGAACTGCGGTTGCTGCTCTCGTCGAAGCGTTTTTCCATCAGGGCGATAAAATTCTTGTTTTCCGCATCGAGCTTCGTTACCCAGTCTGTAGCACTTATCTTGGCAATATCAGCCGTGTATTTCAGGTTTATATCATAGATAATATCCGAGATAATCGATGTTTTGATATTATACGATTTATGATACATATCGTCGTGGCTGTCAAACATAATTTTAAGTCGTCCGGCAGCCTCGGCGCAGGCTTTGTCGGGGTTCTTCAGGTTTACTTTAATCAGGTTTTCCAGTCCCTTGCCTATCGAAGTGCGCAGCTCGTCGCTTACCCGTATCTGCTCGGTGTATGCGCTGCTGCGCTCGGGGTCGAGTGCGGCATACTCTTTGGCATGAGCCGCCTGCAGCACAGCCACTTCTTTATCGATCTTTTGTGTTTTGGGATTGAATTTCAGGCATAACTGCAACACATCGTCTATAAAATTAGAGTGCTCGTTGTTGAGGAATTGGGTGAGCTTTGCCACCAAAATGTCTACAATCTTTTTCATGTATATAAAATTTAGAATGAATAAAATAAAAAGTAATTATATAAAGTATGGAGAAAATGAGCAAGATCCGGCTTCGCTGTAGCAGTAAGGGACAATCTACAGCAAAGATGTGGCTCTGCTATAGCAGCAAACCCGCAGATTTGATAAAGATGTGCCTTCGCTGTAACAGCAAACCCGCAGATTTGATAAAGATGTGGCTTCGCTGTAACAACAAACCGACAGATTTGGTAAATCTGTGCCCATGCTGTAACAGCAAAGTGGCAGATTTGCCATAGATTTGCCCATGCTGTAACAGCAAACTGCCTCCGCATGGAAATTATATTCCTTGCGAAGGCAGCTTGCAACTTTTCCCAACTGAAAATTAGTGGGAATATATTTGGTTGAGAAATTCTTTTTAGTAAATTGCGCGCAGGCGCGCCTGTGTGTGTGTGTGTGTGTGTGTGTGTGTGTGTGTGTTAGCTATAATTTGCGAGGTATGCAAATTATTTTGGTTAAAAACACAGGTTGATGAGATAATATTTGTAGAATATTCAGGCATTGGGGGCACTTAATTGATGTGTGCAAATGTAAAGAAGTTTTATTAAATACCAAAAATATAAAAAGATTTTTTTTAACAGGGAAGAGATACAATGTTTTGCAAAATGGCGTCCAATGTCATTCAATTAACGAATTGAGGGGCATCGGCGAGGGCAGTTTTATCTAAATCCGCACGATCGGCAATACTCCTCCACTGCTTCGCCCCGTGCAAAACCCTCTTTTATGTTTTTAGCCTTGGGGGAAGATAAAATTCCGGTCAAATCATCCGTAAAAATATTGCCTAATAAAAGATTTGCATCGGCATCTATACAACACGGCACAACCGAACCGTCTGACAGGATAGCGATATGGTCGCGTAGGGCAAGGCAGTTTTTTGGTGTTGGGTTGTTTGTAGGGGCGTTGCATGTGGTCATTGAGCGAAGTCGAAATGCAACGCCCCTACTGTCGTCCGTGCGCCAATCGAAACGGGCTGAATTTTGTAAAAATATATGTTCGGATAACCGAATGTTTTGCATAGGGGCGAAAAATGTTTCGCCCGCACAGCATTCCAATAACAATTGTTTGTCAGTATGAAAATAATCCGAAATCACCGCCAAACATTCTTCCGTAAAAGGACTGACCGCATCACCCATTCTGTTCCACAGCCGGAAACTGGTGTAGGTTGTCGGTGCTATTTGTTGTGCGAAATGGAATAAATCATGTAGGGACAAACCTATGTGTTTGTCCTTTAATATGCGTTCGTCCCGGTCATAAGGACAGACACGCAGGTCTGCCCCTACAATTCCCATATTCTCCTCCCAATCGTGCAATGAAATATTGATTTGGCGAACAGGTTTATTTATCAACAGCTCTTTATGTTTGCCGATAAGCGAACCGTTGGTGGTAATATTGACAAATAAATCATTCGCGGCAGCTATATCTAAAATCTGTTCAAACTGTGGATGTAAGAGCGGTTCGCCCAACACATGCAGGTACACATACCGGGTAAAGGGCTTTATCTTTTCAACCACAAATTGAAATTCTTCTACCGACATCGTTTTCTTCTTCCGCACACTCGGGTAGCAAAAAGAGCAATTAAAGTTGCACGAATTGGTTATTTCTATGTAGATTTTCTTGAACATATTCTTTTGTTTTAGTCCACAGATTACACGGATAACACGGATTTTATTTTTTTTGATAATAAATTTACAAAGCTAAAATTTCTGTGTAATCCGTGTAATCCGTGGACTAATCTATTCTTCCGCAATATTTATTTCAAAGAGATTACACAGATAACACGGATTTTATTTTTTGACAATAAATTTACAAAGCTAAAATTTCTGTGTAATCCGTGTAATCTGCGGACTAATCTATTCTTCCGTAATGTTTATTTCCAAGATTTTATCACCTGCTCTGATGTCATCAATTACATCCAATCCTTCGTAAACCTTTCCGAAACAAGTATGTTGGCGGTCTAAATGCGAAGTATTATTGCGACTATGACAGATAAAGAATTGAGAGCCGCCGGTGTTTTTTCCGGCGTGAGCCATTGACAATACGCCACGGTCGTGGTATTGGTTATCGCCATCCAACTCGCAATCTATTTTGTAGCCGGGTCCGCCTGTTCCTGGCATTCCTTTGACACCTTCGCGAGAGTTCGGGCAACCGCCCTGAATAACAAAGTCGGGAATTACCCGATGAAATGTCAGTCCGTTGTAAAAGCCCTCTTGGGCAAGTTTTACGAAATTTTCTACTGTGTTTGGCGCATCTTTTTCAAAGAAAGATACTTTCATTGTTCCCTTTTCGGTAATGATTTCTGCTTTGTACATAATTATTTATTTAGAGTTTTTTGAACATTTTAGTCCACAGATTATGCAGATTACACAGAAATTTTAGCTTTGTAAATTTATTATCAAAAAATAAAATCTGTGTTATCCGTGTAATCTGTGGACTAATACTTTAAAATTCCACCACCGTAATGCCCGCCCCACCAAGCTGCACATGCTCATCATGGTATTTAGATACGCCACCTATTGTACCCAAATATTGGCGTATTACCTGACGGAGTGCGCCGGTTCCGGTACCATGCAGAATGCGCACCGAGGCCACACCTACCATTAAAGCATCGTCTATAAAATAAGTAACGGCTTGCAAGGCTTCGTCTGCACGCATACCCCGTACATCTATTTCGGATTTAAAGGCAAGTTTGCGTTGACGGATTTCTTCGCTCGAAGTGCTGCCGAGGAAAGCTGTTTGGCGTTTTTGGGTAGGGGCGTTGCATGCAACGCCCCTGCTTATGCGTTCCAGTTGGTCAAGCTTCACGGTGCTTTTCAGTTGCCCGAAACTGACAGTTGCCGTTTTCCCTTGTAGTTCGAGCACTTGCCCGATAACGCTTTGCCCTTTCAGCCGCACATTATCTCCTGTGGTAATGGTTATTACTGTCGATTCTTCTGAACGCGGAGAACGCTGATTATCGCTGATCTTTATTTCCTTCTTTTTATAATTTGCATTTAATCTGTGTAAATCCGCGTCATCTGCGTTATCCGCGTTCTGCAATTCTTCTTTAAATTGGGACAACTCATTACGAATGGTTTTTGTGCGTTCTTTCTCAGCCTGCGCTGTTTTTATCTCGCGGATAGTGTTTTCTATTTTAGCATTCGTATTTTGTAATAAAGCCGTCGCTTCTGTCTTGGCTTGATTTACAATTTCTTTGCGCTGCTTATCTGTCTTTTGCAGTTCGGTTTGGTATTTTTCCACCAGTTCGTCCAATTGTTTTTCGCGTTGTCGTATCTGCTGGCGTTTGTTTTCCCAGTAGCGTTTGTCGCGCGCAATGTCTTGCAGGTGCTTGTCGTAGTCGATGTGTTCGGCGCCCACCTTTTCGGTAGCAGCTTGTATAACCGTTTCGGGCAAACCTATCTTTCGTGCAATCTCAATGGCAAATGAGCTTCCGGCATTTCCTACTTCGAGGCGGAAAAGCGGTTGCATTTGATGGCGGTCGTAAAGCATGGCACCATTTACAATACCTTCGGCAGCTTGTGCAAAGTGTTTCAAATTAGTATAGTGTGTAGTGATCACGCCAAACGAACGGTTTTCGTTATACTTTTCGAGTAACGACTCGGCTATCGCTCCCCCAATCATAGGTTCGGTGCCACCACCAAATTCGTCAATCAAAATTAAGGTGCGATGATTCGTGTTTCGCACAAAATACTTCATATTCGTCAGGTGCGAACTATAAGTAGAAAGGTCGTTCTCGATAGATTGTTCGTCGCCAATATCAATAAACAAACGGCTGAACATTCCCATGCGGCTGCTTTCGTGCAAGGGTACTAACAAACCGCATTGCAACATATATTGCAATAGTCCTACTGTTTTCAGGCATACCGATTTACCGCCGGCATTCGGTCCCGAAATCAGCAATATGCGCTGCCGCTGGTTGAGGGTGATGTCGAGCGGCACAATTTCCTTTCCTTGCTTTTTTAATGATAAATAAAGAATAGGGTGGGTTGCCTTGTGCCAATCGAGCAAACAATCGGTAGAAACAGTCGGTTTTATAGCATTTATAGTAAGGGAAAACAATGCTTTGGCTCGAATAAAATCAATTGTTGCCAAAAACTGATAGGATTGCAAAATATCTTCTAACGACGGACGCAGAAAGTTAGCAAAATCAACCAAAATGCGAATAATCTCGCGGCGTTCTTCTGCTTCGAGTTCGCGCAAGCGGTTATTTTGTTCTACCACTTCGGCAGGCTCTATGAAAACAGTCTTTCCGGTTGCCGATTCATCATGTACGATACCTCGCAAGCGGCGTTTGTAGGCAGGTGGAATGGGTATTACCAGCCGCCCTTCGCGCATGGTCGGTTGTGCGTCTTTCTCTACCAAGCCATCAGTTTGTGCTTGCCGCAAAATAGATTGTAAAGTTTTGGAAACGCTGCCTTGCACAGCAAACATCTCTTTGCGAATGCGTGCTAATTCGGACGAAGCATTATCTTTTATCTTGCCAAATTTATCTACAATAGAGTTTATCTTTACTACAATGGCAGGGAAAACGGTAATACCTTCGGTCAATTGTTTGAGTTGGGGAATCTCGCCTTCGGGCTTTTCGGTAATGAAGCGTACGACGGTATTAATAACCTCCAACGAGCGGCGCAAATCAAATACTTCGCCGGCATCGAGATACAATCCTTCGATACGGATACGCACCAATCCTTCGCGTAAGTCGAAAAAGGTAGTAAGTGGAAATTCAATATTCTCATCGGTAATAAGTGTACGCATTTCGTCTGTTTGGGCAAGTTGCCGGCATACAACTTCATAATCGGATGAAAACGACATCTCGTCCGTTTTTTCTTCTCCCAGAATGCTGATACATTTCTCTTTGAGCAGTAAGCGAATCTTATCAAAGGCTATTTTTTGTTCGAAATTATGGGGATAGATCATCTAGTTTATTGACTATTTTACTATTTACGATTGACAATTTATTATAACGCAAAAGTAGTGATTAAAAAGAGAATTTTACATCATACTAAAACACGGATTATTATCTTTGCAACATGAGAAATAAAAAGTTGCAGATAGAAGAGCTAAACCGCCTCACCACAGAAGAGTTTAAGCAAACAGTAAAAACGCCTTTAATAGTAGTACTCGATAATGTGCGCAGCCTGCATAATGTAGGAGCCGTTTTCCGTACTTCCGATGCTTATTTGGTTGAAGCTGTATATCTATGCGGCACTACCGGAACACCTCCTAATGCCGAAATGCACAAAACAGCCCTTGGCGCCGAAAATACAGTTGAATGGAAATACTTTGAACATACACAAGACGCCATCAAAGAACTTAAACAACAAGGCTATATTATATATTCCATCGAGCAAGCCGAAAATAGCATCATGCTGACCGATTTACAATTAGACAAAACCAAAAAATACGCTGTTGTACTTGGCAACGAAGTAAAAGGCGTGCAGCAAGAAATTATTAATATGTCCGACGGCTGTGTCGAATTGCCGCAATATGGCACCAAACATTCGCTCAATGTATCGGTTACGGCAGGCATTGTTATTTGGGAATTTTCTAAAAATAATAATTGATTAACTGATTAATGGAACCGAAGGTCATGCCAACGGGAATAATAATTGAAAGGGAAGTCACAATACATTCTGTATTTTTCATTTATTCATTTAATCAATTATTCAATTAATGTGTATTATGAAATTAAAACTCATATTTCCCTTATTGCTCATTTCTATCATAGCAAATGCAGCTATAAAAGATTCGCTATCGTTTAGCGGACAGCTCTCCAATTGGGAAAATTTCAGCTTCTCGGGCGATTACCCCATTACCGCCAACGGTCGTTACATCCCCACACTCGATTATTCCATTTACTTGAAAAATAATCATTTAATTGATTTTGAAGGCGCCATTAACGCTGTAGGTACGGTTGGCGTTTATCCGTTCGACAGTATTTATGCCACCGGTTCCATAAAACCTTATCGGGCTTGGGCACGCTATTCGGCTTCGCAATACGAACTGCGTGCAGGATTGCAAAAAATCAGTTTCGGTTCCGCCAATATGCTGCGACCGCTTATGTGGTTCGACCAGATTGACCCGCGCGACCCGCTGCAACTCACCAACGGCGTTTGGGCACTGCTCGGGCGGTATTATTTCCTCAATAATGCTAATATCTGGGCATGGATATTGTACGATAATAAACAGCAGCGTGTGTGGGATATCGGCACTTCGAGCAACCGCATGCCCGAACTCGGCGGACGGATTCAATATCCCACCCCAAAAGGAGAAATAGGGCTTTCGTACAACTACCGAAAGGTAGATATGAGCAATGTCGGCGTTGATTTGATTACGCCCGAAAATAGGGTAGGAGTGGACGGCAAATGGGATGTCGGCGTAGGGCTATGGTTTGAAGGCGCTTGGATAGGCAAGACCAAGGATGTGGGTGCGCTCACCAATCAGGAATTGATGACCGTTGGGGTGGATTACACCTTTGGTATCGGCAACGGGCTGTATGCCGTGATCGAAACCATGATGTATGCCACCGATCAAACTGCTTTCGCCTTTGAAAATAACGGTACTTTCACTGCCTGCACGCTTTCGTACCCCATCGGTATGACCAACAATTTGAGCACCATTTTATACTACGATTGGAAAAACGCCGATATCTACACCTTCGTCAACTGGAAAAAAGACTTGCGGCACAACTTCACCTTCTACGCCATGGGCTATTGGAATCCCGAACGCTACAACCTGCCCCAGCAAGGAGGCACCAATGCCAACACTTCCTTTACCGGCAAAGGCATCCAACTCATGATCGTGTGGAATCATTAACCACAAAACAATTATTTAACAATATATTCTCTGTCATTAGTGTCCGGTTATAAATCAAACAAATTCAGTTGTTTATCTTTAATAGGACTATTTGATTTGTAATTATTATTTGTAAACAGTTCATTTATAGGTGTTTTTTCAAAAAGGGTGAGGCTGAAAATCTGTAATAAATTGTAGAGCGAATGCTCCAGTTTCAGCTTCTTTTTTACAATAGCTACAAGTAAATATGCACAGACAGCAATCCATATTTGACAACACACAGTGTTGTAGCTTGTGCCATAAAATGCCTTGATTCGAAGATGTTGTTTTATCCATTTGAAAAACAATTCAATCTTCCAGCGTTCTTTGTATAACTGAGCTATTAACAAGGCATCTAACTCAAAGTTATTGGTCAAGAAAATGTAAGTGTTCTCGGTTTCTTTGTCAAAAAATTTTATTCTCCTGATTAATTCAGGGTATTCTTTTTTTGATTTATAGACCGTAAACCTTACGGATTGATCACATCTGAGACCTGTGGATTTGTCTACCGGTCTACTATAAACTCTTTTCATCGCAGTGTTTGCTTTTGCACGAGTAATGAAAAACGCAGCCTTACGGTGAATGGCATAGAGTCTGTCTAAGTCAAGATATCCTCTGTCCATTACATAGATAGCACCAGACTCAATGGCGATAAGATCCAGTATATTGACATCGTGTACGCTTCCGTCTGTTATTTCTATAAAAGTCGGAATCGATCCTCGCAGGTCTAAAAGAACATGAGCCTTTACAGCTCCTTTCTTTTTGCGAAACTTTGCCCATGGGAACAATGAAAGACAAAGGTCAATCGTTGTGCTATCAAGAGCATAAGCTATATTGTCAATATTGAGCAGAAAATCATTGTCTGTTTTATACAGATTTCGTGCTTCTTTTATAAGAATTTGTGCAAAATCTGCATAAATACGCCAATCTCTGTTCTCATTAGCCTCTGCTAATGTTGATTTAGATACTGCTTGTTTTATACCACTATGGTATAATTTGTTTGTAAGAGCTTTTAAACAGGCTTCGATATCTCGCAGGCTTTCCCTGTAAGTGATTTGAGCAAAACTCATTACATAGAAATGTTCCCTGCATGTAAAGGTTTTTACCTTATAATTGCCTTTGTATTTGTTTACACATTTATTAAACTCATAGTCTGGAAGAAATGACATTAATTGAGCAAATATGGTTTTTCCTGTATTCATACTTTTGCGATTTTATCACAAAAGTGAAAACTATTTTCAAATCGAAAAATAAAAAAACATATCTACATCCTCTTATTTATAATGGTTGTAGAGGTTTTGATATTTGCTTAACCGGACACTAGTGATTCTCTGTTAATAAAACTACCGGTCAAGTAACTGATTACTATAGATAAGCGCTTTAAACTTTTCCCTCATTCTTTATCGGGACATACGCACTGCTACCCAATTATTTTTCTCTTCAAAAGAAATCAATTTTAATCCTAAATCGTTGGCACATTTTTCGATAGCCGGAATATCTTCTTTGTAAAAACCGCTCATATAGAGTTCTCCGCCTTCGTTCAAACAAGCTACATAAGCTGCCATATCATTCAGTAAAATATTCCGGTTAATGTTGGCAAAAATTACATCAAAATGCAATCCGGCAAGCAATTCGGCTCCTCCTTCGCGAATTTCGATTTGTTCATACCCATTCAGTTTGATATTATCCAACGAATTGCTGTATGCCCATTCGTCAATGTCAATACCCATTATGGGAGTAGCCCCTTTCATAGCTGCCAGAATAGACAGAACCGCCGTACCACAACCCATATCAAGGAAAGATTTTCCTTGCAGATCCATTTTCAACAAGGCAGCAATCATCAAGCTTGTTGTTTCGTGATGCCCTGTCCCAAAGGACATGCGCGGATCAATCAATATTTCATATTTTGCATTTGGGATTGACTGATGGAACGAACTGTGGATAACGCAATCATTGCCAATCACGATTGGTTCGAAATAATTTTTTTCCCACTCTTCGTTCCAGTTTTGAGCCTTCACTTTATTTACCTCAAATGAAATCCGGGCTTCTACCGGAAAATTTTCCAGTAATGATTTTAATTGTTCCTCATCATACAAGTTGATTGGACAATAAGCCACCAAACCACTGTCCGCAGACACAAAACTCTCAAAACCAATAGCTCCCAATTCGCCCGAAAGTACATCTTGCATATATTCTTCATTGGGAAAAACAGTAAAACTCACTTCTATATAATCCATAAAATCAATTGTTTATTATTTTAGCATTTTTTATTCTGCAGAAAAATTCGTACCTTTGCTTGCAAAGATAGGCATTAATAGCCAATTATATTGAGTAATGAAAAATAATGTTTTTGCATTATTTAAGGTTTGGCATAGTATTTGTTTTGAATAAATAATAATAAAAATTTAAATAACACTGTCATGAAACGAGTTATTTCCATATTAACAATTGTCTTCTTGTTCCATTTGGTGGGGTTTAGCCAAAAATACACGGACGATATTTATTATTCGCCTAAGACAGACAAAGAGGAGCCTAAACCGGTGGAGGAATCTAAAAGTACATATCAACAAAAATCTTCCTCTTCCTATTCGGGAAAAGATACGGTTTACTACTCAAAATCGCGCCATGATAACGATGGCAATGTAACTTCGTATTCGGAAGGATATTATCTAAGCGACCAAAATGGTGGCGACGAATCTTCCGATTATGAATACTCTAACCGTTTGCGCCGTTTTTACGGAAGCACCGTTATAGTTGATGATCCTTATTACGACAATTGCTGTTACCCATACTATAATAACTGTTGGGGTTGCAGCGGATGGTCTGTTTCTGTAGGCTTTGGTTTCGGCTGGGGTTGGGGTTATCCTTATTACGGGTATAGTTACTATAATCCTTGGTATTGGGGCGGATATTATCCGTATTACCCATATTATCCTTACTATCCGTATAACCCATACTATCCGGTGTATTCAAATTATAATTACAGAAATTCAGAAAACAGCCGCCGGGACAGGTATTATGGAGACAGAAACGGTAGCCGGTACGATACTCGCCGCGGTTCTACCATATACAATGACCAGAACACTTACCGTTCGAGTGAAAACAGTCGCCGCAACGATCAATATGGTACTTCAAACAGGAATTCGTCTTCGTACGATAATAACAACCGTTCGTCGACAACCCGTTCGTCAAACGAACGCAATTCGAGCACGCCCAATGTAAATTCGCGCGGAAGCGGTTCATCCAACAGGAATTCTGATACTTACACTTCTCCATCTCGATCTTCCGAAGGAGGATCACGCAGTAGTGGGGGCACTTATCGTAGCGGAGGAAGCTATGATAGTGGAGGTGGATCGCGCAACAGTGGCGGAAGCTACAATAGCGGCGGTGGTTCGCGTGGCGGAGGAAACTATGACGGCGGTGGTTCGCGAAGTGGTGGCGGAGGATCGCGAGGTGGCGGCAGACGATAATAGATATTTTATTGAGCAATTTTATATTTCTATTAAAATAATATACAGATGAAAAAAATAATAATACCGGCTTTACTCGCTTTGAGCACTTTGGGAGCGATGGCACAAAGTGAATTTGACGCCCTGAAATATTCGCAATCAGACATTATCGGGACAGCCCGGTATATGAGTATGGGTGGAGCATTTGGAGCTTTGGGCGGTGATGGTTCGTCCATACACCTTAACCCGGCAGGCTTAGGAGTATATCGCTCGTCCGAATTGTCAATTACTACAGGGCTGACCGCCAGTTTTACTGATGGGAAGTGGAGTGGTTACAACACAGACGAAAGCAGATACCGTGTGCCTTTCAATAATTTTACTTTTGTACTTAATTTTGACGGGCCTAATAAAAATAAAGGACTTGTAAATTCAAGCTTAGGTATTACTTATAATAAGGCAAAGAATTTCTACCGGAATATTTACCTAAAAGGTATCCGGTTAAATAATTCTATTACCGATTATATGCAAGATCTCGGGAACTATTATGGATATACAGAAGGACCTATAGATGGCAACGACCCTACCGGAGGCTTAGTTGTAAATAACCTCAATGATGGTTTTTATTATGCCTGGCTTCCTGTATTAGGATACAATACCGGCTTAATGCGCCCAACCAACCCCGATGCCAATGATGGTGCATGGAGTCCGCTATTAAATCCGGGCGAAAAAGTAAATGCTTCTTATGAGCTTTCTGAAGAAGGATATATAGGAGAATGGGGTTTCTCGTATGGTATGAATTTCAGCAATTTAGTTCATGTCGGGGCTACTGTTGGATTGAAAACCGTAAATTATAACCGTACGAGCGCATACACCGAATCTTTTGAAGATCGTGGAGATATGAAATTATCGAATGATTATTTTGAAACCACGGGTACCGGATGGAATTTTAAAATCGGCACAATAGTTCGCCCTATTGACATGGTACGCTTAGGAGCTTCCATTCAAACTCCTACATTTTATAATTTGGAAGATTTTTATTACTCCACCATGTTCGCACAAGGTTTAGACCCGAATTATGTACTGATAGACAGACAAGCTCCTTATTCGTCTTTGGGAACTCCTGACGGATTTTCTACCTATAAACTGCAAGATCCTTTCCGTTATGATTTAAGCGCAGCTGTGATCTTTGGGAAGAAAGGATTATTGAGTTTTGATTTTGGAGGAGCAAACTATCCCAATATCAAGCTTTCCGAGCCGGGAGGTATTACCGGAAATTATTTTAACGATATAAACAATGGCATAAAGAATGTGTTGAAAAACTCATATACATTCCGTGTGGGAGGCGAATTTAAGGTTACCGACGAATTAGCCCTTCGTGCAGGTTATGCTCTTGAAACTGCCTCTATGCAGGATGACGCAGTAAAATTCACAACAGAATATTCTACACGCACAGATCCTGAATATTTCATCGACAATCAAAATGCAAGTTATTATTCAGCCGGTATCGGATACCGCGAAAAATATTGGTTTATTGATTTTGCGTATCAAATGAAATATTACAAACAAGATTTCCGCCCGTATAACCAACAAGAATTACCTTTGACAGATGAACCTGCAAGCGTAACAAATAAAATAAATAATTTTGTTCTTACTTTGGGGCTTAAATTCTAATTCTTTTGGGGAAACTAATAGAGAAGGCTGCTTAACGAGATTTGTTAGCAGCCTTCTTTATATTTATTATAACCAGTAATGATTTCTATGAAACATACTTTTTCAACTCTTTTTCCAATATTGAAACTAATCCTTTTTGTGTATCCAGAGCATCCTGTAGTGCTTTTATCGTAACCGAAACCGAAACTTGAGGGAGATTATAGCTATGGGCAGGCTCTTTTACACTGTCAGCCGGCTCTTCTTTTATCTTATATACCTTCAACTTACTTCCCTTTATCAACCAATTCAAATCAATATTCTCACATTTTGAGATTATCAAATCAAAGTCAATAGAATTTCGAACATACCAATTAGTAATCGTATTGGGAGCAACTCCCAAAAAACGAGCCAACTGAGCATTATTTTTCAAATTGAAATGCTCTTTTAGTCTGTTTAAAATCAATGATTTATTTAAAAGACTTCCCATTTTGTGAAAAAATATCGAAAATTATTTTGGAAACTCCCAAAATGTGTTTATATTTGCATCGTTAATTGTTGCTTAAGCTATTTAAGTAAGTTATTGATATGGGACATAACATAAAGCTTTGCACTTTGTTTATAATAACAAAGTATGAAGCTACCAACCAACCTTTACTTCGAGGCTGCCAGTATTTTGTATTGGCAGTCTTTTCCTATCAATCTACAAAGATATAAAGAATTTTCATTATACAGCCAGAGCCACACATCAAATTTTCATCTTATAAAAAAGGACCCGTATTATTTTATCCTGATAAAATTTTGCCTCACGCAACCTTGTTTGTATCTTTGCAAGGATGATTGATCAAACACAATTTCACGACTATAAGGTTGCTTTCCACACATTAGGCTGCAAACTCAATTTTGCCGAAACATCGTTTATCGGGCGCGAGTTAGCAACCGCAGGTTTTCGTAAAGCGAAACCAGGAGAACAAGCTGATATTTGCATAATAAATACCTGTTCTGTTACCGACACTGCCGACCGAAAATGCCGTCAAGCCATCGCCCGCCTTATTCGTTTACATCCCAGCGCTTTTATAATAGTAACAGGTTGCTATGCACAATTGAAACCTGATGAGATTGCACAAATCGCAGGCGTTGATTTAGTGCTGGGGGCAAAAGAAAAATTTGACATTAAGCTCTATTTTAATAAAATAGAAAAGAAAGAAGAAACAATAATCCACAACACTAAAATCGCTTCGGTACGGGAATTCTATCCATCATGCTCGCGCGACGACCGCACACGGTTTTTCTTGAAAGTGCAAGATGGGTGCGATTATTTATGTACTTATTGTACCATTCCTTTTGCTCGTGGGCGAAGCCGGAGCGGAACCATTGAGCAAACGGTTGATCAAACAAAAAAAGCGGTTGCCGAAGGTGCCAAAGAAATCGTTTTGGCAGGTGTAAATACAGGCGACTTCGGACGAAATACCGGTGAAACTTTTTTTGACCTGATAAAAGCACTCGACAAAGTAGAGGGCGTCGAGCGTTATCGCATTTCAAGCATCGAGCCTAACCTTTTGACGGATGAAATAATTGATTTTGTGGCAAGATCGAAGCGGTTTGCTCCACATTTTCATATACCTTTGCAATCCGGAAGCAACGAAGTGCTGGCTTTGATGAAACGCAAATATAACCGTGAATTATTTGCCGAAAAAACAGGAAAAATAAAATCAGTGATGCCGCATGCTTTTATTGGCGTGGATGTGATTGTGGGAACACGCGGCGAAACTGAGGAATATTTTGATGATGCACATCGTTTTATTAGCAGTTTGGATATTTCGCAACTGCATGTGTTTTCATATTCCGAACGCGAAGGTACAAAGGCTTTAGAGATTGCACACAAGGTAAACCCGCAAGACAAAAAGAAGCGAAGCGATATCTTGCATGAATTATCGGATAAGAAATTACACGGTTTTTATGCTTCGCAAATTGGCAAACAAGCAAAAGTGCTCTGGGAATCGACCAAACGGGGCGATCAGATGCATGGGTTTACCGAGAATTATGTGCGTGTAACCGCTCCTTACCAAAAGGATTTGATAAACGAAATGCAAACTGTTGTTTTAGACAGTTTTGCAAACAGTAATGACTCAGTTTCTCTAACTGTCAAAATATAGACTTATGATAAATATTTTCTTGAAGGTAAAACCTTGGTTATTGTTTGTTTTGACATTTGCCCTCGCATTTGTTTGCCAGCAAGTAATGCAAAGTGTTATTTCCAAATATGCTGAAAATCCCGAATTCATCCATCAAATTTCCGAACAAATAGATAATCCTTCCGACACATGGGGTATTATGAAATTTGTATTTTTGTCGATACTCGACGCTACGCTTCCTTTTGTAATCTTGTATTTGGTGGTAGAAATCCTATCCGCACTGGTTTATTATGGCTGGGTTTGGGCAGTTTCAACCGGATTAAACAAAAAAGCGCAAGAATATGCTTCCATAAACACACGAGCTTTTAAATTCTTCTTCTTTTACAATTTAGTATATTTCCCTTTTTTAATCGGATTTGGTATATATTGCTTTGTGAATAATTGGTTTCATTTGGCTATTATTCCGTTTATTGTGCTATCATTTCTTTTTGCCATATTTTGCAGTTTCTACCTGTATTATTTTGCGGCAAAAACATATAAAACAATTATTTACCAACGAGAAGTGAAATTTAGTGATTTTGTGGGTGAATTTTTCTGTTTTTGGTTTCATTTTGTCGGCGTCTGGGTGCTCCAGCCCAAGATTATTAAAATAGCTAATGGCGAGGATATTGGCACACTTCAAGCAACCATGAAAAACAACGAAACTTTAGATTGATTATTGGAAAGATGCAGTTTCAGTTACAACATACCGACCCAAAATCGAATGCCCGTGCCGGACAGATAACTACCGATCATGGAGAAATACTCACACCCATTTTTATGCCTGTGGGTACGCTTGGTAGCGTCAAGGCGGTGCATCAACATGAATTGCGCGATGATATTAAGGCTCAAATTATCTTGGGAAACACATATCATTTGTATCTTCGTCCCGGAATTCAGATTATTGAAGAAGCCGGCGGATTGCACAAATTTAATGGTTGGGGACGACCTATTCTAACCGATAGTGGTGGTTTTCAGGTTTTTTCTCTCTCGGGCCAACGAAAGCTGAAAGAAGAAGGGGCGCATTTTCGTTCGCATGTGGATGGGTCGAAACATTTGTTTACACCCGAAAATGTAGTTGATATTCAGCGTTCTATCGGGGCGGATATTATGATGGCTTTTGATGAGTGTACGCCCGGCACCGCCGATTATCAATATGCCAAGCAGTCGATGGAACTGACGCACCGCTGGTTGGAGCGGGGAATTGCCCGTTTTCGCGAAACCGAACCTAAATATGGTTATTCGCAAACATTTTTCCCGATTGTGCAAGGATGTACTTATCCTGATTTGCGACGGCAATCGGCTGAGTTCATTTCTTCTCAGAATGCCGAAGGAAATGCCATTGGAGGTTTGGCTGTAGGCGAGCCTGCAGAAAAAATGTATGAGATGATTGAGGTGGTAAACGAGATTTTACCGAAAGACAAACCCCGTTATTTGATGGGTGTGGGTACACCGCAAAATATACTGGAAGCTATCGAGCGGGGTGTGGATATGTTTGACTGCGTGATGCCTACACGCAATGGGCGCAACGGGATGCTTTTTACCTGGAACGGAACGCTGAATATGCGTAATGAGAAATGGAAAAACGACTTTTCTCCTATCGACGAAGCCGGCACTTCTATTGTTGATACGGCTTACACAAAGGCTTATTTGCGCCACTTGTGCGTTACAGACGAATTTTTGGCGTTACAAATTGCCTCTATTCACAATTTGGCTTTTTACTTAGATCTGGTTACACAAGCCCGCCAACATATTATTGCAGGTGATTTCAGCTCGTGGAAGCAAAGCGTTATCGAACAATTAGGAAAAAGAATATAAAAAATTGGGATTGTTAAATTAATATAGTTTTATAGTTGTTGTCATTGCGGACTTGATCCGCAATCCCCATTGATAGAGAGATGCTGAAACAAGTTCAGCATGACGAAAACGAGAAAATCTATACTAAATTAGCAATGCCAAAAAATCATTTAAATAAGATTATGTTAAAAAGGATTGATTGGTATATTATCCGTAAGTTTTTGGGTACATTTTTACTATCTATTGTTTTGGTTTTGTGCATTGTAATTATCATCGACCTGACTGACAAGATGGACAGGTTCTATGATAAGCATGTGCCTTTGGAATCTATTATTTTCGATTATTATCTTAACTTCATTCCTTTCTTTTTCAATATGCTAAGTCCGCTATTTGTATTTATAGCGGTAATCTTCTTTACATCCAAATTAGCCGGAAACAGTGAAATTATTGCCATGCAGGCAAGTGGTGTGAGCTATAACCGGTTGCTTCGCCCCTATTTACTGTCGGCGCTTGTTATTGCTTTGGCTATTTTCTTTTTGGGCGGATATACGATACCAAATTCAAATAAAAGACGCTTAATTTTTGAAGATCAATATCTTCGTTCGTACAAGATTGACAATGTCAACAAAGTGCAGATGGAAGTGGAAAAGGGTGTGATATTGTATATTGACTTTTTCCAAGCGAACGGAAATATGGGTTCAGGGTTTTCGATGGAAAAATTTGAGGGCAAAAAGTTAGTTTCCCGTCTTACCGCACAGCGTATTGCGTGGGATAGCATCCATAATAAGTGGAAAGCTTCCGATTATATAATCCGCCAATTTAGTGGAATACATGAAAAACTCATCTCCGGAGCCCAAATAGATACAGTAATCAATGTACAGCCGCAAGATTTTTTTGTTTCAGCCCGCGAAAGTCCTCAGATGAATAATACCGAACTAAGTTCGTACCTGAAACGGCAAAAAGAAAGGGGGGTAGGCGGCAATATCAAAGCCTTTGAGAATGAGTATTACAAAAGGTTCTCAATGCCTTTTGCAGCATTTATCCTTACTTTGATGGGAGTTTCGCTGTCATCCAAAAAAGTGCGTGGCGGTACGGGGGTTAATATTGGTCTTGGTCTTTTGCTCAGTGCACTTTATGTGTTGTTTTCTACATTTACCACTTCATTTTCAATCAATGGCACTATGTCGCCTGTCATGGCTGTTTGGCTTCCCAATATTATATTTACGGTAATCGCTATTTTCTTTTATTTCAAAGCTCCAAAATAGTTTTTATAAAATGATAAATAAAAAATCCCGACTATCAAGAAACAGATTAGCCGGGATTTTTTGGTTGAATAAAACTTACAAAGTGCTTATTTTCGGTTTGAGTGTAGTTAGTGATTCTATCTTAACCGGATTTCCTGTATCTATACTGTTTCGGGCAGCTATACCGACAAGAATTGCCATAGCTCCATCGCGTACACCGGCATTTTGCTTGAGTGGGTCGGCTTGGTTGTCGCCTTTGAACAGATAGGCATGCAAAAGCGGATCGGCGCCACCGTGTCCGCCTTCGGCTGCAAGTATGCGGTATACTTTACGCTTGCCAAAGTTTTTGGTTACCCAGATTATATCGTCTTCGTTCATCTCTTCCCATGGCTGACGCTCTTTGATCCATGCTTCGAGGCGGCCTTTCGTGCCGTTAAACGCAATGCGGTAGCCTTCGTATGGCGAATAGGTGGTGAGCGAATAGCTTACCTGTACTTTGTTCATATATCGGATTTGTACTGCCATCTTGTCAAAGATATCAATGTCTTGGCGATACACGCATCCATCACGGAAATAGCCGTCGTAATTTTCGTTTGCAGCAAACATTTCCATCATGCGTTTTTCTTTGGTCATATCGAAGTAAAAATCGCATTCGCCCTTATGTTCGCACAAACGACAGTTTTTCCCCCTGAACTTTCCGTTTTTTCCATAAAATTCTAAATTACCGAAGGAGAATACTTCTTCGGGTTCTGACCCCACCCACCAGTTGAGCAAATCGAAATGGTGCGACGACTTGTGTACCAAAAGGCTTCCGCTGTTTTTGCGGTAAGCATGCCAACGGCGGAAATAATCCGAACCGTGTTTGGTATCGAGATACCAGTGGAAATCGACTGAAGTGATTTCGCCAATCTCGCCGGCACGAAGGAGTTCGTAAATCTTGGCGCGGTGTGGCGAATAACGGTAGTTGAATGTAACGGTTACTTTTTTACCTGTGCGGGCTTGTGCATCGAGTATTGCCTGACATTTTTTTTCGTCAGTTGTCATGGGCTTTTCGGTAATCACATCGACGCCGGCTTCTAATGCTTTGATAATGTAATCGCTGTGCGTGGCATCGGGTGTGGTTACCATTACTACATCGGGTTTGGTTTCTTTGATCATTTTGTCAAAATCTGCCGCGCTGTAAGTGGGGCATTCGGGGATGTTCATTGCGCGTTTGGCGTATTCCATGCGTCCGGGATTGGTGTCGCATAAGGCTACAAAATCCATGTATTGTTTGTAGCCTTCTTCTACGAGTTGTTTGCCCCACATGCCTGTGCCGCGATGCCCGCATCCAACCATGGCGTAACGGATTTTTTTGTTCACGCCGGTTTGCTTGGCTGCGCTTTCGAGTGTTTTACCAAGTGCTGAGGCTGCCATCATACTGCCTACGATGGTGCCGCTTGTTTTTAAAAAGTCTCTTCTGTTCATAGTGATATTTTAAAGTTATAGGTTCTGTACATGACTAAAATAATAAAAATTCAATTGGGCGCGTCCCCGCCGCGTCCCCTTTCTCGGTTGTACAGACGCGGCGCACTTCAACAGGCTCAGCAACCACGCCGCGTCTGTACCATGTTCGGCGGGGTTGGGCTGTCCGCTATACTCCTCGCTCGCATCCCTGTCCGGTTCGTAGAGCCGCGGCGCGCCACGGCTCTACCACATCCCCATCTCGTTCGCTGCGGATAGCCCGATCCCGATCCTCGTACAGACGCGATTAATCGCGTCTGTACAACCCAAAAGGAAATTGAGGGGGCACGCCCAAATTATTTTATTTTTCTGTTTCTTGGTTTGTTCTTTTTACAATTAGAATGCTCATCTCGTACAATATATAAATGGGAAAAAAGACTAATAACAGGGTAAAGGCATCTGCCGTAGGGGTAATGATGGCGGCTATAACTAAAATAATTACTGCTGCATGCCGGCGATAATGGCGCATGAATTTGTGTGTCAGGAAACCGAGTTTGGCAAAAAGCCATGACAGGATCGGGAGCTCGAAAACGATGCCCATCAACAGGGAAAGTAGCAGCAGGGTGTCGATGTACGAGGATAGCGAAATCATATTTTGTACTTCGGAACTTACCTGATAGGTTGCCAGAAAGCGGAACGAGAGTGGAAATATGACGAAATAATCGAGCAATACGCCTAAATAGAACAGCAGGGATGAGAATGCGATCATTCGGCCTGCGTACCGGCGCTCGTGGCTGTGCAATGCCGGCGAAACGAACCTGAAAAGCTGGTATAAGATATACGGGAATGTGAGCAGAACGCCCATGTAGAAGGACATGCTCATGTGTGTAAGGAATTGCGAGGCTAATTGTGTGTTTATCAGATCGACCCGGAAGGCTTCTAACTGCATGGCTGAAATGGATGTGATTTTTGCCAACTGGTTTATGAGCCGGTAAAATATAAAATCGTCGTGCTGCGGCGCCAGCACAATGCTAAACAGCCAGTCTTTGCACAAAAAGGCTACTACCGTTACGCCGATAACCGCAGCGGCTATCCGAAACAGGATTTTGCGCAATTCGTCCAAATGATCCCAAAAGGAAAGTTCAAGCTCTTGGCTCATTCTTTTTCTTTTTCGTTGTCTTTGTTGTTGGCGTTTTCTTTGTCTTTCTTTTCTGTTTCGTCTTCTACGCCGCTCATGGCGTCTTTAAAGCTCTTTACTCCTTTGCCTAATCCTTTCATTAGTTCGGGAATTTTTTTGCCGCCAAATAATAATAGTACAACAAGGGCTATCAGGAAAATTTCCATGCCTCCGAGATTCATAAATAATAATGTGTTCATTTTAAAATAATATAGATTTTAAAGAATGGCAAAGATAAAAATAAAGGGCAAAAATAATACAACATGTCAAAATTTCATTCGTTTCGTTTTGTTTTATTAACAATAATATGTACTATTGCATTCCATTAATTATAATGATATGCCTCATAAAGAATTACTAACACTTATTATTGACGAAAAGACAATTGCTGCCCGCGATTTGTTTTTTCGGGTCGTACAAAAAGAAGGTTTATGGCAAAAAGCCTTCAAACACAAATTCCTGTTGGATAAATATAAGGATTGCATGCTGGCGTGGGCTTTTGTCCATTTATGTGAAAAGGTAAAAAACGGCAAAATTAAAGATATTGAACAGTTGCCTTCTATTAGCGGAGTGATTATAAATACTTTGTATGAAACATTTAGGGTGTATAAAGAAGATATTTTGATTGATATTGTAAAAACTGAAAAAGAAATTTATGAAGATCCTGTTATAGGAGTAAATCCTTTTGAAGAAATAGAAGAAAAGATTGTACTGGAAAAATTGCATGAAATAATTGATGATTGCCTCAGCGAAATGGGTGAAATATGCCAGTCCATCATAACTTATAAATATATTGACAATTTAGAGCATAAAGAGATTATACGACGGATTGATAAAATTGGCAGTGAAGGAGCTTCACGCGTGAGGTTGTTTCAATGTATGGAAAAATTAAAAGAATTATGTTTTAAAAAATTAGGGAAATGATTACAAATAGTGAATTAATTGGGAAGTATTTTGATAAGAGTTTGACAGGAGAGGAAAAAGTTCTATTCAAACAAAAATACGAAACAGAGCCTGAATTTAAACAGGCTGTAACAGAACAGGCTCAAATTATTGTGGCTCTGAAAGCTTCGGGTCTTGAAAAAGAGATTTTGGATACAAAACCGGTTGTTGCTTTGCCAAAGAAAACGGGGTTATATCTGAGTATGTCTGTTGCGGCAGCGGCTATATTGTCATTAGTTATTGTAACCTGGGTATTTAATCAAAAAATCAATGACCGCGAGCAACAAATTGCCGAATTACAGAAAGTAAAACCGGTAACGATAATATCGTCCAACGATAGTGCGCAAAAAATATTGAAAGAATACGAACAAAAAATAGCACAGCTTCAAGATGCATTGCAAGAAATCGCTAAAACGGGTACGCAAACACCAAATATGCAAACAACAAATGTTACGACCGAAAAAAACCGGGCTAAGTTATTTGCTATAAATACGCTGCAAGACGAACAAACCAAAGGTACAGGCGAGATTTTGCGCTTTACAGCCCCCGACCGCAAAGTGCCTGCCAATGCAGACAATGTTGTGATCTGCTGGACTTCGGTTGAGAAAACAGGGAATATAAACCTTTACCTGATTAACGACAGAAATGATAAAATACTGGTAGAAAAATTATCGACTGACAAATATGAATTAAAACAGGGAGAATATCCTTTATCTAACCTGGAACGCAACAGTTTGTATATATTTGAAATACAGATTGGCAAAAAGGTTTACAGTTTCCCATTTGATACAAAATAATCAGGGATGAAGAAATCAGGTTTCATATTATTCCTCCTGGTATTTGCTTTTTCTGTTCCGGCACAAGATGCCGGATTCCTGAAAAAAGCCAGGAAAATGATTTTAGACAAAGAACAATATGCAGAAGCAGTTCAACTCATAACCGAAAATTCTAAGTCTTTTGACAAATTAAGCCATGATGATGCGATACTCTGCAGTTACTACTTGGCATTAGGTTATGTCGGGTTGGGCAATTTTATTGATGGCGAAAAAGCATTTCTGCTCGAAATCTCTCTTGCCGAAAGGTTTTATGGAAAACATAGTGCTGCCTATGGTTCTGCCATAAGTGATGCTGCCTGGGGTTATTTTGCACACGGGCAACCGGCTAAGGCATTGAGGTATTACGAGGAATATTACCAGCTTTCTAAAACACTGCAATTGACTGATCAGGAGCGAGCTGTCTTGTATGAGAATCTTGCCAAAACCTACCAATTGCTGGGCGATAATAAGAACGCCGAAAACTTTTATACGCGTTCGATGGAAATCTACCGGCATAGCTTAGGAACAAATCATCCTTACTACTTAATGTTTATCACCAATTTGGCCGACTTTTACAGCCAGGCAGGGAAGGATAAAAAAGCGGATGCACTGTTTGGAGAAGCAGCACAAAAACTGTCTGGCATGAAACGACCACCACAATACATTAATTACCTGGTCAATGATTTTGCCCGCTATGGTTTGAAGACAGGCAATTATATGCTTGCCGAGCAGTATTTCGACATGTTGTACCAAGTACAAACCTACGACCCCTATCTAAGGTATTCTAAAATATATGACTTGCTTACTTTGGCAAAATATTATTGCCTGAAAAAAGATTATGATAAAGCTGCTAACTTAACTAACATAGTAAATCAGTTCTATCACTCGCAAATGAACAATAACGCTTTGTTGCTGAACGAAGATATGCGCGAGTCGTTTTGGCGGGAACTGGAACCTGTATATTCCTTATTCAATACCATTGCTATCCGTAATCCATCGCCCGGACTGGCTCAAATTTGCTACAACAACCAATTGACCAACAAAGCCATACTTCTGAACTCAAACCTGAAAATAAAAGAATTCATTCAATCTTCGCAAAATGTAGATTTGCTGGAAAAATACCACCGTTATATATCTGTTCGACAAGAAATTGTTGATTCTTTACAACTTATCCAACCCAAAAATCTCGCTGCGCTTACCAATTATAAAAACACTCTGGAAACAGAAATCCTACAATCCGTTCCAGTAGAAATGCAAGTTAGAAAAAACATTTTGTGGGATGATATTAAAAAACATTTGAAGGAAGGGGAAGCAGCTATCGAGTTTGTCTGTTTTGACGAGCAGGATATGAGCAGGCAAGACAACACTTACTATATCGCGCTGCTTATCCGGAAAGACTCGCAATATCCTGAGTTAATACGGCTTTGCGAACAACGGCAATTAGTGAGTTTACTAAAAGATGTCCGCACTGATGCCCCCGAAACAATCAAAGCCTTATACGATTCGACTGATCTGTATAATCTGCTTTGGAAACCGTTGGAAAGCTATTTGACAGGCATAACACGCATTTATTTCAGCACTTCAGGTTTGTTGAATAATATATCATTTCAAAGCATGTCCGACGAAACCAACTACCTGAAAAACCGGTACGATCTATACCAGTTATCGTCCACCCGGATAATTGCCGAAGATAAAACAGATCAACCTGTGGTAAGAAAGAATGCCGTTATATTCGGACAAATGGATTACGGGAAAGGCTATCATACAAATATCAATGATACAATTGAAACAGAAGCCTTTATTTCTCAGTGTAATGCCAATAATATTCCGGTTAAAAGCTACTTTGGAACTACTGCCACCGAGAAAATGTTTAAACAAACAGATGGCTACTCGCCTTCCATACTATCCGTTTCTACACATGGGCTTTACATTCCTGTCAATTCTATTCGCGAATACAGTTGGTTGCATCAAGACAGTTTGGTACAGGAGAAATATCCAATGTTGCGTTCGGTACTTATTTTTTCAGGAGCAAATGAATATTGGAAGAGCGGCAAAATAGTTGAAAACGGAAATAATAACATCCTGCAGGCCCAGGAAATTGCCGGAATGGATTTATCGAATACCGACCTTGTTATACTGTCAGCCTGCGAAAGCGCCCTTGGTGATATTAATAATTATGAAGGGGTATTCGGTTTACAGCGCGCTTTCAAGTTGGCCGGCTGCAATACCCTGGTAATGACCTTTTGGAATGTACCGGTTCGTAGCACACAACTCTTTATGGAAGAATTTTATAAATCGCTCCTGAGCGGAAAGAAAACCAAACACGAAGCCTTTCGTGCCGCCCAAGAAAAACTCAAAGGCTACTCGGTATATGATTGGGGCGGATTTGTTATGATTGATTAGAATATTGTGTTATACAAATAAATACCAAAAACGGATAACTGGAAAATTTCAGGTATCCGCTTTTTTTTTGTGCAAAAATGCTAACGAAAAAACATTGCATGACATATTGTATAGTATAGAGAATTACATAACCAACAACTTATATACAACAAATTTAATTTTTGTTATGTACTAAACATTGAAATATAAACTAAAAAAACCGTCCATGCCCTCATGCCCGAAATATATTTTTTAGAAAGAAGCTGTCTGCCTGTTGAAAAAGATTCATATATTTGTGTCTTGAATCAACAAAAAGAAATAGCCTATAGAAGAAAATAATATTACGGCATAAAACATATTGATAAAGCACATTTGCTTTGTTACCTGTAGTTTCGGAAAAAATCGCCAAATTTATCTAAAACAACTACAAACAGTAACTAAGTTGAAAGTGTTCGTGTTTAGGGCATGGACTTTTTCCTTATTTATAGTTGTTAGGTGTTTGGCGATACCTTCCGAAACTGGATAAGCGATTAAGTTTCATGCCTTTTTTGTATTATAAAAAATAAAACTTTGTCAACATCTCCCTGTGTCTTAATTTTTTTATTTTCAAAGCAATAATTCTTTTTTACCTTTGCTCGGAAGAACAAAAAATAAAATGATTTCGCTTATAGGAATATAAAAAATTAAGACATAGCAATTTAGAAATGAATTTGCTTTTTTCTGTGGTTTTCCGTTAATCACCACTTAACAACCAAAACAACCGCACCGAAACAAAGTAAAGTCTTACATTCTCTTTCGCAAAGGGGGATGTTGGCTTTTATCTTTAGTTACTCGCGTGTTGTTAGGCTTGTGGTGAGCCTCGGAAAAACGGGTAAAAAAAGAATGGGCTGGCATCCCTTTCTGTTTTTGTACAGTTTGCATCCTAAAACCATAAATAAAAAAAATACCTATGAAGACTAAAAAACATAAAAAAAAGATACTCGGCGAGCTTATCAAAGAAAAAGTAAAAGACTCCGGTTTGACAGTTGAAGAATTTGCCGAAGCAATCAATTCGAATCGATCGACCGTATATTCCAAAATATTCACTTGCAAAGACTGCGATATAAATACCAGCACACTGATTTTAATCTGTAAAGCATTAAAATACAATTTTTTCAAAGAATTAAATATAAATTTTGAAGGAATTGAAGAAACAAAAAATAAATCTGTTTTCCTGATAGAAATGGAAGACGATGAAGAATTTAATAAAATCTGCAACGACAAGTCGATTAAGATTATTTACTCTCAAAAATTGTCCACATAACCAGACAGTTGTGCAAAAACACATACAGCCGGTATAAGTTATAGATTTTATATTTGTTGGCATATTTTAAAATATTTCTATTAATACATATAAAAAATTATTTATGAGTACAATTTTACACCGTATCAAAGCCTACCTGTATGACAATGCTTTGACAGAAGACCCAAACGACTTTTCGGCAAGAGTAAACGCCGAGCGTTCGTTAAGTATCAAAAACATTTGCGAAATGGCTGTAAACCGCGGAGGCGCCGATGTATCGGCAGCAGCCATGGAGCACAGCGTAAGCCTCTTCCTCAAAGAAATGGGCTACCAGCTTTGCGACGGATATTCGGTAAACACCGGCTATTTTACCGCCACTCCCCTTATCAAAGGCGTGTTCAACAGCCCTACCGAAACATTTAACCCCAGCAAACACACTATCCTGTTCCAATTCAACCAGGGCGAAACCCTTCGAGCCGAGTTGCCAAACATCGAAGTGCAAATAATGGGCGTAGCCGACAGCGGACTGAGCATAGCACAGGTAACTGATGTAAAAAGCGGCTCGGTCAATGACCTGATTACCCCCAGCCGCAACCTGAAAATCTCAGGACACAAAATCAAAATTGCGGGCGAAAACGAAGCCAATGGTGTGTATTTCATCAATCAATCCACGCAAGAGCGCACCCAAGTAGATATTTCCGACATAGTTACCAACAATCCTTCGGAATTGATTATTGTGATACCTGCGCTTGCAGCGGGCTCTTATCAGCTGGAGATTACCACACAGTTTGGAAGCAACACTAAAACACTATTGAAAGAGCCTCATACTACCATATTTGAAAAAATACTGACAGTACAATAAATTTACACCCATCGTAGCAACGCTACTACGACCATCGTAGCAATACGGCTACGGCTATCGTAGTAGCATTGCTACGGGAGGCGTACTAATGGCTTAAAATATAAACAGGGATGCTGAAAACTGATTAGAGTAAGCAAAATAAAGAAACATTAAACATAAATATTATGAAAAAGAAATATTTAACTCTCTTTTTAGCTGTCATTTTAGGACTAACAATTGTGTCTTTAAACTCTTGTAATGACGACAAAGAGTCAGACGAAAGCACATCAACATCTTCACTTACTGGTACATGGAAAAACTCGTCAGGAACATACGAATTTACAATAAACGGTTCGTCCGGCACATTTACCAACCTTTCACCGAGCACAAGCGGTACTCCCTACTGGTATGAAGCTATGCAAGCCGGATTTATTAAATTAGGAGATAAAAACCTTAGGAATTTGGTATCAACAGGGAATAATACTTGGAAAGGAGATGTCTTAGTTAACGAATATTATACCGGCACAATGACAATAACTGATGTTTATTGGGAAGGCTGTAATATTTCATTATCCTCTGATGGCAAGTCTTTTTATCTTGTTACAGAAACGGGTCTTAGTGGTAATTATTATCGGAAGTAAAAAAATATAACCCCACTAACACTAACAAAGTACAGTTTTATAGACTGTACTTTGTTGGATTAAAGCAAAAATAAAAAAGTACAGCGCGTTATTCCACTGCAACTTTTAGATATAAAAAGACTAAACTTAAATCTTTATTCTAATGAAAAAAATTACATTTTTTATATTCATTTTTTTGCATTTTTCATACTCCTATGCTCAAAAAGCAGACTTCTCTCAATATAAAAAAACAACTGATGTTTATGCTCTTTTGAAAAAAGCTCAGACTGCAATGAGCAATAACGATATAGAACAAACTACCAGTTTATTAAATCAAGTTGCCCAAGAATCACCACATAATAGCCCTTACTATGCTGAGGCCAACATCAATTTAGCAACTATTTATTACAACAAAGGTAATTTGGTGGAAATGGGACAGGTAATAAAGGCTCTGGATAAATATACGGTTAACCCAAATGATTCAGATATAATGAAAAGGATAGAGGATGTGAAGTATCTTTATACTGTGTTAGTGAAAGACAAAACCCTTTTTGAAGACGATTTGTGTGGTATTTGGGTGTCCGATTATTGTTCTGACCAGCAAAAAGGCATTCCATATCTTGTACTGCAAGTGGAAAAAGACGCTTGGGGAGAATACACTGCAAAAATTCTTCCATACTGCACACTGGCAAAAGAACACAAAATGTATACTGGCAGAGCATTTAAGCAGAAGCCACGAATGCAAGCAGCATTACCCAATTCTACAAACAAAAATAATTATCTATCTATAACTAAAAACTGTTATATTAATATTGGAAAGGATGGGATGGCTTCGTTCCATTTTGGTTCGGAAAACTTCAAGAAAGGAAATCCGCAGGCTGCAACGGCAGGTGTTGTGGCTGTAGGAGAAATTGGTGCTACAGCAAAAACGATTATCCTATCCGACCCCAATAAAAAATCCTCGGACGCTGCTACACAGGCATTAGCAGTCGACGCAGCCCAGTTAGCAGCACAATATCTCATTGCGAAATCGGCTATCTCGAAAATCACCGTTGTTACTCTGGATATGGATATATCGAGCGTGTTTGCCGGTTGTGCAGAACTGGCGTTTAAACAGAATATATATACCGAAGCGTCTGATGGCAGCAAGTCGTCTTCATCGGCAAGTAAAGAAATGATGATATTTAAGCTTTATTCTGATTACAATGTTCTCTTTACAGCAGATGGAGGCGAACTCTTCGGGTATCGTAGTTTCGAAAAAAATGAATTGTCTGCTACTACTGAATACAAAAAAGAAGTGCATATTGCCAAAAAAAGTATGATTGATTACAACAAGCAGGCATATCAGAATTTGTCAGCACAAGTGGTTAAATTGTGCGAATATTCTTCTACAGACACTTTATTGCCTATCAATATTCAACGCCATTTTAAATATTCTACACAGGGTTTATCTTATGTAGAAGATTACAAGGGATTCGATAAGATTAACTATGTCTACACCGGTTGGTTAAACACTAACAATAAAGCGGAAGGTTACGGAGAAAGATCTATGTCATGGGGAGAAAGATACATTGGCGAATGGAAAAACGGGAAATATCACGGCGACGGGGAATTAATCGATAAAAATGGCATAAGGTACGAAGGTGAATTCCGTAGTGGAAAGAAATGCGGGCAAGGTGTTTGTGTTTTTTATGACTACAGTGCAGGCATGCTATATTCATCTCGCAATGTTTTTACAGGAGAATGGGCAGGTAATTCGCCATACAGGGGTACAATACAATACCCAAAAGACAGTAGTTATACAGGCAATGTGTGGTTTAATAAAAAAACAAAGCAGATAGAAAAGCTACCACAAAACACTTCCACACACAATAATCCATTAGGCTTTTCGGTAGGATATGTGCAAAAACAATGGATTCAGAAATCGGGTAAAAAAACTCACAAATGGGGTGCGTGGAATGATGAAAACAGTACTTTGAAGGGCATACAGACAGGGTTGCGTTATGAACCACAGTTTAAGTATGGATTAGGATTAAGCACAGGATTGTATTGGGAATACTATCGTTCGAAGTCGGGAGAAATATACAATAATGACCGAATATATAATGAACATTCGCTCTATCTACCCCTGCACTTCAAATACAATTGGAACCTATCAAGAAATTTTAGCCTCTTTGCAGAAACAGGACCAAGCTTCGACTATGGACTTACTACCAGCATAAGTATATTCGAAAAGGGAGAGAATGAGCCTTCGTTTCAAATAAACGAAATATATGAAAATCCCGACTTAGGTTATCCTCACAAACGCTTCAATGCCTCGTTTGATTTTGGTGCAGGGCTACGCTGGGGTCCTATGCAGCTTAATGTAGGAACAGGTCTCGGACTTCTGAATATTTCGAGTGCCCCCGGCATAAAAGTCAGACAAAACAAACCTCTGACTGCTTCACTTTCATATATGATACCATCTGAGGTTACCAATGATTTCAAATATGGCAATGGTACATATAATAACTTTGGACTAAGTTACGGGTATATTTCCAAACAGTGGGAATGGAGTTTTAACAATCAAACTGCTCAAAAATATGCCCTGTGGGAACAAAATGCAACTATCCATGGTTTCCGCTTTCTGGGCTTTGCTTGGCAACCGACATTTGCTTACGGCTTTGGTATGTTAACAGGATTGAATATAGATATGTATCTTGCCAGTTTAGATTATAACGATGTGTCGGCAAATTATTTTGAATATTCACTCAATGTACCTGTTCATGCGGAATATCGCTGGGCTTTTTCCGAAAAATTCAGTCTATTTTTTGAAATCGGACCAAGTTTTGATTTGGGAGTAGACAACAGTCTCTCCTTTGACCAATCCTCTCAGATTGAAGAACAAGATAACATATATGAGAATGTTGATTGGGGTTATCCTACCGGGCGCTTTGTACCTTATCTTGATTTTGGTGGTGGTATCCGTTATTGGAATGTACAACTCAGCTGTCTTTCAGGTAGAGGCTTAACCCAAACTACTTTAGAAAATGGCATAAAGGTAAGACAAAATCGTCCATTGAATATTTATTTTACACTTTTCTTTGGAATATAATTAATAAACTATGCTATGAAAAGAATAATTTCATTTGTAATAATTATTTTATCTTATAATACTGCATTTACGCAAACAAATGATGAATGTGAAAATCAACATATAAATCGAGTAAATGCGATAGGTGAAGAACATGGACGAAAGTGGGATAATGTTCGTAGCTATTATGAACCATTAAAAAACCAGGCATTTGAACAAGGTGATGATGATAGATTTAATGCATTAAACAAGGCCGAAGATGATGCGTATAATGCTATTCGTAGAGAAACTGAAAGCAAAGTAGATGCATCTCACAATGAGCGGGAAAGGTGTCTCGGAAGTGTTGCTCAGCGAAAACAAAGAGAAACACAACAACCGCGAACTGAACAAAAGAACACTGCCCCCAAAACACAAAAACCTGCTCCAAACCCTACAAATAGGGGCACAGGTGTGGTCAGTAGTGGCGTGCCAAGCAGGGACTTCTATCGAAAACAGGCAGAAGCACAAAGAGAATGGAATGCAGAACGAGCAAGGATAGAAGTAGAACAACAACGAGAAATAATAAACGCGTCAGTTCAAGTTAGCCGTGCAGGAACTGATCTCATGGTGGGCTTGGTAGAAAATAACGCCAATAGCAATGATTTGCTGAATAGTGGAACAACCCTTGATAAAGCAATGGCAGGTAAAAAAGGGCAAACTGTAATTGCAAGTACAGGAGGGCGTAGTGATAGACCTAAAAAGGCTATTGTTTTGAGCAATCTTGTTCCCAAAGAAGTAATTGGAGAATATAAAGGAGAACCAGTCTATAAAAAAGAGGACAGTATTTTGGTCGAAGCAAATAATAAAAAGTACTTGCTGTCTAAACAAACGCTAATAATGCAAGGAGACAGTACTTACTATTTTATTCCGGCAAACTCTTTTATTGTAGCCAAAGAGATACAGGGAAACGAAATACCAATTGGTTATATATCTACCACAAGCCAAATGTCTAATTCAACGCTTTATGGGGAACAAGAAAGATTTGCAAAAAATGCTTCTGGATATAAATTTCATGAGTTTACTTGTGATACAGCTACTTATAATAAGTTTATACAGTTTTGCAATTGGCAGATTTGTAAACAGACAAATACAGCAAATGTTTCTCAATTATCTTATGTTGAATATGATAAAATAATAAAAGAAGATATTGCTTTAAACAACAAAATAATAATGTTGAATTTACAAGATATTATTACATCTATAAGTAGCAGTATGATATCGGATTTAACAAATGGAGTTTTTGACATGAATACTTCATTGAGAGATGTTACAATGAAAAGTGTTATGAATTTTGCAACTGAAAATAAAATAACGGGACAGGTAGGGGCTTGTGCAAATACAGCATTAAATACAGTTGAAAAAGCACTTAATCAACAATATAAAGATTTAACAACTATCACCGTTAAAGATATTATTAATGGTAATAGTCAAGAAATTAGAAATATGTATAAAACTGAATTTCAAAAATCAGTCGAAGATGCTTATCATACTTTATTTGATTTATTGGATGATTGCAATTCCAATATGTCAAAAAAATTAATCGTTTATAAAATACTACCAGAAATTGTAAATGTAGGAATGATGTCGGCAGCAAATACAACTATTAAATTTTCAGTTGCACCCGAATATAAGAATTCTCTTAAATCTAATATAGAAAAAGCAAAAAAGAAAAAAGAAATATTAGAAAAAGGCAAGCAAGAGTATGAACAAAAAATTAAAAAAGCAAGTGACAATTGTTTAGAATATACAAAGACTATAAATAGTTTAAAATCTGGATTATTTGAACAACAATATGGTAGTGATGAACTCGACGAAATCACTATTTTAATGAAAGATTATGTGTTTGGCAATAAGAATATTGGCATATGTAATATACTGAAAAATAACGATTCAAGAGAAAAAACAAAAAAGAAACCTCAGCCAATTAAAGATGTTAACCCTAATAGAATCGCAATTTTTGTTCACGGAACAAAATCAAAACCAACAATGTGGGTTGAAAACAGTGAAACAGTAACAACACTTCTCGAAATAGTCAATACTCAAAGATGCGATGCAAAATTTAGTTGGGAAAATGATGCTGTATTAAGTAATACTTATTTTGAAAGAAAAAAGGCAGCAGAACATTTGGCAGATTATGTTTCAAAATACAGAGGAAAATACGAAGAGGTTGTAATTATTGCACATAGTCATGGTGGTAATGTTGCTTTGCAGGCAATAGATAAATTGGTTGGTTTCAAAAAGATATATTTACTCACATTGAATACTCCTGCTTTTAATAAAGATGAAATTACTTATGACAACAAAGATAAAGTAATTTCTACCACCAATAATAATCCATACTACGAAGGTATTCCTATAACGCAGTATGAAAAGATTACTAAAATCAATAAAGAAAATCCTAAAAACATCAATAACTTGTATATGCATATACAAGTTGCTAATAACAGAGATTGGGTAAGTCCTTATTTTGCAAGCTTAGTCAAATCAGGTTATGATCGTCATTTCACTCATAATAAAACAAAAAAAATAACTATTGATTGTGATGCAAAAGCATTCGATCATTCAATACAATTATCAGATGAGTGTCTGGAAATAATAAAACAGAAAATAAGTAATTACTTTAAGAACAACCAAATCAATAATCTATAATAGAAACGCCCAAAGAAAAAATCCTTTGGGCGTTTCTATTTCTAAATAAAAGTCTTATTCAGCAGCCTTTTCCTCTGTTTCTTCAGCAGTAGGAGCTTCAGCCTCAACTACAGCAGGAGCTTCCACTTCAGCAACCACTTCTTCAGCTGCAGGAGCTTCTTCTTCAACCGGAGCCGGAGCGGCAGCTTCGATTTCAGCTAATTTCTTTTTAGCTACTTCGGCAGCTTTGGCTTTGTTTTTCTCAGTTTCTTCGGCTAAGCGTTGTTTCTTCGCGCTGCGTGCAGCCTCATCTTTTTTGCTTTTCGCATCTTGAAGTTTCGCTTCTTTAGCCGCTTTCCAAGCCTCAAAGCGTTTTTCGGCTTCTGCCTGATCAAATGCGCCTTTTTTGACACCACCTAGTAAGTGTTTCATCATATACACACCTTCGTCCGAAAGGATGTTACGAGTAGTGTCTGTAGGTTGCGCACCTGTTAAAACCCATTTTAATGCTTTCTCGAAATTCAAATCGATAGTAGCCGGGTTAGTGTTTGGGTTGTACGACCCGATTCTTTCAACGAATTTACCATCGCGTGGTGCACGGCTATCTGCAATCACAATGTGATAAAATGCGTAGCCTTTTCGTCCGTGTCTTTGCAATCTAATTTTAGTTGCCATTCTTTTTTAATTGTATTTTAGTTAGTTATACATTATGCTTTTTCTCGAAAAGCGGGACAAAGGTAAACATATTTTTGAAGATATGAAATATCCATGAGCAAAAATACACACCAAGTGCAATGACTATAACCTCATGGATATTTGCAACTGGCGCAAGTCTGTGACTTGTGTCCCATTAGGCAGGTTTGTAGCCATAAGTATTCAAAACATGAATTTAAAGGCTGCAAGCCTTATTTAATCCAGCCCAACGGCAAGCGAAGCGTCGCCTTGGGGTGCATGTAATCCGATAAATATGCGCCCATGCCGGGCGCGGTTTGTTGTTGGCGATTATAAACCCGAGGCGTTGCCTTCGAGCTGGGTTATATTGCACCTTCGGCGCGAAACTAACAATATCATTCGCATTTCGAATAATGGTTGTAAACCATTCATATTCCAGCCCAATCCCAACGGGTTGGGGTTATGGAATCGTCCGACATCCGACGCGCCGCAGGCGCAACATATTTCTCCCACCGTTGGAGCTATTTTGAAAATTTGGTCGGGGCAGACATGTGTCCGACCTCCAGCTAATAAATGTCTGAACCGTGATTTATAGGATTGACACGACTATTATATGTGTATTTCTTTAGTACATGACAAAAATTAAAAAACAAAAGAAGTGCCGTCATGTCGACCAAAACGACGAGTGGTCACTGTACTTCGACTTCGCTCAGCAACCAAGCGTAGTCGAAGTGGCACGAGGAGTGTCGTGGAGACATCGCAGAAAAGGCACTAATTAGTCTTTAGCGATGTCTCGACAAGCTCGACATGACGATACTTCTATTGTATTTGTATTGTTCTTTTGATTTTTGTCATGTACTAAAATGTATTTCTCTTGGTTATCTTGATAATCTTGCAAAAATCACGGTTCAGACATTTGCATTTCCAAATTATTCATTTACCTTTGCCTCCGAAAATGAAAAGAAAATACTAGTCAATCCTTTCGTTTTCAATAAATATTTACTTCACACAATGGGGTGCCTTATATAAATACAGGCTGAGATTATACCCTTTGAACCCGCCAAGTAATTTTGGAAGGGGAAAAAGAAAAAACCATTTTAAGAGGTATGAGTTATTAAGAATGAACGATGAGCCGATTTTCGGTTTGTCATTCATCATTTATATATCATACTTTTCGGTTATTAATCAAATTACCCTCATTGCAATTTATTAATCATTGTGGTTACCGTCGTAGAGACAGGGCATGCCCTGTCTCTACACCAAATAACGGCGAAATACCACGAACAAAAATTAATTGTTATGAGAACAAAAATTCTTCTGTTTGCAGCATTGCAAACGATTGCCCAATTATCCTTTGGACAAAAAGATTCGTTACAAACAAGCCTTTCGGTGGGCGATTCGGTACAGGTGTTAGACAATGTGGTGGTTAGCTCCACACGCGCGTCAGATAAATCGCCGGTAGCTTACAACATGGTCGATAAAGCGGATATTGCCAAGCACAATCTGGGGCAAGACCTCCCTTACCTGCTTGCCGGAACGCCGTCGTATGTAGCCACTTCGGATGCCGGCGCGGGCGTGGGTTACACAGGCTTCCGCATTCGTGGTACAGATGCCGGGCGCATTAATGTAACCGTCAACGGAATCCCGATGAACGATGCCGAAGAGCAACAGGTGTTTTGGGTAAATATGCCCGACTTTTCGTCGTCGGTCGATAATGTGCAGGTGCAGCGCGGTGTGGGCACTTCGACCAATGGGGCAGGTGCGTTTGGCGCAAGTATCAATATGCAGACCGAAAAGCTGAATGCCAAACCGTACGCCGAATTAAGCAGTTCGTATGGCTCGTTTAATACGAATAAAAACACGGTGAAAGTCGGTTCGGGATTGTTGTACAATAAGTTTGCTTTTGATGCGAGGCTGTCGGGCATACATTCGGACGGGTACATTGACCGCGCTTCGACCGATATGAAGTCGTATTACTTTTCGGGAGCGTATTATGGTAAGAAAAGTATGCTGAAAGCCATTGTATTCGGTGGCGTGGAGAAAACTTACCATGCATGGTATGGCGTGCCGGGCGACTCGCTAAAAACCAACCGCACTTATAACCCTTGTGGCGAATATATCGACGGCAACGGCAATGTGCAATATTACAAAGACCAAACCGACAACTACGACCAGCGCAATTATCAGCTTCATTTTACCCATGAAATGAATAGAAATTGGAATTTGAATGCGGCATTGCACTACACGCACGGCATTGGTTATTATGAAGAATATAAGCCGGACGAAAAACTGTCGAAATACGGTTTGCCGTCATTCGTGCTTGCCGACGGCACTATTGTAAAGCGTACCGACCTTATCCGCCAAAAATGGATGGAAAACGATTTCTATGGCGGCGTTTTTTCATTTAATTATAATCGAAGAAAAATGTCGGCTTCGGTAGGAGGGGCGGCAAACCAATATCGCGGCGACCATTACGGCTACATCAAATGGATGAAATACAACAACGGCACGCCCGCCGATTACGAATGGTACAATAATAATTCGATAAAAACCGATGCCAACCTGTATGCCAAAATCAACGCCGAGGTGCTCAGAGGGCTGACTGTATATGCCGATGTGCAGTATCGTTTTGTCGATTTGCAAATGGAAGGCTTGGGCGACAAATTGCAAACGATTGACGAGCACCCTGTGTTTAATTTCTTCAATCCCAAAGCCGGATTATTTTACGAATTGAACAAAAATAATTCGTTTTATGCTTCGGTTGCCGTTGCCCACCGCGAACCGACGCGCAACAACTATACCGATGCCGTTGGCGACGAGCAACCGACTGCCGAACAACTGACCGACTACGAAGCCGGTTATCAATTCAAGAGCAAGCGGTTTTCGGCAGGAGCCAATTTTTATTTTATGCAATATAAAGACCAGTTAATCCTTACCGGAAAGATAAGCGAGATAGGCGAACCGCTCACCACAAATATTCCGGACAGTTACCGCACCGGTATTGAGCTGACGGCAGGCGTAAAAATTACCGGCTGGCTGCAATGGAAGGGCAATTTGACTTTGAGCGAAAATAAAATCAAAGACTTTACCGAATACGATATCGACGATTGGGATACTGGCGGAACAATCGATAATTATCTCGGCACAACCGACATTGCTTATTCTCCTAATATCACGGCAGGTAGTTTATTCTCGTTCACTTATAAAAACTGGACAGCTGGATTGCAAACTTCGTATGTGGGCGAACAGTTTGTAGACAATACTTCGAGCAACGACCGAAAACTGGACGATTATTGCTTTACCAACCTGAATATCGGTTATTCGTGGAAATTGAAAGGCATAAAATCGATTGATTTCAATTTGGCAGTAAACAATATTTTCAATGCCAAATATTCGTCAAACGGCTATGTGTGGTATTCATGGTATGAAGGCGGCGAACGCATGAACGACCTTCGCTATTTTCCGCAGGCGGGGATTAATGTGTTGGGGGGAATAACAATAAAACTTTAAGACTATAAGAGTAAAGATAAAAAGAGCAAAGACAACCTACATAGTCTTTGCTCTTTTTATCTTTTGTCTTTATTCTAAAATATATCGAATAAGATTATATGTAAATGTTGTTCAATGAATTATGAAACTTATATTATCACCCCAAACCCCTGAAGGGGCTTCTGGCAGATGTAAACAGTTCGAATTAAGCTAAAGTCCCCTTCAGGGGATTTAGGGGCAATAAAGAACTGATTTTTAACTTTATAATCGCTTATTCGATATAATCTCTATTCTAAAAAAAAAATCAACTGTCTTCACTATTAATACTATTTTTAATATCATTCAGTTCCACCAATTTATTTACAATAGCATAAATGGTAAGTCCCGAAGGACTGTGTATTTGCAATTTAGCGGCAATATTGCGGCGGTGCGTGATAACTGTGTGGGTTGAAAGAAAAAGTGCGTCAGCAATTTGCTTGTTAGTCATTCCTTTTACTACACAAATCACAATTTCCTTTTCGCGTTGCGTAAGCTGCTCCTGTGCATTTTCAGGCTCGGTAGTATATTCGGAGAGTTTCACTATTTTATCACGAATTTCATCGGCTGTGTCGTAAACAGAGATAGTTTCGTCATATATGTTTAAAAGTGATTTGTCAACCACTCCATATTGCAGCGCAATACACTTCAACGCTTTATTGGTATGATTTTTTATTTCCTGCAAAGAAAAAACGCCTAAAAAAGAAGGATTCACAATCAGCATATCTGCCCGCTCGCGCAAGAGTTGATTGGAAAGTTGCGACATATCAACCACTTCTACGATATGTATATTGAGTAATGAAATCCGCTTCAATACGGATAAAATCCCATTGCGGATAATGACCGACGGTTCGGCAATGGCTATGCGTACAAGTGTGCTCATGATTTCTTGCCGTTTTTCTTTTCCAACTCCTTAATCAATGGCACTATTAATCTATCCTCTACCAAAATATGCGAAGCCAGATCCTGCTCGCACAAGAAGATATCAAACAATACGCTGTTCAAATCATTGCTGCTTTCGGTCGGATAATACTTAATAATGATATTTTTCAGTTCGGCAAGGTTAGCCTCCACATGGTCGTGCTGGCGGCTAAAAACGCTCACACTGTAATCTTCGGTAGGTTTGTTTGCAAGCAGTTTTTCTACATAAGGAAAAAGATTTTCTTCCTCATACATCATGTGGCGGCGCACATCGGCAGCATATTCGTCGAAAAAACGGATAATAGCCACCGAAACATCTTTATTCGTGCTCTCAATAGCCTCGACCAGTTTGGTTCGGATAGCCGGCAAACGATAGTCCAGAAAGTACTTATGCGAATTTTGCAAATATTGAATAAGTGCTTCCATCGAAAGCTCCTTTTCTTCAAAATCGACATTCTCACTATCTGCCAACAAGTTGACAACTGCTAAAAAAGTAGCCGTATCCACTTTATTTTGCTCACACACCTGACGAATATTCCTGTCGCCAAAACCCAACGCAATTCCAAACCGGCTTAAAACTAACAACATGGGGTAGTTTTCGTTGATAAGGTCGCACATGCGGTCGGTTTCGGTATAATTTCCAAGTTTATACATAAAATCAATTATCAATTTGCTAATGTGATAATTAGCAAATTATTTTATTCATTCGCTAATTATTTTACGCAAAGATAAAAACAAAATCTGTCCTTATTACATGTGGGGTGTAAATTACCCAAATGTAGGTATTTCAGTAAATTGCCGGCAGCTATACTTTTGCAGCATTAATTTAAACCACAAAAATGATGAGAAAAACAGTTTACACAGCACTTGCGTTGCTTGCCTTCGGGTGGGCTTCCGCACAGGCACAGGAAGAAGAAAAAAAGCCGGTCGATTATCTTTCATTTGGCGCAAGCTATACCGGCGATATGATAAACAACCTTAGCGGTGGTATCAAAACCGGCTCCGCATATTTAGGTATGGCAACCATGACTGCCGAATTCGATTTCGAAAAAGCCAAACTCTGGAAAGGTGGTAAATTCTTCATTTTCGGTGCCAACACACATGGTGCAACCCCCACAGCCGATTTAATAGGAGATTTTCAAGGAGTTTCGAACATCGAAGCCGGAAACCATACTTACCTGCAAGAATTATGGTACAAACAAAAGTTAGGTAACTTTGAAATCACAGCCGGATTACAAGATATGGCAGTAGAATTTGGGAGCGTAGATTACGGAGGTTTGTATCTTAACTCTTCTTTTGGTGTAAAATCATCTATTTCGCACAATATCCCCGCGCCCATTTTCCCCCTTACCAACCTTGGATTAACCGTTCGTTGGGATATCTCGGATAAATTCTCGTGGTTAGCCGCTGCTTATGATGGTTTTCCGAAGGACTTCGAAGACAATCCATATAATATTAAGTGGGAATTTGAGACAGGAGATGGATACTTAGTTATTTCAGAAGCGCAATACAATACCGAACTGAATAACCTGCCGGGAACCTATAAAATAGGAGGGCTTTACAGCACGCACGAAGAAGAAGGCGAAGATATAAATATCGGAAGTTTCTACTTGAATGGAAATCAAAAACTATGGGAGCGCGGCGAAAAGAGTTTGGGAGCTTTTGCCCAATTCGGGTATAGTCCTTCCGACGCAAGCTTTTGCGATTATTATGTCGGTTTAGGTATAAATTACACAGGTCTGTTCAGCAAAAAAGGCAAAGATGAAATCGGCCTTGCCTTTGCCCGTGAACATTATAAAGAAGATTTAGACCCCGAAACAGCCATTGAATTAACTTACAAATACAATCTATTGGACAACTTGTACATCCAGCCCGATATTCAATATATAATCAATCCGGCAGGCACAGGTGGCGGTTTGGACAATGCCTTTACGGCAAATATCCGCTTTGGATTTGAATTTTAAAAAGAACTTTAAGTGTGTCTCTTTGTCTGTTATGCCGAAATAGGGGACGCGCCCAAATAAATTTTTATTCAAAATAAAAAGCGAGTAAACTGTGAAATTTACTCGCTTTTGTATGTTTTACCACGATCCTCCGGCGCCACCTCCACCAAAACTCCCGCCACCGAAACCACCAAAGCTTCCACTGCTGTTTCCACCAAAGCTACCCGAACTGCCTCCCCCTCCGAAAAGTATCCAGGGTAAAATTCCGCCACTGCCGAAAGTGGTATGGCTGTCGTCATCGTCTTTTTTGTTTCTGGAGGAAGAGGAAAAGATAATGATTAACACAAAAATTACGATAACGATTATCCAAATATGTCCCGATTTGAAGTTGTTTCCGGGCTTTGCTTCGTTGTATTCGCCTTTTGCTGCTTTGTACAAGGCTACAACTGTAGCTTTTAGCCCGCCGTAATAATCATCTTGTTTGAAATATGGGATAGCAATTTTTTCGGTAATGCGTCTGGCAAAGGCATCGGTAATTCCTCCTTCGAGTCCGTAACCGGTAGCTATAAAGAATTCTCCTTGTTCGTCCGCTGTTTTTGGTTTCAACAAAACAACTATCCCGTTGTCTTTTTCCTTATCGCCAATTTTCCACTCTTGCCCCAGTTCGGTTGCAAACTGGGCTTTGTCCATTCCCCCCAGGTTGTTTACAATCACCACACAGATTTGATTGGATGTAGAATCATTCGCCATTACTAAAAAATGTTCTAATTCGGCTTTTTCGCTCGACGAAAGGATTCCTGCAAAATCGTTTACCAAGCGTTCGGGAGTTGGCTTTTGGGGAATTTGAGCAGATGTGCTCCATACGATCACAAACAAACCGGCAGCGAAAAGTATTTTTTGTAATTTCATTGGTTAACAATAATTTGCAATTAATTATTCAAACGAAATGTCATTTGACAGTTCATTTACATCGCAACCGGAACAAGGGAAATGGGTCGAAAGCTGCTTGCCGGCTTCTTGTATCGCCCAGCATAAGCCTTCGGCAAATTTATTGTTACGAAAATAGACAATAATCGTTTTGTAAATACAATTCCAAAAATCTTTGGGAACTTTAGCATGAATGCCCTCGTCGCCAATAATAGCAAATTTTTTATCATCAATAGACAAATAAAACAGTACGCCGTTTCGCAAGTTTGTTTCGTGCATTTTTAGCCGTCCGAAAACAATCCATGCACAGTCCAGTACATCGCCTTTGGATGTGCGGTCGATGTGCAAACGGATTTCGCCCGAAGTCAATTTTTCGGCTTCAATAATAGCGTGTTCAATTTGCTGCTTTTCAGCTTGAGTGAAAAATTTCTGAGGATTCATTCGTTTTTATTCAAAACTTACTTGAGGAGTTTCTCTTTCGTTTTCGGTCGCTTCAAAATATGGCTTTTTATCAAACCCGAACAGTGAATTGGGGAAAGTTCGGATTGCAGCATTATATGTGTTAGCAATTTCATTGTAGCGGTTGCGTTCGGTGGCAATGCGGTTTTCGGTGCCTTCCAGTTGCGATTGCAGCTCAAGGAAATTTTGATTGGCTTTCAAATCGGGATAATTTTCCTGTATCATCATTAGCTTGCCCAATGCCGATTGCAATTGACCTTGCGAGGCTTGGTATTCTTGCAGTTTTTCGGGAGTGAGATTTTCGGGATCCACCGTAATTTGAGTAGCTTTTGCACGAGCGCTTACCACTGCTTCGAGTGTGCTACTTTCATGTTTGGCGTATCCTTTTACCGTTTGTACAAGGTTGGGGATAAGGTCGGCACGACGCTTGTAGGCATTGTCCACTTGAGCAAATTGCATATTTACTTTTTCTTGTTTTTTTATTAGGCTGTTTCGTACACTAATGCCCCAAATTAAGGCAACTACAAGAAGACCGACTATGGACAATAAAACAATGGTTGATTTTTTCATGATTATAAATAATTAATATTTTGATAAATACTTAAACTAACCTTTGGCTTTTGAAAAATGCAATTTCTTTTTCAAAATTAATTTCAGGGCATAATTTTTCGAATACATAAATTTTGTTCAATTGCTGTTCGCAAAATTGTTGGTACCCTTCTGTAAATTGGTTGAATGGCTTATGTGCAATGGCTTTAGTCATTTTTTCCATTTCGCGTGCAATTTGTTGTGTGTCTAATGTGAAGAAACATTCTTGAAACCGCTCCCAGATGTAATCAATCGCCATTTGGTTGGGATGCAGCATATCTTGCCCATAGAAGCGGTAATCGCGTAAATCGTCCATAATCAATTCGTATGCAGGAAAATAATTTACACACCGGTACCGTTTCTCAAGTTCCTCCACTGCCATCAACAGAATCGATTTACTCACGGTATTTTCGTGCGCGCCATCCTTCCAATGCCGGATAGGACTGACTGTGAAAACAATCTGCATTTTCTTATTGACAGATAAAAGCCTATTTATCAACAAACTATACACTTCTACGATTTCATCTACCGTAAGCCGGTGGCGTTTGAATTTGTTCTCAGGCAATTTATGGCAATTGGAAACAACTTCACCGGTTTCGGCTAATTCATAAATCCACGCTGTACCAAAGGTTATAAGCAGAAAATCGGTTTGACCAAATCGTTCGGACGATTCGATTAAACGATTGTTCATATTGTCTATCGATTTTACTACTGAGCTACCTGAAAACGAACTATGATACGCAAAACTCCGCCAAAGATTTTGATTGCAAAACAAATCTTTCTTCTCTACCAGTTCTTTATTTATCAACCGATTAATTGACTTTACAATTGAAATCGGATTATACAAAACCCCAAAAGGATTAATATCCACCGAAAATTTTGCATTTTCTAATTTTTGCCCAATGCTTTCGGTAAAACATGAACCAAACATTAGCAATTTATTACTGTGGCTAATTTTTTTTGCCGCAGGCAGTAAGGAGACTATAGTACGAAAATCCATATTTTTTAACATATAAAATACAAAGATAATGATAAATAGATAAATGAAATGAGAAAAGTGAAGTGTACAAAAATTTCGTTCAAAAAATATTTTTCGTTTTCTTTGTAAAATGTTTTATCAAACACATTAAGTTCATGAACAAATGTTTTATTATAACAGCATTGTTATTTGCTTTCTTATCAACAGGTTGGTCGCGAAGTCGCTGCGAATGCCCAGACGACAACAATCCTGTAATAATCCACACTGACCCTTCTCTTATTGTTTGCGGCAATGTTAATATGAGTTTGTCAAACACCAGTTTTACTTTTTTTGATTATAAAATTTACGATTGCAGCACAGGAATAGAGTTACTGACCCAAACCGAGCGCGATTATCCCAAAGATATTATCACACAATTTGATGATAGCCTGGTAGTTGAGAAAACGCATTGTGTCTTGGATGCAAATAATATTATATCCTTTGTGCCGGCAACAGCAATTACCCTAAAGTTTCAGGATAAAGAAATTGTCAGGATGCCCGAACGAAATGTTTTTGTTGCGCCCAAACTGACTAAGGAACAACAAACTTCGTTGACAGCACTCATCAAAAACCTGAAACAAAAAGTAAAACGAGGAAAAAATAAAAAAGTAATAAAAACAAAATATCCGGCAGACGAAAAATCAGTTTATCTTTTATTTACAGCTGCAGCAGGTGGGAATAAAGAAGCAAAATATTACTTCCAAAATTTAGAACAATTCTTCATTCTAAATGAAACAACCATTAATGCTAAAAATGAAATATGGCTAAAATTTTGATGTAAATTTAATTGTCAAAAAGACATTGAAACCATATTTTTCGTGTCGTATTTCATGAAAACAGGATAAAAAAAATCTTTTTGATAAAAAAATATAGTTTTATATTGCATTTTGAAATTATTGTTGTAATTTTGTGCTCAGAAAAATACAATATTAGTAATAAATGAAAAAAATCAGAGCAGCCATTGTCGGATACGGCAATATAGGAAAATTTGTGATGGAGGCGATCGAGTCATCGCCCGATTTTGAAGTAGCAGGCATCGTTCGCCGCAATCCAGTAAGTACATGCGAATTGGCTAACTACGAAGTGGTAGATAATGTTTCGAAACTAAAAGCCGTAGATGTAGCCATCCTTTGCACCCCCACCCGCAGCGTCGAGCAACACGCCAAAGAAATCCTCGCAATGGGCATCAATACAGTCGACAGTTTCGACATACACGGCGGAATCGTCGATTTGCGCCGCGAGTTAGACAAAGTAGCCAAAGCCCACAATGCCGTATCAGTAATCTCAGCCGGTTGGGATCCGGGAAGCGATTCGGTCGTTCGAGCACTGCTCGAAGCCTGTGCGCCCAAAGGAATCACCTACACCAACTTCGGTCCCGGCATGAGCATGGGGCACACCGTAGCCGTAAAAGCCATCAAAGGCGTAAAAGCCGCCCTTTCGATGACCATTCCGTTAGGCACAGGCGTACATCGCCGCATGGTCTATATCGAAGTAGAAGACGGGCACGACTTCAAAACCGTAGCCGCCAACATCAAAGCCGACGAATATTTTGCACACGACGAAACCCATGTATTCCAAGTGCCCTGCGTGGACGACCTCAAAGACATGGGACACGGCGTAAACCTCGTTCGCAAAGGCGTTTCGGGCGGAACACAAAACCAAATCTTCGAGTTCAACATGACCATCAACAATCCCGCGCTCACTGCCCAAATATTGGTAGCCGTTGCGCGCGCAAGTTTCCGCCAGCAACCCGGCGCCTACACAATGATCGAACTCCCGATGATCGACATGCTCTACGGCGACCGCGAAGCATTAATCAAAAAATTAGTATAATATTTCATTCTATGAATACATCAAAACGCCAGGTCGCTAAAGAACATCTTTACCACTTGGCGTTTCTTACTTTTCGACAGAAAAATAATATCTTTGCAGAAAATAAAATTCTGATTAATTCGAGTATGAAAACCAAGAAGACTACAAGCTTTCATAAGGCAGTAGCAGAGTGTCAGGGGATGAGTATAGATTTATTCTTTGAAGAATTAGATAATCGAATAAAACAGCGTAGTAGCAATAAGATTCAAACTGTAAATAGTAAATCCGTAAATAGTAAATAAACAAATGTCCACACTCCGATTCAAAGCAGTAGAAGAAGCCTTTAAGAAAAAAGCCTTGGTAGTAACCGCGCCCTCCAAGTACACCTCCGATTTCTACGGCAAATATGTATTCACCCATTCGACCATGGAAAAATACCTGTCGAAAGAAACCATGCGCGCCATCGAAAACGCCATCAACAACGGCGTAACACTCGACCACAGCATTGCCGACGAAGTAGCCACCGGCATGAAACAATGGGCAATGGAACTCGGCGCCACACACTACTCGCACTGGTTTCAACCACTCACCGACGGCACTGCCGAAAAACACGATTCCTTTATCGACTATCCCGAAGGAAAACCCAGCGAAACAGTAATCGAAGCCTTCTCGGGCAAACTCTTGGCACAACAAGAGCCCGACGCATCATCGTTCCCCAACGGCGGTATCCGAAGCACATTCGAAGCACGCGGCTACACCGCTTGGGACCCATCCTCGCCGGCATTCATCGTGGACGACACACTTTGTATCCCCACTATATTCATCTCCTACACAGGCGAGTCGCTCGACTATAAAGCACCGCTCTTGAAAGCCTTGAACGCCGTAAAAAAAGCAGCTTTAGATGTCTGCCAATACTTCGACCCGAATGTGAAAAAAGTAATCCCATTCTTGGGCTGGGAACAAGAATATTTCCTGATAGATGAAGGACTGTACGCCACTCGTCCCGACTTGTTGCTCACAGGTCGCACGCTGATGGGGCATGAGTCTGCTAAAAACCAGCAGTTAGAAGACCACTATTTCGGTTCAGTACCCAGCCGTGTAGCCGCATATATGAAAGACATTGAATTTGAAGGATATAAATACGGCATTCCGCTCAAAACCCGTCACAACGAAGTAGCACCCAACCAATTTGAATTAGCGCCGATATTTGGCGAAGCCAATTTGGCAAACGACGAAAACCTGCTGATGATGTCCATTATGAAGAAAGTAGCTCGCCGTCATGGTTTCCGCCTGCTGTTGCACGAAAAACCGTTTGCAGGCGTGAACGGGTCGGGCAAGCACAACAACTGGTCGCTCGGCACAGATACAGGCGTAGGGCTGCTTACACCGGGCAAAACACCGGAAGAAAACCTTCAATTTGTAACCTTCCTGGTGAATGTACTGATGGCAGTTTACAAACACAACGGACTGCTGAAAGCATCGATTGCATCGGCAAACAATGCACACCGCTTAGGTGGAAATGAAGCGCCTCCATCAATAATATCTGCATTTTTAGGCTCACAACTGACAGAGATTTTGGATAAAATAGAAAACAGTTCGAGCGACGAAATGATTGTTTTCGACGGAAAAAAACGAATGAGCCTCGGTATTTCGCATATTCCCGAAGTGTTGATTGACAATACCGACCGTAACCGCACTTCGCCGTTTGCTTTCACGGGCAATCGTTTTGAGTTCCGTGCGGTGGGATCGTCGGCAAACTGTGGTTCGGCGCTAATTGCCCTAAACTCGGCAGTAGCTGCCCAATTGATGGACTTTAAAGTGGAAGTGGACGCCAAAATTGCGGCAGGAATTGCAAAGGAAAAAGCCATTTTTGAAGTTCTTAAATCCTATATAAAGATCAGTAAACCCATTCGCTTTGATGGGAACGGTTACAGCGACGAATGGCAAAAAGAAGCTGTTCGTCGTGGATTGAACTGCGAAACCTGTGTGCCGAAAGTTTTTGACGAATATACCAAAAAAGAAAATATCGAAATGTTTGCCAAAACAGGCGTGCTCAACGAAGTGGAACTCCATGCACGCAATGAGGTGAAATGGGAGATTTACACGAAAAAAATTCAAATTGAGTCGCGCGTGTTTGGCGACTTGGCAATCAATCACATTATTCCGGTGGCAAACCGTTATCAAGGCATGTTGCTGGATAATGTATATAAAATGAAATCGGTTTTTACGGCAGAAAAAGCAGAAAAACTGTCGGCGCAAAACATGGAAATCATTGAGGAAATTGCGAATTATGTTTCGACCATTAAAACAAAAGTGGGCGAAATGACCGAAGCGCGCAAGCGGGCGAATGTAATTGAGTCGGAACGCGAAAAGGCATTGGCTTACCATGACACCGTGTTGCCGTATTTCAACATTTTGCGCGATGCAATCGACCACTTGGAACTGATTGTGGACGACGAAATGTGGCCCCTGCCAAAGTATCGCGAGTTGTTGTTTATACGATAAGATAACAGGGCAGAACATGCATTAAAAAGCGAACTGTCCATTTACGAAATAATGCAGATTTTAGGTATATCCGTTTTTGACAAAACGCCAATAAGGGAGATACTTACCGAATTTCAAGTCAATCAAAAAGTCAAAGATCAATTAAATTTATTTGATGATTATTTTTAACGCATCAGCAGTAAATGAATTTAAGGGCTTCATACAAAAAACATACACTTCAATTTTCTTTTTCCGCAGGAACTTCGCGTGGAGTATTGAACGAAAAACCGAGCTGGCTTATTTCTATCTGGAATGAAAAAAATCCGGATATTGTTGGTGTGGGCGAATGTTCTATTGTTCCCAAGTTAAGCATAGACGATTTGCCTGATTTGGAAACAAAGATTGCCGAAACCGTTTCGCAAATTAATCTTTTAAAAGATAATTTTCGTGAAGAATTGAAAGACTTTCCGGCAATCCGGTTTGCTGTCGAAACAGCTTTGTTTGATTGGCAAATGGGTGGCAAACAAATACTTTTTCCGTCCGAATTTACAAAAGGAGAGGAGGCAATTCCAATCAACGGACTGATTTGGATGAATGATTTCGACCACATGTGGCATGAGGCGGAAGAGAAATTCAAAGCCGGTTTCACCGTGTTGAAAATGAAAGTGGGCGCGTTGGATTTTGACGACGAACTTTATTTTGTAAAAAAACTTCGTGAAGTTTTCCCTAAAGTCGAATTGCGCTTGGATGCCAATGGTGGTTTTCCTGTCGATGAAGCTTTGGAACGATTGAAAGCATTAGCTGAATACAAAATACATTCCATCGAACAACCGATTAAGCAAGGTCAGATTGGCAAAATGAGCGAATTGTGCCGAAAATCGCCTGTTAACATTGCGCTCGATGAAGAATTGATTGGGGTGAATGTGGTAGAGACAAGGCATGCCTTGTCTCTACAAACGCACGCCTTGTCTCTACTGCAAACAATCCGCCCACAATATATTATTTTAAAACCATCATTAATAGGTGGATTTGCCGCTTGCGACGAATGGATTTCCATTTGTAATCAATTAAATATTCGCTGGTGGGTTACTTCGGCTCTCGAAAGTAACATTGGACTGAATGCTATCGCTCAATGGACTTATACAAAAAACCACTTGTTGCCGCAAGGTTTGGGCACAGGTGGTTTGTATGTTAATAATATTGTTTCGCCTTTGGAGGTTAGGAATGGCGCTTTGTGGTATAATCCATAAAAAAGTGGCTATCCATCTATTTTATTCTATCTCTGCCAAAATCTTCTGGTTTTCCTTATCCAATCCCAATCGAATGGTTTGTCCTTCCTTCACCGAGTTTTTGATAATGATTTCAGACAATTCATCTTCGACATAGCGTTGGATGGCGCGTTTGAGCGGACGGGCTCCATACTGCACATCGTAGCCTTTGTCGGCAATAAAGTCTTTGGTTTCGGTTGTAATTTCGAGTTTGAAGCCAAGATTTTCAACCCGTTTGAGCAATCCTGCCAATTCGAGGTCGATGATTTTAAACAACGCCTCTTTATTCAATTGTTCGAACATAACCACATCGTCCACACGGTTAAGAAACTCAGGGGCAAAGGTGCGGTTCAATGCTTTTTGTATCACACTGCGCGAATGTTCGGCATCCATTGCTTCTTCTTTGGGTGATGCAAATCCAACTCCTTTTCCAAAGTCTTTCAGTTGGCGTGTACCCACATTCGAAGTCATGATAATAATAGTGTTCTTGAAATCGATTTTTCGTCCAAGGCTGTCGGTCAAGTGCCCTTCGTCCAATACTTGCAGCAACAGGTTAAATACATCGGGATGCGCTTTTTCAATTTCGTCCAGAAGCACAATAGAATATGGCTTGCGGCGCACCTTCTCGGTCAACTGTCCGCCCTCTTCGTAACCTACATATCCCGGAGGCGCACCGATAAGGCGCGACACGCTGAATTTCTCCATGTATTCGCTCATATCCACACGGATAAGTGCGTCTTGATTGTCGAACATAAATTCGGCGAGCGATTTTGCCAAATGCGTTTTACCAACACCGGTTGGTCCTAAAAATATAAATGTACCGATAGGTTTGTTCGGATCTTTCAGCCCTACGCGGCTGCGCTGAATGGCTTTTACCACTTTATCAACGGCTTCTTCCTGACCAATTACTTTTCCTTTGAGCGTGTCGCCCATTTGCTGCAATTTCAGTCCTTCGGCTTGCGCAATGCGTTGCACCGGCACGCCCGACATCATAGCTACCACTTCGGCAACTTTTTCTTCGGTAACTGTTTCTTTTTGATCTTTGAGCGATTTTTCCCAGCGCGATTGCTCCATTTCCAGTTGGTTGTGGAGTTTTTTCAGATGGTCGCGGTAATCGGCAGCCAGCTCGAAGTTTTGGTCTTTTACGGCTGCATTTTTTTGTAATTCTACGCCGGCAATTTGTTTTTCCAAATTTTCAATTTCGACCGGCACGGTAATGTTCATAATGTGCGCCCGCGAGCCCGATTCGTCCAAAGCATCAATGGCTTTGTCGGGGAAGCAGCGGTCGGTAATGTAGCGGTCTGTCAATTTGACACACGCATCAATAGCTTCATCAGTATAAATCACATTGTGATGGTCTTCGTAGCGTTCTTTGATGTTTTTCAGGATTTGAAGCGTTTCGTCTACCGTAGTGGGTTCTACCATTACTTTTTGAAAGCGGCGTTCCAATGCTCCGTCTTTTTCGATGTTTTGGCGATATTCGTCGAGTGTGGTTGCGCCTACGCATTGTATCTCGCCGCGAGCCAAAGCCGGTTTCAGCATATTGGCTGCGTCGAGCGAGCCGGGTGTGCTTCCTGCGCCGACAATGGTATGGATTTCGTCGATAAAGAGAATGATATTCGGATTTTTGGACAATTCGTTCAAAATTGCTTTTACGCGTTCTTCGAATTGACCACGGTATTTTGTGCCGGCAACAATTGAAGCCATATCCAAGGCTACTACGCGCTTGTCGAACAGCACACGCGATACTTTGCGCTGCACAATACGCAACGCTAAGCCTTCGACAATGGCTGATTTGCCTACGCCGGGGTCGCCTATTAATACGGGATTGTTTTTTTTGCGGCGGCTCAGGATTTGTGCTAACCGTTCGATTTCGATTTCGCGCCCTACGACGGGGTCGAGCCGTCCTTCTTCGGCGGCTTTGTTCATGTCTGTGCCGAAGGTGTCGAGTACGGGTGTGTCCGAACTTGGCTTGTTGGGTGCTGCTGATGTTTTTTCGCCTTGTTTTTTGAACGAGGAGGCTTCGTCGTCATCTTCTTCGCTGCTTTCGAAGGCGGATTTTATATTGGGTTGCTTTTCTTTTTGCAGATAGTCGCGAACCTGTATGTAGTCGAGGTTTTCTTTGTTCAATACTTCGGTGGCGAAGTTTGTGGTGTCTTTTAGGATGGCAAGGAGCAGGTGTTCTGTTCCGGCTTCTTTGTCGCCCAGTGCTCGAACTTCTAATGATATGAATTTCAGTATTTTACTGGTTGAATTCAGGAGTGAGATTTCGCTTGCCTGTACGGCGTTGTCGGTACGGATTTGTGATTCGATTTTTTCTTTTATGCGTTTGAAATCGATGCGTAAGTCGAGCATCAGTTCCATGGCTTTGCCTTTGCCTTCGCGCAGAATGCCGAGCAGCAAATGTTCGGGTCCGATGTAGTTGTTGCCCAAGCGTTCGGCTTCCTCGCGGCTGTATTGGAGGGCGTCTTTTACTTGTTGCGAAAAGTTGGTTTCCATATATTGTTTTATTTTTTTTCTTTGTAACAATTGATTTCTTGTTTTTGTTTGCCAAATTGGACAAATAGTGTGCCTTTTTTTGTTGTGTGTCAAAATGGCAGTTTGAGCGGGCACATGGCAGAATAGGGGTTTTGCAAACTGCTCATGGCACGCCGCGCAAGGGATAGGAGCGGCACCCCGCAGCCCGGCTCGTTAATGAGAACGGGGAACGGAGCGGAGAGGGTAGTACGATTTGTGTATTTGCCTCAATGTGCTCCGGAGGGCGAGGAGTACAGCGGATAGCCCGACCCCGCCGGATATGGTGATCTCTGTTTGACCGAAATAGGGCGGCGGCGGGGTTGCGCCCAAATTGTTTTTTTATACAAAGATATTTAAAAGAGGGTATATTTGTTTAATTGTTGATAAAATTTAGAGGTGGGTAATTGATTTGTTTTGTTTTGGTTTTTGTGTTCGAAGTTCTTTTCTTAATTTTGCAGCAAATTTGAAAATGCGTCAGAAAAATGAATAAATCGGCTCCGATAAAGGTGTTTTCGGGTACTAATACTCGTTATTTGGCTGAAAAGATTTGCAAGGGTTTGGATTGCGAGTTGGGTAAAATGAAAGTGGAACGCTTTGCTGATGGCGAGTTTTCGGTGTCGTACGAGGAGTCTATCCGTGGTTGTTATGTGTATTTGGTGCAATCGACTTTTCCGAATACGGATAATTTGATGGAGCTTTTGCTGATGATTGATGCTGCTAAACGGGCTTCGGCGTATAAAATTATTGCTGTGATCCCGTATTTTGGCTGGGCGCGCCAGGACCGCAAGGATAAGCCGCGTGTTTCGATCGGGGCAAAGTTGATTGCTGATTTGTTGAGCGTGGCGGGTATTGACCGCTTGATTACGATGGATTTGCATGCGGATCAGATTCAAGGGTTCTTTAATGTGCCGGTCGACCATTTGTATGCTTCTACTGTTTTTGTAAAGTATATTCGCGAGAATATGAATTTGGATAATTTGATTATCGCTTCGCCTGATGTGGGTGGTTCGAAGCGTGCGGGTTCGTATTCGAAGCATTTGGAGGTGCCGTTGGTGCTTTGTCATAAATCGCGTACGAAAGCGAATGAGGTGGCTGAATTGCGTGTGATTGGGGATGTTGCGGGCAAAGATGTTTTGATTTTGGACGATATGGTGGATACTGCGGGTACTTTGACCAAGGCTGCTGATGTGATGAAGGCGGCGGGGGCAAAGTCTGTCCGCGCGATGGTGAGCCATGCCGTGATGTCGGACCCTGCGAGTGAGCGGATTGATTTGTCATCGTTGGCTGAATTAATTACGACTGATTCGATCCCGTACTTGAAAGGTTGCGAAAAGGTGAAGGTGCTTTCTATTGCCGATATGTTTGCTGATACTATTCATCGGGTGTATGAAAATCAGTCGATAAGTTCGCAGTATCTTATTTGAAATAAAATGGAAAAGCCGTTGACAATCAATGTTAACGGCTTTTTCTTTTAAAGTAACAGTATCAAAATCGGATATAAAAATAACTTTGAATTTCTGATTTCTCCATCTTATTCTTCCTTTGTTTCTTGTTCTTCTTGTTCTTCTTGTTCTTCTTTTGTTTCATGCGCTTTCTGCACTTTGTTTATCTTGTTAATAGCAAAGAACAAGAAAATGCCATACACAATTAAAAGGAAGGCAAATATATACATCATTATTCCAGCAGTGAAAACGGGCATACTTATCAGTAGTATTCCTAAAATAACAGCCAAGATTCCGGCTAAAATGTACCATCCTTCGCCTTCAATCTCTTTTCGCAGTTCGATAGCTTGAAAAATGGTGAGGAGTCCGATGGCCATTATCCAACAACCGAGGAACAGTCCTGGAATAGCAAGAGAAGCCAAAGGGAAACAAATAACCAGAATGCCGAGCAGCACTCCTAAAATACCTTCAACTAAGATAACCCACCAATCGGAATTGTCATTGCGAAGGCTGATAGATGAAATAATGGCATACACTCCATACAGAAATGCCGCCGCACCTGCAATAAAGGCAAATGCTACCAACGAAAACATAGGAAACACAATCAGAAAGATTCCTAATAAAATAGCAATAATCCCTCTGAAAATAAGCACCGGTTTTGATTTTTGCAATAAAGTTTTCATAATACTTACAGTTTGTGTTCAATAATTTGAACTGGTTAATTATTCTAATAGGATAATAATGAGATTAAATCACACATAGAGTGCCAGAAAGCTATTCGGGAAGGGAATATATTGTATGTTATGCACATTTCACAGTTCAAATATACAAAATAAAAATAGTTGCCAAATTATTTTTTGACAACTATTTTTATTTTAACTTATTTTATATCAAACAATTAAGCTAATTTAGCCAAAGCCTCTTTCAGGCGAGCCATTGCTTTTTCGATATTTTCGTCCGAAGTTGCATAAGACATACGGATACACTCAGGAGCACCAAAAGCCAAACCACCTACACAAGCTACATGAGCCGTTTCGAGCAACCACATAGCCAAGTCGGCCGAGTTTTCGATTTTCTTACCTTCGTGCGATTTTCCTAAATAATAACTGCAATCAGGGAAAATATAGAAAGCACCGGCAGGGTCATTCACTTTGAAGCCCGGAATTTCGCGAGTTAACTTTACAATCAAGTTCTTGCGGCGTTCAAACGCTTTACGCATATCCGCAACACAAGTTTGGTCGCCTGTGTAAGCCGCTTCGGCAGCCTTTTGGGTTACCGAGCACGGACCCGAAGTATATTGACCTTGCAATTTGTTACAAGCATCAGCAATCCATTTAGGAGCGGCAATCCAACCCAAGCGCCAGCCGGTCATTGCATAGCCTTTAGACACACCGTTGATAATCACTACACGGTCGCGGATGTTCTCAAATTGGGCAATACTTTCATGTTTACCCTGATAGTTGATATGCTCATAAATCTCGTCCGAAATCACAACGATATTTGGATATTTAGCCAACACATCAGCCAAACCTTTCAATTCCTCTTTTGTATATACGCTTCCGGTTGGGTTCGATGGCGAGCAAAGGATTAATGCTTTCGTTTTAGGTGTAATCGCCGCCTCCAATTGTGCAGGCGTGATTTTGAAATCTTGCTCAATACCGGCAGTAACAATCACATTCTTACCCTCAGCCAGTTTCACCATTTCTACATAACTAACCCAATAAGGCGCAGGCACAATTACCTCGTCACCCGGATTTACAATGCAAAGAACCACATTACAAACCGATTGTTTGGCGCCATTCGAGCAAATAATTTGCGCAGGCGTATACTCCAGTCCGTTTTCATTTTTCAACTTGGCAACAATAGCGTTACGCAAAGCAGGATAGCCCGGAACCGGAGAGTAGAACGAAAAATTGGCATCCACCGCTTTCTTGGCAGCCTCTTTAATATGATCAGGAGTGAAAAAATCGGGTTCACCCACACTAAGGTTAATAACATCGAACCCTTGAGCCTGCAATTCAGAGCTTTTTTGCGACATGGCTAAGGTTTCGGAAGCCGCTAAGGCATTGATACGATTGGAAACTTGATTCATTTTTCTTAATCTTTTAAATTTTCAGAACGCAAAATTACAAAAAACTTCGTAAAAAGCAATATGTTTTTACAAAGTGAATCAATTTTTTGTCTGAAACGATAAAAAAAGACATTGTTTTTATCCAAAAACAATCAATTTGATAATAGCTTCCGTCTCGTTAGGTAGAAGTTGTAGACATTATACCTACATATTATTATTGTACAATGAAAATCCCTGCCGTACTTTTGTACCGTGAAAATGTAAGCCAAATATTGTTCAAAGTTTTAAGTTCGAGCTTCAATGTGAATACCACAAGCTTTGAACTTGAAACCTTGAACAATTGTTTTACTTAAAACTTATTACATATTAGTATGCAAAATAATACCTATCTATCAGATTTAAAAACAGGCGAATCCGGTATCATCACCAAAGTGCTCGGACACGGATCCTTTCGCAAGCGCATTACCGAGATGGGCTTTGTCAAAGGCAAGAAAGTACATGTTATTAAAAATGCACCCTTGCAAGACCCTGTCGAATACGAAATAATGGGATATAAAATATCCCTTCGTCGCAGCGAAGCAGAACTCGTTGAAGTTGTTTCGGAATTTGAAGCCGAAAATATTACCAAAAGTCAATTCTCCGGCACTATCGACGAGGAAAAACTCAAAGTATCGGCACTCGAAAAAGGCAAAGTTATCAACATTGCTTTGGTTGGCAACCCGAATTGCGGCAAGACAACCCTTTTCAATTACGCCTCCGGTCAGCACGAGCGTGTGGGCAATTACAGCGGTGTAACAGTCGATGCCAAAGAAGGCGAAATGAAAAAGAACGGTTATCGGTTTAAAATTTTCGATCTTCCCGGCACCTATTCCATCACCGAATATTCGCCCGAAGAACTCTATGTGCGCCGCCACATCACCGAACAAATGCCCGATATTGTGGTCAATGTCGTAGATGCCTCCAATTTGGAACGCAACCTGTTCTTAACCACACAATTAATAGACATGAATATCAAAGTAGTAATTGCTTTGAATATGTACGACGAATTGGAACAAAAAAATGTGGTATTCGATTACAAAAGCCTCGGGCGGATGATCGGCATTCCGATTGTACCAACCGTAGCCTCGAAAGGAAAAGGGATTGACGACCTTTTCGCCAAGCTCATTGATGTGTACGAAGACCGCGACCCCGATGTGCGCCATATACACATCAACTATGGTGAATCAATCGAACAAAAAATAAAAACGATACAAGACGAAATTTGGAAAGAACCGGAAATTACCGACAAACTTTCGTCGCGTTATATTGCCATTAAATTACTTGAAAATGATAAAACAACACTCGGACAACTCGAAAAATACGATAGTTTCCAAAACATAAAACGATTAAGCGAGCATTCTATTGTCGAACTCGAGCGGGAGTACGGCGAGAAATCCGAAACCGTGATTACCGATGCCAAATACGGCTTTATTGATGGAGCTTTGAAGGAAACCTATAAAGAAAAAAAAGAAGACAAGCGGCAATTCAAGCGCGAGCTGGACGATATTTTAACGCACAAATACTTTGGTTTCCCGATATTTATATTCTTCATGTGGCTCATGTTTCAAGCCACCTTTACACTCGGCAGTTATCCGATGGACTGGATAGATGCCGGTGTGCACGCACTTGGCGAATGGCTTTCGAATACAATGGCAGAAGGTGCCCTGCGCGACCTTGTAGTCGATGGCGTTGTTGCCGGAGTGGGAGGGGTGGTTATCTTTTTACCAAACATCCTGATTTTGTTCTTTTTCATTTCGCTGATGGAAGATACCGGCTATATGGCGCGGGCAGCGTTTATTATGGACAAACTGATGCATAAAATCGGGCTGCACGGCAAATCATTTATTCCACTTGTAATGGGTTTTGGATGCAATGTGCCCGCTATCATGGCAACCCGCACGCTCGACAACAAGAAAGACCGCATTATGACGATGCTTATCACGCCATTCATGTCGTGTAGCGCGCGCTTGCCCGTATTTGTACTCATTATTTCGGCATTTTTTCCTGCGCATCAAGGATTGGCATTGTTTGGCGTTTATTTTATCGGCATTGCTTTGGCAGTTTTGGTGGCTTTAGTGATGAAAAAAGTAGCCTTCAAGAAAGAAGATGTCCCTTTTGTAATGGAGCTTCCGCCGTACCGGATGCCTACGCTTCGCACCACTTCGCTGCACATGTGGCACAAAGGACAACAATACTTGAAGAAAATGGGGAATGTGATTTTGCTTGCCTCCATTCTTATCTGGGCATTGGGCTATTTCCCTCGCCATACGGTTTACAACCAAGATTATGATGGACAAATATCAGCCATTGAAGCAAATACACAATTGCACGACAGTATAAAAACGCTGCAAATCACTCATCTCGAAGTAGAAAAAGAAGCCGAACGACAAGAATCGTCATACATTGGGCAATTAGGACACGCCATTGAGCCTGTGATTAAACCCTTGGGCTACGACTGGAAAATGGGTGTGAGCATCCTTACCGGCTTAGCTGCAAAGGAAATTGTAGTTAGTTCGATGGGTATTTTATATCAGGCAGATATGGAAGCCGACGAAAACTCAGAATCGCTCAAAACCAAGCTGCAAAACCAAGTACATACTTCGGGCGAACTCAAAGGACAAAAGGTATATACACCATTGGTAGCATTTAGTTTTATGCTCTTTATCCTGATTTATTTCCCTTGTGTGGCAGTGATTGCGGCTATCAAGAAAGAAACGAATTGGAAATGGGCAGTATTTACCATGTTTTACACCACAGCCATTGCTTGGGTGGTGGCATTTGCGGTGTATCAGATAGGAAACTTGTTTTAGTGGAAAGTTGCAAGCTGAAAATTGAAAATTAAATTTTTATTGTGGAAGAATGCAATTATTAATCGTTTATATAATACTTGGACTAACAGTAGCTTATGCTGTTTATTTTATAATTAAGTTTCTTCGCCGGAAAGATGATGCAGACGACCCATGCGCCGGTTGTGCGGGCTGCGACCTGAAGGAAGAGATCCGCAAAAACCAGAAAGCAAAAGAGAAATTGGATTGTAATAAATCGGAATAAGAAATAACACAAAAAATGAAGTGCACCGCAAAAGTTAGACAAAAACTTTTAGGGTGCACTTTAACTTGGATTGCGACTAATTATTTCCTAAATTAGCTAGCATTTTAAACTTCTATTACCTATAACCTTTTCCGCATCTTGAACATTTACAACCACTATGCCATTCTCCACCTGTCCCTGCGCGTTCAGAATTACCACCACAAGAAGTACAACCTGTAAAATCAGATTTTAGGATATCTCTTAAACCATGCCACCACATCTCACACAATCTGTCCAGTATGCTTGCGAGCTGCTATACAATGAAGCACCACAAGAATTACAAGTATATTCACTACAATTTTGTGCATTAGCACCAATACCAAAGCCAATAATGGCGACCAAAATTATTAAGAATCTTTTCATAATTAAAATTGTTTTACATCTGCCCTTTTACAGATTTTTATTATCGAATAATATTTTTACTTTTTATAAGTAATATAAAAAATAGGATTATTGATACCCATTTGATATGCTTGAGATATCATACTATCCAAGAAATATTGAGTTTCTGGATCGTTGAATTTGTCATTATAATTTATTATCCAGATAAACTGATTGTTATTTAATTGGTAGGTTATGACTTCTCCATCACTTGTGTGAATTTTGTCTCCGGATACAGTATAAGTTAATTTTTCTCCATTTACATCTATTTGATTTCCTGAAAATGAAAAATATAAGCCTCCCGATTTCATAGGTTGTTGTAACTGTGCCCAAAGTTGAGAACCATTGGACATACTCATAACAACCTCCTTTAAATCAACTGCTTGATTATTTATATTATATCCTTTTACATTCATTTCGGCAAAGTACCATGTCCCGTCTAAAGAACTATTATTATTATCTTCCTCATCATCCTTACATGAGTTAATAACCCCCACCATTAAAATGGCTAAAAAATAGAAAATCGTTTTTTTAATTGTTGCTTTCATAATTCTAAAAATTAATTGTTAAAAATAACTTATATAAGTGCAAAATAAAATCCCTCTGTGTAAATTTGGATTTCTTAAAAAGAAAGTTCCTATTTTATCTTTTGATAATAGTTATTTTGCAACACAACGAATGTTAAACCCACAAGAACGGTAAGTTGGATAAAAGCCCACAGGGGTACTGTTGAAGAAATCAAGAGTATTTGTGTAAACCTTGTCCTGGGCAGTACTACCCCAATAGCGACCACACATGCCTGCATATTCCACTCTGCCACTTCCATAGTTGCGGTATCCTGCCATTGGAAAGAAAATCGTGTTAGGAGGTGTGCCATACATGCGTCCATATACACCATTTACAGTTGCCCATTCGTTGGGTGCTGCTCGAAGCAAAGCGATTTCATCTCCTGTAGGTATACGCCAACCTGTAGGGCTGGGGTCATTGTCAAGTGTCCATATGTCAGATGAGGAAGGAGTAGAATATCCACCTGTCCAACTACTATTCCAAGCTGTTTCTCCGTTAGAATTAATTAGCTGATTAGCTTTCCAACCAATGTTGCTATTCCATTGATAAAACATACCGAAATCTTCGGGTTTAGAAGTAAAAGTTCCTGGTGCATCTACATTACGAGTTGCCCAACGAACGCCATTGATAACTACCCCTTCGTCATCATTTATAGAATTTGTATTCTCTTTCTTATTGTCTTCCTCACCATCCTTATCGCATGATGACGCAAAACCTATCAGCAATATCCCGATAAGGATGATTGAAAATTGTTTACATGTTGTTTTCATAATTCTAAAAATTAATTGTTAATTGCGAATTTTTTTAATTGTTGTTTTCATAAAATAGTTATTGTATGGATTATGATCTTTAGTTTAAAAGTTAAGTGCTAAGCTAATGCCCGAATCCGTTATACCCGCTTTTAGTTCATACGAAGTTTTTTTCTTTGATTGTAGATTTGAATTATAAACATCAATAGCTTTTTTCCCTTGAGCATCACCTACATACAATACAACAATCCCACCTACTATTCCGGCAGCACAAATAAGCCCTAACGGTTTATTATAAACAGGATTTCCTTTTGCATCCTCGTTGTTCAATCCACTTATAACCACTGCAGTTAATCCTACAATACCAGCCAAACTAATAACACCTCCAGTTACTCCTAGTGTATTGCCCTTTTTAAGATAAGCATAAGCTTGAGGATCAGTCTTTAATTTGTTGCTCAATTCTTTGCGTGTGATAGGTTTGTCGTTTAAATAAGATTGTTTTCCATTTATCCAAATACCCTTTTCTATGGTAGGTTGCGGTTTGGCTTCTTCAGCCTTTGGCGTTTCGGCAGCAAATACATCCTTATCGCCATTTTTGTATTTTATCATAAAAATATCCGCTTTTTTTATCGTGTAAGCAGGTCCCTGCTGGTTATCAAATTTTTTGTACTTGACAGCATCCGTTCCCACTTCTTGAACAATGACTTTTATCTCGTCGCCGGTTTTTAAAGTAATAATATCTTGAGCATACATAAATGTTGATAAGCTCAAGAACAAGAAAATAAATGATAGTTTCTTTTTCATTTGTATATAATTTGATTTTTCGCCTACTCTATGCAGTTTTCGGCATCCCTGCGATATCTTGTCCTTGATATACACACATAAAAAAAGCGTGGACAAAACTCTAATTATTTGTTTTTACGGGGTTCTCGACAACCTAGACAATCAAATAAACAAGTAAAGCCCACGCCAGATGGCGTGAGCGTTTACGGCTTTACCTTTGATTGTCTTTTGAAACTGTCGAGATTTCGTAAAAACAAAAGTGCAAGCTAAACGCTTTTTCCAATATTTTTTAAAATGTGCGTACTGATAACGCTTCTATTTCATAGGCATATAAAATTATATTTACAAAACAAAAATATATCTTTTTTTGATAAAATCCAATTCGTTTAATTTAATTCAATTCAATTCAAAGATTTAATGATTAATCTTTGAACCTTGAATCTGTAAATCTTTGAATTGTTTATGCAATTAGTAATCGTTTATATAATCCTTTCTTTAACAGTAGCTCACGCTATTTATTCCCTCATAAAGTTTCTTCGCCAGCGAGACGATGCAGATGATCCATGCGCCGGTTGTGTGGGCTGCGACCTGAAGGAAGAGATTCGCAAAAATCGGAAGGCTAAAGAGAAATTAGATTGTAATAAATCAGAGTAAAGACAAAAACCCTTTTACATATTGTTGTAAAAGGGTTTTGTATGTGTATAAAGAGAACTTAAGAACTAACTTGGGAATTAGCAGTAAAAAATATTTTTCCTACTCGCAAAATATGTTCTTTAAGAGCTTCGTTCGTTAGAGAAAGAAAATTGACCAAGTCAACCGTATATGGCAATGAACTGTCGGCAATATCACTTTTGATACGGCGCAGCAGTCGATATGAAATATCTGTATCCATAATCGCAATATCTATATCACTACCAGAATGATAAATACCTTTGGCACGGCTACCAAAAAGCACTACCTTGTGCACTTCACTGTATTTGGAAAAAATAGCAGATAGTGTTTGCATATCACGCTCTTTTAACCCATATATATTGACAGCATTCATTTCAATTCATTTTTAAAGAAAAGGTATAATTTCTGCATAGCAGGGAAAATATCGCCTCTTAATTCTGTTTCCGAAAGATTAAAGAGTTCTCCGTCGTAGTCATGCGAAAGTTCATTGCGGATATTCAGTGCATCAATCAGTTCTTGGGCATAATCAATATACCTTGCTTCCTGCGCTTGCCTGAAAGTATCTTTGGGCGAAGGTTTAAAAGCAAAACCTTTATCTTCCAGAAAATCTTTCATCACTTTCCACGCAAGTTCTATCGTAAATTCGAAGCGTTGAATCAGTCCGTTGCGCTCCAATTCGTTCAAAGAAGTTTGGTTGATGGCTTCTTGCAATCGAAAAAATGCCTGCTCAAAATGTGCAAACCTCTGATGCCATCGTATCTCTTTTGTTTCCATAAATAATTGTCTTTTTCTTTTCTTACAAAACTACAAAATTAAATTACATAATAAAAGTCTGACAGAAACTTAAAAGTGGTATATTATTTGCTCTAATTTATAGTATGTGAATCTTAAAATCAATGATTATGAAATATCCATGAGCAAAAAAGCACACCAAGCGCAATGATTATAACCTCATGTATATTAACTCCCGTTGGTTGCTGAGCGATGTCGAAGTATGGTCGTTAACCTTCGGTTCCAATCTGACAATTAAAAATAAAATTATAAACAGATGAAAAAACTTTTTATTTCAACATGGATGCTCTTTATTGTAATGAGCATGAGTTTTGCTCAACAAAAAACGACTGTTACCAAATCGCCGGCAACACAACAAAAAACAACCACTCCTACTGTTACCGTTGCTAGTTTGTCAAAAGAAATAAGAAAACAGCAAATGGAAATAGATACACTTAAACAAATTTGTCGTCTACAACAAATTGAAATCAATCGATTGAAAAGCAACACTAATAATATAAGGGAAGAATATGAAGATAATTCTCAAAGTATTGAAAAATTAAAATCAGACATTAAAAATTTAAATGATCAAATATCCAAGATATATGATGATAACAGCGGTTATAACACTTCTGCTAGACCCAACAGTTTAGCAAAGACACAAGAACAAATTAAAGAATTATGGGAAACAGTTGATCGCATAAAATATAAATTGGAATTGTATTGAAGTATTTTGTTGTTGCTATACTTTTTTTACCTTTGTGCGGTAAATTTTATTATAAAAAATGATTTGGAATCAGACTATCGAATGTTTGTCGCGCGATAAGATGCGTGAGTTGCAAGGAAAGCGGTTGTGTGAAACAGTTGAACGGGTATATTATAATTGTGAGCCATATCGCCAGCGGATGCAGGAAGCGGGTATTACACCTCATGACATTCAAACAATTGACGATATTGTAAAGCTACCATTTACCTCTAAAAAAGACTTACGCGACTATTATCCGTTTGGATTATTGTCGTCGCCAATGTCTGAAATTGTTCGTGTGCACGCTTCGTCAGGCACAACAGGAAAGCCTGTTGTAGTAGGCTATACGCGCAAAGATTTGGATATTTGGAAAGAAGTAGGAGCCCGTTGTTTTACAGCTTACGGCTTGGGAAAAAACGATGTAATACAAATATCATACGGTTACGGACTATTTACAGGAGGATTGGGTGCGCATGCCGCTGCCGAAACTATTGGCGGAACCGTCGTTCCTACTTCGAGCGGAAATACCGAAAAGCAAATTATGCTCATGCATGATCTTGGTGCCAAAGCATTGGCTTGTACGCCTTCGTATGCATTGTACCTGGCAGAAGCGATGGAAAAATCGGAATATAATCGGGATGAATTCCACCTTAAAGTAGGAATTTTTGGAGCTGAGCCTTGGACAGAAGAAATGCGCCAGGAACTCCAAAAGAAAATGGGTATCAAGGCATACGATATTTACGGATTGACCGAAATAATCGGTCCCGGGGTAGGATACGAATGTTCGTGCCAAAACGGTACGCACCTTTGCGAAGACCATTTTTATCCCGAAATAATCAATCCCGAAACCGGCGAGCAAATGCCACACGGTGAAGTAGGAGAATTAGTATTTAGTACAATAACCAAAGAAGGAATGCCATTGTTGCGTTTTCGTACGCGCGATTTGACAAGTTTGAATTATGAAACCTGTGAATGTGGTCGTACCGCTGTTCGTATGGGACGCATTTTGGGTCGTAGCGACGATATGTTGATTATTCGAGGAGTAAATGTATTTCCATCTCAGGTTGAGTCCGTTATATGCGAACTTCCTGAACTCGAACCGCATTACTTTATCGAAGTTGACCGTATTAATAATATGGATACCATGGAAGTGCAGGTGGAAGTAAAAGAAAACTATTTCTCGGACGAAATACCCAAAATGATAGAACTGAAGAAGCGTGTTGCACACAAATTACAAAGTGTGTTGGGTATTCAACCTGACATCAAACTGATGGAACCTCGTTCGATTGAACGAAGTCAAGGGAAAGCCAAACGCGTAAATGATAAACGAAAATTGTAAAAAAGATGCTTACTAAACAATTATCTATTTTTCTTGAAAATAAAACAGGAAATTTGACCGATTTAACCCGTATTTTGGGAACTGCAGGCATTAACATGTCAGCTTTTAGCTTAGCCGAAAGCACTGATTTTGGTATTTTGAGAGTTATTGTATCCGAACCTGAACGAGCATTGTCTCTACTGAAAGAAAACCGTTTTGCCGCCTCGCTTACCGATGTTATTTGTATTGTTGTGCCCAACGAGCCGGGTGGACTGGCAAACATACTTCAACTGCTGGGCGACAATGGCGTATACATCGATTATATGTATGCTTTTTCCGAAGGAAAGAGTGCCAATGTAATTATCCGTCCTGATAAACTGGATGATTGTTTGCGAGTTTTACAAGAAAATAAAGTAGCTTTGGTGGCTGCTAATGAATTATATAAACTTTAAATATTATTTGTTATGAAGAAAATTATTCTTTTTATTGCTGCATTGACAATCGCATTGCAGGGACTTTGGGCGCAAACCCCGGTAACAACACCTCCTCCGGCACAAGCTACACCAGCGCCAGCACCAGCACCGAAAGTTGAAGATAATCCAAAATTTAATTTTGGGATTGAAGTTTCGCCGGCTATTACTTGGTTGGGTATCAAAAATGACCAGATTGAATCTGACGGATCTAATGTGAAATTAAACTTTGGATTGAATTTCGATTACAACTTCACACGCACAATTGCTTTAGCTACAGGATTACACTTTAATACCTTTGGCGGAAAACTGACAGGAACCCCAAATACAGGAGGAACCGAAAATATTACTTACGAATTAACCGAAGTGGAAGTTCCAATCGGGTTAAAACTTAGAACACCTGAAGTAATAAAAGACTTTCACTTTACCGCTCACATGGGGCTTGGTTTTGGTATCGACTTCAATGGTCGGGCAACCCGCGACGATGCTCCTTCGGGCGAGAATTATGAGAACGATAGCTTTGACTATACTATAATGCCTTTCAGGGGATTGTATAATCTGGGAATTGGTGCCGAATACAATCTGAGAGGTATGATAATTACCGGAAAACTTAATTACAAAGGGACACTTACCCGCAGTTATTTTTATTCTGATAGTATGAGTGATGCATCTCATACTTTAAATCTTAAAAATCCGGATATAGATCCGAAACCCTATAATGAATCAATTAAATTCTCACCAAATGCATTTGAAATATGCCTTGGCGTGTTATTTTGATTAATTAAAAAATAGGTATTGTTAATTTAGTATGGATTTTCTCGTTTTTCGTCATGCTGAACTTGATTCAGCATCTCTCTATCAATAGAAGATTGCGGGTCAAGCCCGCAATGACAATTGCCATCAACTATACTAAATTAACAATGCCAGAAATAATCTTTCTGGACGAGAATATGCAAAACAGCATATTCTCGTCTGTTTTTTATTATTTTTGCAAAAAAAAGAGAAGTATATGGAGGCAAATAATAATACAGCCATATTGTTGATCCATTGCCCTGACAGGCAAGGAATTTTGGCAACTGTAACTGAATTTATCAATACTAATAAAGGAAATATTTTACATCTTGACCAATGGGTAAATCAAGAAGAAAAACTATTTTTTATGCGTGTAGAATGGGATTTGACACACTTTGAAATACCGCGCCAAAAAATCGAAGAATATTTCTCGACGCTGATAGCTCACCGATTGGATATGAATTTCTCGCTTTATTTTAAAGATATAAAACCTCGCATGGCGGTGTTTGTATCTAAGATGTCGCATTGTTTGTATGATATTCTGGCGCGATATTCAGCTGGCGAATGGAGTGTCGAAATTCCGCTTATTATCAGCAATCATCCGGATATGGAACATGTAGCTCAAAATTTTGATATACCCTATCATTATTTCCCTATAAATAAAGATAATAAAGCCGAACAGGAAGCTGCCGAACTGGCGTTGCTTCACAAGCATAATGTTGATTGTATTGTGTTGGCGCGCTATATGCAGGTGTTGAGCAATGAGTTTACAGCACATTATCCCAATGCTATAATCAATATTCACCATTCGTTTTTGCCTGCATTTGTGGGTGCAAAACCTTATCACGCCGCTCATGCAAGAGGAGTGAAATTAATTGGTGCCACAAGCCATTATGTTACCGCCGACCTTGATGCAGGACCAATCATCGAGCAAGATGTAGCGCACATTACCCACAAAGATACCATTGACAAATTAATCCTTAAAGGACGCGATCTGGAAAAAATTGTACTTTCCCGTGGGGTAGCTTTACATCTTGAGCACCGGATTTTGGCGTACGATAACCGGACTGTGGTTTTTGATTGATCAATGATTACATTTGTAACCAAAAGCGCAATTATCAATTTTTGGTAATTGCGCTTTTGATTTATCTAATATTGATAATAAATAAACGGTTGCACATCGGCAGATTTTACTTGAAATACAATAATAATAATCAAGACAAGAAGCAGGATTTGTACAATAAACGGTGATTTTACCACGCCGCTTTGCACTTTTTGTTCGAGGCGCAACGGCACGAAATGAAGCACAAAACCAAGTGCCATAAATGACATTACTATATGATAATCACGAAGAATATTGAGCAGTAATTCAGGATGTAAATTTGTAACTATTTGACGAACAACAGCTAATGCTGTTTCCATGCTATCCGCTTTGAAAAATATCCAGCAAAAAGTTACAAAGTGAAATGTAAACACAATACTGATAATTTTCCGTAACGCTGTGGGGCGGTGTGTTTTCGGGTCGATATTGAAAATTTGCATATACATTTTATGCACCACAAGAGCTACACCGTGCAAAGCTCCCCAAATAATATAGCGAAGCGAAGCCCCATGCCACAGACCTCCCAGTAACATAGTTAGAATTTGGTTAAGATAGGCGCGAAATTTCCCTTTACGATTGCCACCGAGCGAGATGTACAAATAATCGCGCAACCAGCTGGATAGCGAAATATGCCAACGCCGCCAAAATTCGGTAATGTTTCTCGATTTATAAGGCGAATCGAAGTTGGGACCTACTTGGAAACCAAGCAGCAAGGCAAGCCCGATAGCCATATCCGAATATCCCGAGAAGTCGCAATAAATTTGCAGTGTGTAGCCATACGCACCCAACAGGTTTTCCATACCGGAGTACAGGGATGGGTTGTCGAAAATCCGATCCACAAAATTAGTGCTGATATAATCCGAAATGACCGCTTTTTTAAACAGCCCGATAGCAATCAGGAAAAGTGCTTGCCCGAGCATTTTTTTGGAGATAAATGCCGGTTTGCGTATTTGTGGTAACAAAGCTTTGGCACGCGTAATGGGTCCTGCCATGATAAGCGGGAAAAATGACACGAAGAAAGCATAGTCGATCCAATTTTTTACCGGTTTCAGGTTGCCACGGTAAATATCGATGGTGTAAGTAAGCGATTGGAAGGTAAAGAAAGAAATCCCGATGGGCAAGAAAATATCAAACTTGTGAAAAGCCTGTCCTGTGAGGCTGCAAAAGGTTTCGGCAAAGAAATTAGTATATTTGAAATAAACCAGAAATCCTAAATCGATAACCACACTTAACACTACAAACAGCTTTTTCAACGATTGTTTGGAGGCTTGAGCAATGTATTTTCCCAGCAGGAAATCGCTGGTGGTGGTAAATATCAGCAGTAAAAAGAAAAATCCGCTCGATTTGTAATAAAAATACCACGAGAAAAGGATTACATAAATAATTTTTCCGGTGATATTTTTCCGCAAAAAATAATATCCCAACGAAAAAAACAGGAAAACAAACAGGAATAAACCACTACTGAAAAGCAATGGTTCATTTTGAGTATATTTTAAAAGTTCGAGTATTTTATCTATCATATTTGCGTTGTTTTTTATGAAGTCATCTATACTTTTATTTTTAGACAAAAGAGTAAAGATTTGAGAATATAGACATAAATTGACAAGATGAAGAGCCACTTTTCTGTCTCTTTTTTAGTACATGACAAAAATCAAATTTGTTATATAAATCAATAAAAAGTGCCGTCATGTCGACCAAAACGACGAGGTACGAGGAGTGTCGTGGAGACATCGCAAAAGCAATATTAATGAGTCTTTTGCGATTGCGGGTCAAGCCCGCAATGACGGCACTTTTTTTTGATTTTGTATTGTTCTTTTATTTTTTGTCATGTATTAAAGTCGCTTTTATCTCTTGTCTTTTATCTTTTCAGGCACGAACCAATCTATTTATTTATCAATAAAAATATATCAATAAATTCTATCTGAAACTTAATATAACATCTAACAAAGAGTGTTTACTCCGTGTAAAATATTACCTGTTATACAGTTTCATAAACGCTTCAAAAAACAATTCGCCTTGCAGCTCGTAACCCGCTGTTGTAAAGTGAACACCATCCTTTGCCATCAGGTTGTTGCTTTTCCATTTCATGCCGCTTCGTTGTCCACCGGCTACGGCAAATAAATCCCAAAACGCCAAATGCCTGTCATACGCATATTGGATAATGGTATTGCGCACCATTTCGACATGTGGATTAACTACAAAGCCTTTTCTTGCTTTTTTCAAACTCTCGATGGGTGTGGCAAGCAGGAATTTGGCATTCGGATTTTCGCGCTGTAAAGCCGTTACTAACGAATCAATTTGCCGGTAAACAGTTTCGGTATTGAGCGTTCGCCCGTAGGCTTCGTTTGTACCAAGCGAAATCACAATCAATTCGGGGTGCAAAACGGCTGTTTGCTTTATAAAAAATGGTTGTGTAGCATAATTGATGTATTGCGCCCCATTTACCCCAACGCTGTGATAGCGAACGCCGGGCGTGCTGTTTTCCAAGCTGAAACCGTAAATATTTGTTGGAAAATAACTATGGGCTTGCTGTAACTTTAGGTGACTGGTGCAAGTATCCAAGTTTATTTCGCAAACATTGTCCGAAAGGCGGATAAAATTACCACGAATGCTATCGGTTTTTATATCGGTTATGTTTTCATGAAAAATAACAACTTTGTCAAAACTATCAATAATATTTTTGGATTTCAGCGCAATATCGAGCGTGTACGAAGTATCTATCGTAGTTGCCGTAATTCCGCAAATACCGTTTGTGTTAGGAGCATTACGCAGGACACACCGGTTGCCTGCCCATGCGTTGTGCGATTGTATGGTGTAGTCGTTTGGTTGGTTGGTGCCGATAAGTTTGAGCGGAGCCACCAAGCCACGCCCTGCATTCCCGAATGTTTGCTGGAAATGGTTGCGTATCACCCGTATCGAAATGCCTGCCTGTATATGTGAGTCGCCGATATGCAGGATTGACATTTGCCCGCGCTTCTGATTTTGAATATTGTGCAAATGCTCCATTACCGGCGTCAAAGAGTTGTAAGGGTCTATGATATTATTTTCATTCATATTGATAAATGAAGGGGGAGGGGTTGTCATCAATTCCTGCGCTGCCAAAACAGAATACGAACCGGCATACAACCAAAGAAATGTTATAATTAATAACGATTTATGTATATTATATGAAATATTTTTGAGCATATTCTTTTTTATTTATGTATATCTGCATTCAGCACAATGCTCATTCAAACTAAAAGCTACGCTTTATGTACCAAAACGCTAAGTCGCTAAGTCGCAACGACGCAAAGAAAAAAAATCTTAGCGTCTTTGTGCCATTGCGTCTTCGCGTTTTAGTATAGAAAAAACGAAGTTTTGCATTTTATTACTAATAGCGAAGCATCACGAACACCAGAAATAATTATCTGTGAGTAATTGCGGATATTCAATTTTTTATTTTATTCCCACAAAGTTCACAAAAGGAAGAATTGTTCTTTGTGAGTTATTTTCTTTTCTCTGCCTTTCTCTTTTCTTCTTCCAATTTTGCCGCTTGTTTTTTGTCATAAATATCCTTTTGAGCCATCATGGAGCGGAAAAGAATATCGGCAATAAATTCGCCTCCTTTGTTGGTAATGTGCGTGTAATCTTTGTTGGCTTTCGGTGGCGAACAGCACACAAGGCTGTCCATGCAATTAAGTCCACCCATGCCGGTAAACATGTCCCAGAAAGCAATCTTAGAGGTTTGCGCCATCTCGCGTTGGGCGTTTATCATGTGCAATACGCCGGGCATGGTTACATACTTGCCGTTTTCCTTGCAACTGCGATCGCCTACGCCCACAATCACAATGCCTGCACGAGGAAAAGCCGCTTTCAGGTTGGCAATCACTTTATTCATTTGGTCTTGATACGCTTTGTAGTTGCTGCGCTTGCGTTCAATCACATTTAAACCATATTCAAGGAAAATAAGATCGTAATTTAATAATGAATCGGTTTGGCGCATATTGCTTACCGGAATTTCCAACAAGCGCATGCCCGAATGGCTACGCATGCTATAATTGTCCACACAAACACCTGTCTTTCCATCCAGATAAGCACCCAAAAAAGTTACGCGGGCAGAATCGGGAACAGATAAAGTTATTTTCCCAATGTTTCCGGTTACGACTTGTTTTTGCACGCCACTGCCCGAACTCAACACCAAGGTTTGTGCTTCGCTGCCGTTGATACGGTAATTGATTTTAGCGTCGCGCGAATTATTTATATACAAAATCTGGAACGAAGAAATAGTGTCCAAATGTTCCAAATACTTGTTGCCCTGATAAGTTATCGAAACATTTTGCGTTGGAATGTAATAACTGCCGCCCATGCTAAGCAACTCTCTTCTGAAATTATTCAGAACAATATTCCGGGTATCAAAACCTTTCGAGTAATGGATAATAGTCCGGCGGTGTCCATCGGCTTCGCTGTTGTTGAGCGGCATAAACCCAACGCCACAGCCGCCGAATTTATTCTGAAAATAGGAGCGGAGATGGGCTGTCAGAATATCGCCTTCGATAAACGAATCGCCATAAAAGGCAATGCGGACAGTGCGTTGATTGGATTGATCCAGCGCAGCAAAGAAATTGTTCAGGATAGTTTTATGGTCAGAATAATCCTCAATGCAGGTAAATCCTGCCGGACAAGTATCGGCAATAGCCGGAGGCGGTTGCAGCACGACTGTACTGTCTTCGGTGCGCAAGTCGGACAAAATATCAATAGGTTTCAGTTCGAGTCCGAAAACCTTTGCCTGCGGCAGATAATACAACGGTAGCAGTATGATAATTACCAAGAAAGAGGCAAGGAATACGCGAAACAGATAATTTTTCAAAGGGATTATTTTTATTTTGATTGCAAAGATAAAAATATTAAGATACACCCATAATGCATTTAGCGAAAAATGTAGGGAAATCACCTCAAGCTCTGCAAAAAAAATGGGGTCTGTTCATTAAACTGTGTCAACGGGGAAAGTATCAGCTAATGTACCATCTTTTCTCAAATAAAATAATAAACTCGGCTAAAATTTCTTTCCAAGCGGCAATAGGAGCATTCTTTTCCAATATCTTTTGCTGTACT